>JAYEJW010000190.1:0-13686 GCA_034716535.1 Pseudomonadota bacterium
GGCGATGGCCAACTGCTTGCGCGAGCACCTCAAACGCCCCGACGAAGCGCGTCGACTATTGTGTGCTCTGTACACCACCGAAGCAGATCTGCTGCCCGATCCCGAGGCGGGGACATTGACTGTCTGTCTGCACCACTCGGCGAATGCCGCGACCGACCAGGCGATCGAGCAACTCTGCGAGGAGCTCAACGCGACAGAAACGGTTTTTCCGCGTACGAATTTGCGCCTGGCCTTCAAACTGGGGGCAACGTAAATTCCCCGAAGTCAGGTCCTCTGAGGTTCGGCTCGAAACGGTCCCCCCAAGCAAAAGAGCGCGCGGGAAGCGGATTCTCGATCAGCTCGGGTTCCTCGGCCGCTGCCTCTAGCCGCTAGCCGCCCGACCTGCGCCCGGCATGGTATGAGCAGCCCACCACGTGCTGCCTTTTCCCACTCCGGCTCTGAGGGCAGGGTAACCCGATATCCTTCCGGCAATCTCCCCTGAGCTCGATAATGCGCTGTCAGCCAATCACAGAATGCCAGCGCCTCGTACAACGTCACCCAAACGGTCGGCTGGTTCAACGCATCATCCAAAGCCCGCGGGCTGGTCAGCCGGAATTCCGCCCCTCTCACGAACGATTGGAATTGGGCCACGGTGACCGGGTCCCTAGAGATCCAGTACGAGTAGGTGAGGTCGCACTCGCTCTGGGGCCTCTCGTTGTGGTGCGCAGTCCAATCAACGAGTGCGCTGCCCATGAGGAAAGGCCCAGCGGGGACATGGCAAAAGCGCATGGCATCGATAGTCGTGGCCTCGGCCCGGGGATCGCCGCACTCTTCCAGGGCACGGCCGGCCTGGATGCGCAGTTCCGGCGCCACGCGCTTGTCGTCACCGAGGGTCTCCACCAGCGCCGCGATCACCCGCTGGCTGCTCGCCGATGTCACGCCGCTCATCCCAACATCCGCGAGGGCGTCACCCGCCAGCACGACACCCTGGCCCGGCTCACCATGGGTGCAGGCCAGCAAACCTTCCAACACGCCGCCAGCGGCCTCGTCCCGCTGTTGGATGATGCCCAGGTAGGCCGGGGTGAGCAGGGCCACCTCGTGCCAGGTGTCGTTCCCCACGTTGGCGCACAGGTCCTCGATCACAGGCGCGATGCTTTGCTGGCCCCGTTGGCCCAGAGCTACGGCAGCAAGGTACTCCTGGAAGGTTAGGTGGATGAAACCGTACTGGCGCCCGCCGCGGTCCAAGAGCAATCCTGTGTGGCCGCGCACATCCTCCAGAAACGCCCGTGCGGCGCGCTCTGGATCCTCGGCACCACGTTCGGTGTAGATGCCCACGAGCTCGCGGCGCAGATCCCATTCCGGCACCAGCCCCACTCCTGGGGAGGTACGGTGCATCCAGAGCGCCAGGGGCGCCAGCACCTTGAGGGTCTCGACCAAATCGAGGTCGTGACCACCGCGGCCGCTCAGACTGCGGGCCAGGTTCCAGTGCTTGAGCAAGGTGCGCACATATTGCTCGTAGAGCTCCACCCGGCGCTCGGGCAAGGTCACCCCTTGCCGCTTCATCAGGGCCAGGATGGTGAGCAGCAGCGGGTTGGCCGCCAGCCCCCGCACCCCCGGGTTGGTGCGCACCGCCAGCAGCAGCTCGTCGCGCTCGCGTTGCGCGTCCGCCTGCGCGATCCGGTTGTCCCCACCGGCGGCCCGCTCCAGGGCGGCCGTCCACTTGTCCACGAAGGACGCGATGTCCTCGTCCTCCAGATCCACCAGGGTGGACTCCGCCAGCCCTTCCACCCGCGGGCGCACCTCCGCATAGCCCACCACCCGGCTGGTGAGGACGAACTTGTTGCCCTTGGCCTGGTGGAGGCTAAAGAAATCGCTGACCAGGTCCACCACGGCCCGCCGTTGTTGGGTCTCCCGCACCTCGTCCAAACCGTCCAGCAATAGCAGGGCGCCGCCCTGCGCGAGGGCCTGCTCGAGCAACGACGCCAAGGGCAGCGACACGCCCCGATCCCGGTAGTAGTCGGTGATGAAGCGGTCGAGCGGGACGTCCTTGTGCGCCAGCTCCGCGGCATAGGCGGACAAAGGAACAAGAACAGGAAGCCTTTTGCCCAGACCAATGCGATCGCCCTGTCCGGTCGCCAGGGCGAGGGTGAGGAACTTGAGGAAGGTGGTCTTGCCGGCGCCGGGGTCGCCCAGGATGATGAGCCCCGGGTTGGCCTTGAGCAGGTCGAGCACCGGCTGCGGCTCACTGAGGCGCAACCCCATGGCCTCGGCCTCCTCCTCGGTGGGTGCGCGTCCAGCAAGCTGCATCTCCCGCGCCCAGGTCTCCCCTTCGGGCGTACCGACCCGGGCGCGCAACGGGATGTACATCTCCAGCAGCGGAAGCTTGAGCGGCACCCGGTCGGAGATGCCCATCCCCCGCAGGTCCAGAAAACGGAAGCGGTTGAGCAAGAAGTCCAGGTACTCGGTCGTCGCGCGCGTGAGGTCCGGCGCCGGCCGCTGCCCGGAGATGATGCGCAGCAGCTCCTCGGCGTCGATCGCACCGGCGTTGACGTTGATGTGGATGAGATTCCCGTTGACGTCGCGCCCCACGGCGATCTCGCGCGCAGCGGTCGCGCCTGTTTGGGCGACGACGTTCTCGTCACCACCGAGCTGGGCATGCGATGTGGATTGGACCGCGGCGAACGCGGCCACGGCCGATTCGTAGGTGTCCAGATCAATTGCGCCAGCTTCGAAGGCTCGCCGCAACTGGTCCAACTTACTCAAACGTTCTTCCGTCATTCCCTAGGGCCCAGAACTGCTATCATTCGTACAACCCACTTGTACAAGAGAAGCGAATGCCGTGCTGGAAGTCAATGTTAGCGATCTCAGAAATCGCCTGCCTGAATTCTTGGACAAGGCCGAGGCCGGTGAGGAGATCCTGGTCACCCGCCGCGGGCGCGTGGTCGCTCGGCTGACGGCCGCGCACGACACCCGCGCCAGTGCAAAGGAACAGCTCGCTACGCTGCGCAAGCGCGCTCATGTCGGCGACGTAGTGAGCCCCATCGAGGCGGATTGGGAGGCGGCGCGTTGATCCTGCTCGATACCTGCGCCCTGATCTACGACGCCCTTGCTCCCGAGCGCCTGAGCACCGCCGCCCGTGCGGCGCTCGACACCGGCGAGACGAACGGCACCCTGGCCTGCGCAGACATCAGCCTGTGGGAGATCGCGATGCTGGTGGATAAGGGCCGGCTGGACCCAGGGACGGACTGCGCGACCTTCTGCCGACTGGCACTGGACGCCCGTGGCGTTCGGGTGCTGCCGATCACCCCGGACATCGCCGCCGAGTCCGTGCGGCTCGAGCTGCCCCACGGCGACCCGGCGGATCGCCTGATTGCCGCCACGGCGCTTATCCACGGGACATCACTGGTGACGGTGGACGGACACTTGCGCAACAGCGCAACGGTAGAGACTGTCTGGTAGGCAAGCGAAGCTGGGGCCGGCGACGATTAACATCCCTCGGCGAGTCCCGTAACTTTACCCACGAGTCGGCAATCGAAGGCATCTCTCCCCGGGACACGGGCTTAAGCCGCTGATAACCTGGATGTTTGAGGTTACGAACCAGCACCTCAACGGATGGTGCCCGGGGCCGGACTCGAACCGGCATGACCGAAGTCGAGGGATTTTAAGTCCCTTGCGTCTACCAATTTCGCCACCCGGGCGGGGGCGCAGAAGCTCGAAGGCGAGACCCGAGCGGTGACTACCGTTTGGACGGTGAGTACGCCACGGACATGACCGGAAGACGAGAGGTGGAGGCTGAGCCCGGAATCGAACCGAGGTCCACGGCTTTGCAGGCCGCTGCATAACCACTCTGCCACTCAGCCGAAGACGGCACAGTATATTGATGGTCGCCTTGTTTGTCACGCCGCTTTGCCGGTGAAAACCGGCTGCAAGAACGCGCCTACAGCCCCGCGACTTTCACACCCCCGTCACGGCTTCTACCCTGTGGCGAAAGAACGGTTAGTCCGAGGCCGGCTCGCCGTAGAGCCGGCCGCGGCGTACCAGCGCCTTCTCCACTTCCACCGCAACCAGCACCAGCGACGAGAGCGCAAAACAGACCGCCAGATCGAACAATGGCAGCGGCTGGGTCTTGAAGATCGGGTTGAGGGCGGGTACGTAGATTACCGCAAGCTGGAGGCCGACCGTCAGGAGTACCGCCCCAAGTATGGGGAGATTGCTTGTGAGACCGATACTGAGCAGGGAGGCCCGCTCGCTGCGCACCGCCAGGGAATGGAACAGCTGGGAGATGGTGAGCACCGTAAAAACCACCGTCTGCCAGTACTCCTCCCCCCGGGCGTAGGCCCATGCCTGTGAGGCGATGGACAGGCCTCCGATGAGCAGCCCGACCCAGAGGATGTGCTGCCACATGCCGTGGGCGAAGATGCTCTCCGCCGGGGGTCTGGGCGCCCGGCGCATGACCTCGCCCTCGGCCGGCTCGGCGGCAAGCGCCAGCCCGGGCAGGCCGTCCGTGACCAGGTTGACCCAAAGAATGTGGATGGGAAGCAGCGGGACCGGCAGGCCGAGGAACGGGGCGAGGAACAGGGTCCAGATCTCCCCGGAGTTGCTGGTCATGGTGTACTTGATGAACTTACGGATATTGTCGAAGATCCGCCGTCCCTCGCGCACCGCGCTGACGATGGTCGCAAAATTATCGTCCAAGAGCACCATGTCCGCCGCCTCGCGGGCCACGTCGGTCCCCTTCTTGCCCATGGCGACGCCGATGCCTGCGCGCTTGAGGGCCGGGGCATCGTTGACCCCGTCGCCGGTCATGGCGACGAACTCGCCGTGCGCCTGCAGGGCCTTGACGATGCGGATCTTCTGCTCCGGGCTGACCCGGGCGTAGACACGGATCTGCTCCACCCTGCCGTCGAACTCGGTGTCGGAGAGCTTTGCGAGCTCCCGGCCCGCGATCACCCCGTCGCCCCTGGCGGCGATGCCCAACTGCTCGGCGATGGCCCGGGCGGTGCCGGGGTGGTCGCCCGTGATCATCACCGGCGTGATCCCGGCCGAGCGGCAATCCGCCACCGCCGGGCCCGCCTCAGGCCTCGGCGGGTCGATGAGTGCCACGAGCCCCAGCAGGGTCAGCCCCTTCTCTGCCTCCTCAAGGGACTCAGGAAGGGCATCGAAACGCCGCCGGCCCAGCGCCAGCACGCGGTAGCCATCGCCGGCCAGCTCCTGTGCATGCGCCAACAACCCGTCAGGATCCAGCGCCTCCACCCCGCGCTTGCCCAGCGCATCCCGGCAGCGGGGCAGCAGGACCTCTGGGGCGCCCTTCACATAGGCCCGGATTCCGTCCTCGGCCCGGTGCAGGGTGCTCATCAGCTTGCGGGTGCTGTCGAAGGGAATCTCCGCCACCCGTGGCAGTGCGGCCTCCAGGTCGGGCTTACCGAAGCCGGCGCCCTCCGCGGCCAGGTACAGGGCGACCTCGGTCGGGTCGCCCGCGGGGCGACCCCCTTTCTCGACAACGTCGTTGCTGAGCGCCAGGGCCTGGCCCAGTGCATCCCAGGGTGCACCGCTGCCGACGCCCGGGAGGGCGCCACGTACCTCGCCCGCCGCCACCACTGTCTCCATGGTCATACGGTTCTGCGTCAGGGTCCCTGTCTTGTCGGCGCAGATGTAGGTCACCGAGCCCAGGGTCTCGACCGCCGGCAGGCGCCGCACCAGGGCATTGTGCCGGCTCAGCTTGCGCGCCCCGAGCGCGAGGGAGACTGTGATCACGGCGGGCAGGGCCTCGGGGATGGCGGCAACCGCCAGGCTCACGGCGGTGAGGAACATCAGGATCAAAGGCTGGCCCTGGAGCAGCCCCGAGACGAACACCAGGGCACAGATGGCCAGCACCGCGAGCGCAAGATAGCGGCCGAAGCGGGCCAGACGCTCCTGCAGCGGCGTCCTCACCCCCTCCTCGCGGCTCAACAGACCGGCGATGCGCCCAAGCTCCGTGGTCATGCCGGTCGCAACGACCACGCCTGTCCCCCGACCGCGGGTCACATGGGTCCCCTTGAAGGCGAGGTTGCGCCGGTCGCCCAGCGGTAGATCGGTCTCCTCCAGAGCGCCCGTTTCTTTCCCCACGGGCTGGGCCTCGCCTGTGAGGGCCGATTCGTCGGTCTGCAGGTCGACGGCCTCGAGCAGGCGCAGGTCGGCCGGCACCAGGTTACCCGCCTCCAACAGGACGATGTCTCCGGGGACCAGCTCCCGCGCGGCGCGAGTCAGCAGCTTTCCATCGCGCCGCACGCGGGCCTCCGGGGCGGCCATGCGCCGCAACGCGGCCACCGCCCGCTCCGCGCGATACTCCTGAGCCGCGCCGATGACGGCATTGAGCATCACGATGACCAGGATGGCGACCGTGTCCTGCGGCTCACCGACGACGCCTGAGATCACCGCGGCGCCGAGCAGGACCAGGATCATGAAGTCGGCGAATTGACCGAGGAACATCGCGGCCAGCGAGCGACGGCGACCTTCGGCGATGAGGTTGGGGCCCGCATCGGCCAGACGCGCCGCGACCTCCGCCGCGGAGAGTCCGGCGTCTGCCTCGCATCCCAGGCGGGTGAGGGTCTCCTGGGGGGAGAGGCGATGCCAGAGGGTGGATTCGGCGCTGTCGGTCATGGTACTGGTGCGCACAGCGCAAGATCACCGAAGTCTTGCCCGAGCGCCGCCTCGACGTGAGCGCAGATCCCCCGGGTTAAGCCGAGACTACAGACGAACGGGCTCCCAAGCCGAGGCTTGGGAGCCGGATCCCCGATCCGAAACGATGCGCTCTCCTCCTGTCCCTATCCGACACCCGTTCGCCCTGTCGCCTGGGGCGGAGGAAGCAGCCGGACGATCCGTTCAGGCCAAATCGTAGTTGAGAATGTCACTGGTGCGGCGGCAGATTTCCCGTCCGTAATCCGTCCACAGCCCTTGGCCCCAGTATCGATAGCAGCTGGTCTGAGAGCTCATGAGGTGGAACAGGGCGCTGCGGTAAGCCTGCGCGCTGCTCGGCACCTTCGGTACCAAGACCTTCTCGTTGAACAGTGCGCTCACCTCCTCCATGGGACCGAGCACATTCTCGTAGCCCTGCACCCAGGACAGGTCGTTGGTCCAGCTTCCGCCGTCCATGTGGAAGCGATGGTCGGACTGTTTCAGCTCCTCGATCGCCTTCTCCAGCCGCCCCGGACCGTCACCGGGGCTCATGTGCTGCCAAAGCTTGTGGTGAAACAGGGGCTGGATCTCAGGGAGGTCCGACTCCTTGATCCCCATGGCGAACAGGTGCTCGAGGTACTCGCTCGCGTTCATCAGGGGCACGTCCGAGCCGCTGGAGGCCCGCACCGCCTCCATGAACTTGGGGGGAAACTCGTTCATCATCACGCCGCCGTTCTCGCCGTCGGCGATCTGCGTGACCAGGGGCGGCACCGACTTGCCCGCAAGCTCCCAACGATCGAGGCTCTGGGCCTCGTACCAGGGCTGCATCTGGGCCACCAGCTTGGTATCCGAGCCCTGGGTCTTGACGATCGCGATGATGCTCGCCGTCTCGCCCTTCGAGTTTGTGCACACCAGGCGATGGGGCAGATGGGGACGCTGAGGGTGCCAGCCGCTCTCCGGATGCTCCACCGTGTGCTCCTGCACCAGGACCCACTGATAGCCGCAGTCGACCAGCGTCTTCACGAACTCGTAGGCCACGTCCGGGTGGTTGGGCAGGGCCATCTCCGAGGGCGAGAAGCCGCGCACCCGTTCCAGCGCCTCGAGACCGAAAATCGCCGCGAAGTGGTGCTGCCAGGCCCGCACGTGCAGGCGGTAGTCCTGCACCGGAGTGGACGGCGCCACCGCGTGTCCCCAGGGCATGCCCAGCCACTCGGTGGTCCAGGAGTAGTCGGAATTGCAGGTAATGGTCTTGAGGCTGTCGATGACGTCGTCCAGCCCCATGTGCCGCAGACCGTGAAGCAGGGTGCCTGAATACTCCAGCATTACCCGGGGCGACTTGTCCTCCCCCACCAACTGGGGGATGAGCTCGCCCATGCGCTTGTAGCACCAGGCGAAGACAGGTGCGTTGTGGTTATCGCCGATGTCCTGGTGCTCCATCATGTACTGCAGGTTGCTGATGATGGCCGCGCTCTTCAGGTCGTCTCCGCCAGCGGGGATCAGGGGCTGATGCATGTGCAGGGCGATGGCGCTCGCGGCGCGGATGGAGCCGAAGTCGACGCGGCCCCGGTCTGCGAAGAGCGTTTTGCTCGCGCCGGCGGCGATTGCTCGCTCCACGTCGGCATCGAAGCCGGAGACGTTCGGAACACCTTCGACGTATTCGGGTAGTTGGTTCACGGCATGGATCCTTCTGTTGAGAGATCGGGAGTGGCTCGCAACCGGGAACAGGGCGATCGTGCGGGGTCGCCGGGTCCCGGATCTTGGTTCGGAGAATCAGGTGCTCAAGTGATGGGCAATTCGCCCAGCCGCTCGTGCACCCGTTGGAGGGCCCGCCCCGCTTCCTGCAGGTCGGCATCGGCGCGGGACACCCATGCCTCGCCCCAGTAGAAGTTGCAGCTCGTCTCGGCCCGCAGCAGGTGCCAGGTGGCGTCCTCCAGGTCTCTCTGCATCTCGGCGTCCTCGCTGAGGCCATGCACGCCCGCCTGCGCACGAGCGTCCTGAACCGCCGTACTGAGGGCTTGTACCGCCTCCAACGACTGCTTCTGGGTGTCCGAGCCGGTCCATTGGGTGAAGTCCCGCCCGTCGTGCCAGCCGGTGTTCCATGCGCCGGTGCGCACGCGCACCTCGCCGTAGGCGCCGTGTACATTGAGGTAGTCGCCGATGAAGGTCGGCGCCACCTGCGCCTGACCGGCGCGAAAGCGCTCCAGCAAGGGCTGGTAGAAGGCGCTCCAGAAGTTCGCACCTTCGGTCGCGTTGCGGAACCAGCCGCCATTCTCCCCGTCCGTACAGGTGGTCACCAGGGGTGCAAAATCGCACCACTTGGTTCGCTCCGCCACCTCGCCCAGGAACCAACCGACCTCCATACCGGACTCCTGCGCGTTGGAGAGGTCCCTGTCACGCACGACGATGACGATCTCGTCTTTGCCGTAACGGGCCACATGGGGCCGATATCGCAGCTCCTGCCAGCTCATGGACGTCACCGGCTCCACGTGCTCGCTATCGACCAGGACATAACGGTAGCCGAATGCCCGCAGCAGCGGAATCAGCTCCATGGAGAAGCCCATCTCCGGCGGCCAAAACCCCTGAAAGCGGGGACGCCAGAACAGGTGCCTGGCGATGTCCAGCCAGCGCTGCAAATGCTCGGGACGGTCGGCTTCGGGGGTCAGGGGCAGGACCGGGTGATAATAGCCGGTGCCGACGATCTCGAAAACGTCCTGGTTCTGGAAATGCCACAGCATGGAGCCGCAGTCGACGGTCCCGTACACCCTCTGCTGAAACTCCGGATCGGAAAGGGTCTCAAGCAGTGTCCCCGACAGGGACAGATGGACCCGGGCCACGTCCTCGTAGCCCCACAGACTGCGCGAAATACGGTCCAGGGCGAAGAGGATTTCCCGGGCCTCCCAGCTCTTTTGCTCGAGCAGATCCTGCAGGTTACCCGGGGGCTGGTGCAGATTCAGGACCAGGGCGTGGTGGGCGATCATCCGATGGGTCTCTGGTTAGTTAATCATGGGTAAAATGAAATTCGCCGCTTTGCAGGACAAGACGGCCATCGCATATCCAGTATGCGCGTATTTTACGCCGCCTCGGCGCGCTTTTCTTCACCGCGGACAGCGAAAGTTCCGGCGCAGGCGGCCGATGCCTTGATACCGGGCAATTCCACCTGCAATATCTTGCAGAAGCCTTGGCAGCCCGAGTCCCGACAATGCCCCACGTCGTCATCGACCCCGAGTCCAAATCCCTGGAGGAGCGTTTCGCCTTGATCAAGACGCCGCGCAAGAGTCGTTCCCGTTACCCGGAAGGATGCGTCACCCCGGTGGCCGATGAGCGGGCGGCTCGCGAGGGCGCGGAGCCTCTGCGGAATCTGCACCCTGCCCTGGTCTACGGACCTTCGGTGTCGTCCGAGGGACAGCGTATCTATTACCTGGTCCGCTGGCTCGCCTGAGCCCACGCCCCCGTGGATCGACCGACCCCGCCCCCTCCTCCCCCCGCAGCGCGGACCGATACCCTGTCCGCCGGTCCCGGGCGAGCCCAATCGGACGACGAGGTCCTGGAGGTGCGCGGCCTCGCCAAGTCCTACCACGACGGGGAGACCGAGCATCCGGTGATCAGCGGCATCGAGCTCAAGATCGCCGGCGGTGAGTGCGTCGCCCTGCTCGGGCGCAGCGGCTCCGGCAAGTCGACCCTGCTCAACCTGCTGGCGGGGATTGACAAGCCGGACCGCGGCGAGGTACGCATCCTCGGGCGGCGCGTGTCGCACCTGCGCGAGCCCGATCTCACCCTGTTCCGGCGCCGCCACATCGGATTCATTTATCAGTTCTTCAACCTGATCCCCACCCTCACGGTGGCGGAGAACCTGGCTCTGCCCCTGGAACTGAACCGAATCGATGGCGCTCCCAAACGCGCGCGCATCGCCGACATGCTGAGACGGGTGGACCTCGCGGATCGCGCCGAGGCGTTTCCGGATCAGCTCTCCGGAGGAGAGCAGCAACGCATAGCCATCGCCCGCGCCCTGATACACGACCCCGACATTGTGCTCGCCGACGAGCCCACCGGGAACCTGGACGCCCATACCGGCGAGCAGATCCTCGGTCTTCTCAACGAGCTCTTCCGCGACCAGGGCCGCACCCTGGTCCTGGTGACTCACAGTCTCGCCGTCTCACGCATCGCACACCGGGTCATGTCCATCGTTGAAGGTCGACTCCGGGCTGGGGCACAGCACCTGTCCTGGTGATGCCAGTCCTCCTCCGCGCCAGCCTGCGCTATCTCGCAAGACACCAGTGGCAGTCCTGGCTGTCGGTGATCGGCATCGCGCTGGGGGTGGCCGTCGTCGTGGCGGTCGACGTGGCCAATCAGAGCGCGCGCCAGGCGTTCCAGCTCTCGCTGGAGCGCATCGCAGGCCGGGCGACCCACCAGATCGAGAGCGCAACGGGCACCATCCCCGAAGCGCTCTATGTCCGCCTGCGACTGGAGGGCGGGCTGCGCCCGGCCGCTCCGGTCATCGAGGGGACGGTTCGTATCGCAGGGCGTACGTTCACTCTGCTCGGGATCGATCCTTTCGCCTCCCTGCCCTTTCAGCAGGGGGGGGTTGGGGTCGATCCGACGTCCGTCACCCGGCTGCTGACGAGGCCTGGGGGGCTGCTTCTGGGCGAGACCGACGCTGGCGAGCTGGGGGTCGAGGCGGGAACCGCGCTCACGCTGAAGGCGGGCGGGCACGCGCGCGAGGCAACGCTGGCCGGTATCGTTCGCGGCGAGGACAGGGCCTCCTTGGACGGGCTGGCGATTACCGATATCGCATCGGCACAGGAGCTGCTCGGGCGCCTCGGTACCATCGACCGTATCGATCTCATCCTGATTGACGGGCAGGCGACGTCCCTCGAGAAACGGCTGCCGCCCGGTCTGATGCTGGTCAGCGCGCAGCGGCGCAGCCAGGCGCTGAGCCAGATGACGAGGGCCTTCCACACCAACCTCACCGCCATGAGCCTGCTCGCCCTGTTCGTGGGGGGCTTCATCATCTACAACACCATGACCTTCGCGGTGCTGCGGCGGCGTCCGCTGCTGGGCACCTTGCGCACCCTGGGCGTGACCCGGGCGGGACTGTTCCGTCTCGTGCTCCTCGAGGCGCTCGCCTTTTCGCTCATCGGCACCCTCATCGGGGTCGCCGCCGGAATCGCCGCCGGGTGGGGGCTGTTGCAGCTGGTCGCCCGCACCATCAACGATCTCTACTTCGCGCTCACCGTGAGCGAGCTCTTTCTTTCCCCCTGGGCACTCATCAAAGGGGGTGGACTGGGAGTCCTTGTGACCCTGCTCGCCGCACTCGGGCCGGCGGTCGAGGCCGCAACGGCGCAGCCGCGCGACGTGCTTCGGCGCAACCGTATCGAGCAGCAAGGTAAGCGGGCTCTGCCCTGGTTGAGCCTTTTCGGTATCGGCCTGATGCTCGCGGGGCTCGCGGTGGTGCAGATCCCCAGCCGTTCCGTTGCTGTGGGGTTCGTGGCCCTGTTCCTGGTCATGATCGGGTTCAGCCTCTGCGTTCCCCTGGTGTTACGGGGCCTCGTCTCGTTCCTGACGCCTCTGCTCGGGCGCATCGCCGGCCCTCAGGGGCAGCTTGCCGCCCGCGGCATCACCGCGTCCATAAGCCGCACCGGCATCGCGGTGGCGGCACTGACGGTGGCGGTGTCAGCCACCGTCGGTGTCGGCATCATGATCGACAGCTTCCGCGGCAGCGTCGCGTCCTGGCTGCAGAGCACGCTGCGCAGCGACCTCTATGTCTCAGCTCCCTCCTCCCCAGCGGGGGGCGAGGGCGTCTCCTTACCCCCCGGAATCGGCCGCGCGATCCGCGAGATCCCAGAGGTCGCCGAGACCAGCATGGGCCGGAGCGCTCGCGTCGAGGCGACGTCGGGCCAGGTTGCCCTGCTGGCGCTCGAATCCTCATCACAGAGCCACCGCGGTTTTCGCTTCAGGGGTGACGGGGCGGACGAGCTCTGGCCGCGCTTCGAGGCAGGCGAGCTGATCCTGATCTCCGAGCCATACGCCTATCATCAGGGGCTGGGAACCGGAGAGCGCGTAACCCTCCTCACCACGCAGGGATGGCGAGACTTCGAGATCGGGGGCCTGTTCCTGGACTACGGATCGGACAGCGGCATGCTTGTCCTGCAAAGGGCGGCCTACGCCAGGCTGTGGAAGGACCCAGGCGTATCCACCATCGGCGTCGTGCTCGCGGCCGATGCACCGATCGGGGACGCGCTGGAGAGGATACGCAGGGTTGCGGCCAACTACGATACCGCAATCCAAGTGCGCGCCAACCGGACCATCCGAGAACAATCTCTCGAGATCTTCGACCGGACCTTTCTCATCACCCGGGTGCTGCGGCTCCTTGCCGTGGGCGTCGCCTTCGTGGGCGTGCTCAGCGCCCTGCTGGCGCTGCAAATGGAGCGCGCCCGCGAATACGCAATCCTGCGCGCCACAGGCGTCACCCGGGGGCAGCTCCTCAGGCTGATCCTGCTCCAGACCTCTCTCATGGGGCTGGCGGCCGGTCTGCTCGCCCTCCCCCTGGGCTGGATCATGGGTGACCTCTTGATCCAGGTGATCAACCTACGCTCCTTCGGCTGGACCATGGAAATGACCCTGGCGGGCACGGTGCCGTTGACAGGACTGGCGATCGCCTGGGCCGCGGCGGTTCTGGCCGGACTCTACCCGGCCTACAAGGTCGCAAGAACCGACCCTGCAGCTGCCCTTCGGGCCGAGTGACGCCCTCGACTCTTCTGCGCTCAATGACCAGGGGGTCGAATCACAGGTTTGAAAACGCGCTCTCGCTCAGGGACACCCACCACGGACGAGCGGCCTCTTCTCCGCAACCCAACCGGGGCCGGGATGCTCTAAGCTTTCACGAGAAGGCCCAACGAATGTGGTGAGCTACGGAGACCTCGATGTCGAAGATCGGGTCAGAGGGGGCCGCAGCCCCCGTCTGCCCACAGAACCGTGCGTACGGGTCCGTACACGGCTCCTCACGTAAGGCGTATCCACTGACTCACGTCAAACCAATGCGGTAACTGCTTATCG
>JAYEJW010000191.1:0-2796 GCA_034716535.1 Pseudomonadota bacterium
CTCCCCTGTCCCGAAGCAATCGAGATTCCAAGCTGCAGCATCGAATCCGGGCACTGCTCGAGGGTGAAAAAACGGTCGATTCAGGGACTGACAGCCAGGAATCCAACCGTTGTTTGACGCGGTAGAGAATCCACCCCCCGAGGGGGTGGCCTTGGTTTAACCCCTGGAAGGGGATAAATCTGCCTTGCCCCCAGAGGATGCAAGGCCAGCTGCCCCCTTCCACCGTTAGAAGCTCAGTCGGCCCTGCTCGGCCAGCTGTTCTCGCTTCTCTTGATACTTGACGTAGGCTCTGATTTTCTCGGCATCGAGTCCGACAGTATCAGCGCAGTAGCCCTTCGTCCAGAAGTGGTTACCCCAGTACGGCTTCCGCTTGAGGTGGCGAAATCGGTTGAACACGCGGATCGCCGTTCGACCTTTCACTGTGCCGACAAAATCAGACACCGCAACCTTCGGTGGAATCATCACCAACAAATGCACATAGTCGATTTGGATGTTCAACTCCACAACTTCACTGCTCAGCTGCTCCGAGAACGCCCGAATGCAGCTCCCAACTTCCTCTGCTACCGGACCCGACAAGATCCGGAAGCGATACTTCGGCGTCCACACGATGTGATACTGACAGTGCCAGATTGCGTGTGATAGCCTGCGAAAAACGACTCATTGGTCTACTCCTCGTTCGAGACTGTGGGGACAGCTCAAACGCTGGAGTACCATTGACTCGTGCTACCGGCAAAGCCGTAGCACTCTGACCACGTCCGGAGGACGTGGGTTTCTACGCCGCACTAAAGCCGGCCAAGGTATGCTGTTGTGGACCCTGCGAAGCCAGCGCGGAGCGTCGCTCGTACCCATCCGCCTCGCAGGTCACCAGGTCACCCGCTCATGCAGACTGCGCGTGGCCCATGTGCCGCGGCAGCGAATGCCGCTGCGAAACTATTTGCCCCGATCGCCCGTCGTGTGTGTAATAGGGCGTCGACCCTGAACGGAGGGAAACAGGAGCTTGTCGGCTGAAATGTTGATAAAGCTGTTTGTGGCATGCTGTCTGCTCCCGCAGTCGGCTGTGCCCGTTTGGGCTTGTCAGCACGCAGCCGATGTCCCCTCCCATCACTGTTGCCACGACGCGAACGCCGCCGACGATTCCGGGCCTGCACCCGTGTGTGAACACTGCCTGGCGCACGGGCAGACCTGGAGCGTCAGTTCGGCGCTTGCCGGTCCCGCGGTAGTCTGGGGTGCCGGCCAGTGGCGGCCGTTTGGCGAATTCGCCGCGCCATCGGTTTTTCCGGATACCCTGTTCAAGCCCCCCATCGTCCTCCCGATCACCTGACATGCGAAGGCCGGCCCCTCGTGCCCGGCCAGTCGACGCGATCGCTGGTGCCAGTGTCGCGTTACTTCCGGAGACGAGACCATGCCCCTGGATATCCGCCGTATAACGGCCACGACCCTGTTGATCACCGCCGTGGTTTTCCTTCCCGCCCGCAGCGGCCCCGACGAGCAGGACCGCCCCTCGGAGACCCTTGCCGAGGCCCTGGACGACACCGCCATGGAACATGCCGCCAAGCACCTGGACGAGAAGTACGTCTGTCCGATGCACCCCCAGATCATCCGCGACGAGCCGGGAAGCTGCCCGATCTGCGGCATGGACCTGGTGCTCAAACAGATCGACGCGGCTGCGGAGAAGCGCCCTACGGTCACGCTGCGGCGAGATTATCCAGAGTATGGGCGTGCGTACCGCGAAGGTGTAGCGCGAGACCCTGTGGCGGCTGGTCCAGACCGTCGGGCGGGTGACCTACGACGAGACGGTGCTCTCGCACGTACACCCGCGGGCCGAGGGGTGGATGGAGCAGCTCGCCGTCCGGGCGGAGGGTGACCCCGTGCAGCCGGGTCAGAAACTCGGCGAGTTCTACTCGCCGGAGATACTGGCCGCCCAGGTGGACTACCTGGTCGCCCTCGGTTACACGGGCTCGGCCGCCCGACAGCGAGTGGAAAAGGCGCGCAACCGACTGCGCCTGCTGGGGATTCCCGAGGAGACCATCAACCACATCCACGAGACCCGCGAGACCCGCGAGACCCGCAACACGGTACCGGTGGTCGCCCCCCCCACGGCGGCATCATCACCCGGCTCGGCGCGCGCGAGGGGATGTACGTCACGCCGCGCTCGGAGATCTTCACGATCGCGGACCTTGCGCGCGTGTGGGTCCTGGTGGACGTCTTCGAGCACCATGTCGACTGGATACAGCCGGGTATCAGCGCCGAGATCACCCTGCCGGCCTATCCGGGCCGGCTCTGGGAAGGCAAGGTGGATTACCTCTATCCCGAGCTCGGCCCGCAGTCGCTCACCCTGCGTGTGCGCCTCGTGTTCGCCAATCCCGAAGGGGTGCTGAAGCCAAACATGTTCGCCGAGGTGAAGATCTACGGCGGCCCGAAAAAGGACGTGCTGGCCGTGCCGCGCGAGGCCCTCATCGTCACCGGCGAGCGCGAATCGGTGGTCAGGGCGCTGGGAGACGGGCGCTTCCAGCCGGTGGATGTCGTGACCGGCATGCGCCGGGGCGGCAGGGTGGAGATCCTCAGCGGTCTGCAGGAGGGCGACGAAGTCGTGGTCTCCGGTCAGTTTCTCATCGACTCCGAGTCGAACGTGCAAGCCAGCTTCCTGCGCATGACGGACGACGGCGGTGAGTCGAGTCGCCCGGAGGAACCTCCCCTCCAGGCGCTCACAGATCCGGACGTGAACGTCTCCGCTCATCCGGCTCCTATCGTCCAGCCGTCGCATGCAGGAGCCTCCAGTGAGCAAACAGCTCCGGC
>JAYEJW010000192.1:0-2795 GCA_034716535.1 Pseudomonadota bacterium
CGGGGGCAGCGCGGCGGATTGCCAACACCTTGCCGCGGAGCTCATGAGCACCCTGACGCAAGACTTTAGGCGCCCTGGGTTGAAGGCGGTTGCCTTGACGACCGATACCTCGTTTCTGACCGCCTACACGAACGACTTCGGCTACGACGGAGTCTTCGCCCGGCAGGTGGAAACCCTCGGTGAGCCGGGTGATGCCCTCGTCGGTATCAGCACCAGCGGAAACTCGAAGAACGTGATCCTGGCCATGGAGGCTGCAAGGAAGAATGAACTCAGGACCGTTGCGCTCTTGGGGATGGGCGGCCGGCTCCAAGCGCTTGCAGACGTCGTGATCGCAGTGCCGAGCACCAGCACCCAGCATATTCAGGAAGCGCATATCGCAGTCGGCCATATCCTCTGCGATCTGGTCGAGCGCACACTGTTCCCGAACCCGTGAGGGGAGTCTGAACCATGATCATCAGCAGAACCCCCTTTCGCATCTCGTTCTTCGGTGGCGGTACTGACTATCCCGGCTGGTATCGCAAGTATGGTGGAAGCGTCCTGGTCACGACCATCGACAAGTACTGTTACCTGGCCTGCCGGTACTACCCCCCGTTTTTCGACCATCGTTTCCGGATTTCCTACATCAAGAGCGAGAACTGTGCCTCGGTCGCGGACATATCTCACCCGGCCGTTCGCGGCGTGCTCCAGTATCTCAATTGGGACCGGGGGCTCGAGATCCATCATGTGGCCGATCTCCCGGCGCGTGGAGGCATGGGTTCCAGCTCGTCCTTCACGGTGGGATTGCTACACGCCCTCTACGGCCTGAAGGGCCAAATGCGCACCAAGGCGCAGCTCACCGAAGAGAGCGTTCATATCGAGCAGGAGGTGCTCAATGAGACTGTGGGATCTCAGGACCAGACCGCCGCCGCCTACGGGGGCCTGAACCATGTGACCTTCTCGACCACCGGGGATATCGTCGTCAGACCCCTGACTCTCGCCACGGAACGGATGCGGCAGTTGGAGTCGCACCTGATGCTGTTCTACACGGGGATCAAGCGTACGGCTTCCGATGTAGCCCAAAGCTATGTCGAGAACATCGAGGAGAAAAGGCGACACTTGGAAGGACTTTCCGAGCTCGTAGGCGAGGCGATGGCGACCCTGTACAGCAACCACGAAATTTCCGAGTTCGGTAGGTTGCTCGATCAAGCGTGGCGCATCAAGCGGTCCTTCAGCGGAATGGTGTCCAACGCGCATGTTGATGGCATCTACGACGCCGCCGTCACCGCCGGAGCAATGGGTGGAAAGATCCTAGGCGCAGGGGGCGGCGGGTTCATGGTGTTGTTCGTCCCGCCGGATCGGCAGCAACAGGTGCGGGATCGCTTGAAGGACTTCATTCATGTTCCGTTCAAATTTGAGGGAACCGGAAGCCAGATCATCTTCTATGACCCCGAGCAGGACTTCGCCTTCTTGGACAGCGACAGGAACGTGCGTCAGGTACAGGAGTTCCGAGAGCTTGACTCCTTGGCTCCTTAGCTCCAGCGCTCGATACGGCGCCCAGAAGTTCGCTGCAAATGGTGCCGCTGGGATGCGATGGTTCTGGATGGCCTAACATGAAGGTCGCGTTACTCACGGGTGGCAGCGACAGGCCTTACGCCTTGGGGTTGCTCGAAGCTCTCTTGCAAAAAAGCGTCTCGGTGGATTTTGTCGGCAGCGATGAGTTTCTGGGCGCCGACATTCTCGAGGATTCAAGGGTTCGGTTTCTTAATCTACGGGGTGATACAAGCCCCAGGGTCCCTCGCTTCCAAAAGGTCCTGCGCATCTTCAGGTACTATCTCTCCCTCGTGAAGTTCGCTGCCGCCACGGAGGCGCAAACAGTTCATGTGCTCTGGGCTAATCGATTTTGGTTGATCGATCGGGTGGCCGTAAACGTGGTCTATAAGGCATTGGGCAAGCACCTTGTCTTTACCGCGCACAATGTCAATGAGAAGAAGAGGGACGGAAAGGACAGCGCCTACAATCGGCTTACCCTGCGCCTCTTGTATGGCTTGATGGATCGCATTTTCGTTCACACGGCCCAGATGAAGGATCAGCTTGTTCAGGAGTTCGGTGTCGCCGTGGATAAAGTGTCCGTGATTCCCTTTGGTATCAACAACACATTCCCGCGAACGAACGTGACGGGTATCGATGCTCGTGATAGGCTCGGGATTGCTGAAGAGGACCGCGTGCTTCTCGTCTTCGGCCGAATCGCTCCCTACAAAGGCCTAGAGTACGCAGTGGACGCGCTGAAGTATCTCCAGAACGAAGGGCGACCCTATCGGCTTGTCGTCGCTGGGCGGATCGAGCAGGGGTGCGACGACTACTGGAGGAGGCTAGAGACGGCTATAGAGGCCAACGGTCTCTCTGCGCAGGTTATCAAACGCATCGACTTTATCCCCGACGATGAGGTGGAGTTGTTCTTCAAGGCAGCGGACGCGCTTCTCCTCCCCTACAAAGCTATTTTTCAGAGCGGGCTATTGTTTCTTACCTACAGCTTTGGCCTTCCAGTGATCGCGAGCGATATCGGATCCTTCCGGGAGGATATTGTAGAGGGCGTCACCGGTTTCGTGTGCGCGCCACAGGACGCTGTAGACCTTGCCGATACCGTGCGAAAGTACTTTGAAAGTGATCTTTACAAGAACCTTGAGGATAGTCGATCCGATATTATTGCATGGGGCAATGCCAAGTACTCCTGGCAAGAGGTCGCGGATATCACCGGTGGAATTTACACGGCGCTTGAGCATAAGAAACCGAGCGGGGGCGTCGGGGTGTAGGCATAG
>JAYEJW010000193.1:0-2794 GCA_034716535.1 Pseudomonadota bacterium
CTGTCTCCCAACTTCGAATATCTCCGGGTGCTGGTTTGTCCGTAGTTGTGACGGACGGAGCGGCCTGAGCAGAGCATCAGGGCTCGCGGCCGTTGCGTGGCTGGCTGTATTTCCACTGTTCACTCTCGTCGCCGCATGCTGCTTAAGTCCTGGCGAGCGCAAGGGAAAACACAATCGCCGTCTGGGACTCGGCAGACGGGACCGAGATCACGGTCCTGCAAGCAGACCCTGGGCGCACGATCTCGCGTCTCGCCTTCAGTCCTGGTGGGGACGCGGTCGCGGCCGTTATCGACGGCGTCGAGATCGGGGTCTGGGACCTCAACGCAGGGGCCATCAGCATGGTCCTGTCGCGTCCAAGTGAGACGGTGACGGAGATCGCCTTCAGCCCCGACGGAAGGTTTCTGGCGGGCTTCGGCTCGGGTCCAGAAATTACCGTTTGGGATTTGGAAGCTCAGCAGGAATTCTTGACGCTTCTCAGCCCGACGCTTGCTCCGATTACTGGTATGGCCTTCAGTCCGATCGGCAAGACCCTGGCCGGTGCCGATCAAGACGCCAACATCACGCTCTGGGACGTCGGTTCCGATGGTCGGACGGTACTGACGGCGCACGCTGACCTGATCAAACGGCTCAGTTTCAGCCCCAACGGGTCGAGGTTGGCGAGTGAGGGCCAGGATGCGTAGCTTACTAAAGGAGTTGTCTATGTTGGGAACAGCCAGAGCCCAAGCTGATGCCGTGGCATCTAGCATCGGCGATGCAGCATCCTTCGTTCGCCGAGGCGCCGAGAAACCCAGCCTCGCGGAGAGATTCCCAGGTGCTCAGCCCCCGCGATTACTGCCGGAAAGATACTTTTCCGAGTATGTGCGTCGCGAGCACCTCCGAGCGGTTCGCTCAAAGCAACATCTTGCGGTTGCTATCCTGTCCTTGAATTCTGCAACGCAGACAACCCCGGTAGATCTTTATAATCTGTCCAAGATTCTACAACTCCTCGTACGCGAAACGGATGTGCTCGGCTGGTATGGTGAAAACGCTATCGCTATCCTTCTCGCTGACACCGACGACCGAGGCGCCAAGGAATGCATCAGAAGGATTCAAGCTCGAACCATGCACCTTCCTGTGAAGTGTGAGATCCGTGCATATTCCGAACTGGAAAGAATTATCGCTACGACACGCGATCAGGTCTCTTCGGATTCATCGCCTCTGGTCGCCCCCGATCCGTCGGGGCATTCTCGATCCACGCTCGTACTCAAGCGAGGACTTGATATCTTTGGCGCAATTTTAAGTATGATCCTTTTATCCCCTGTGATGCTTCTTGCTGCTCTCGCAGTGAAAGCCACGTCAAGGGGGCCAATTATCTTCAGGCAAGTTCGCGTCGGGCACAAGGGAGCGCCATTTATTTTTTATAAGTTTCGGTCGATGCGAGTCGATGTAGGCTTCGATTCTCATCGGAACTACGTTCAGAGTTTCATAAGGGGAAAGTCGTCCGAACTTACCCAAGGGGACGCGCATCAGCCGTTCTACAAGATAAAAACCGATCCCCGGGTAACGCCGGTCGGTCGATTCCTTCGCAAATGCAGCATCGATGAGCTTCCCCAGCTTTTCAACGTTCTTCGTGGAGAGATGAGCCTTGTAGGACCACGGCCGCCCATTCCGTATGAAGTCGAAGCATACAGTGCCTGGCACTTGCGCAGAATACTAGAGGTGAAACCTGGGTTGACCGGCCTCTGGCAGGTGGAAGGCAGGAGCGCAGTCTCTTTCGACGATATGGTTCGCCTTGATCTGCGATACGCGCGAAACTGGTCCATCCTGCTAGATCTCAAGATTCTGTTGAAGACGGTGAAGGTCGTAATCCAATGCCGCGGATCCGGTTAGAATTTAGGAGCCCTTGCTTTTTGGTTCAGGGAGCTGCATTGGGTGTCAGCCCGTGGTTGTTCTAGTTGGCAGGCGCCCAATGGCGCTTTTCCTGCGAGTAGCTATTCACTATTGGGGGAGTTAAGAAGCAATGATTGCGGATGATGTCGGACTTGGCGGCGGCGTTATTATTCACCATCCGGAACTCGTGAATCTCTACGGTTGCTTGATCGGAGCCGAGTCCAGAATCGGAACCTTCGTCGAAGTTCAGAAGGGTGTCGTAATCGGGAAACGCTGCAAGATATCCAGCCACTCGTTCATTTGCGAGGGAGTGTCCATAGACGACGGTGTATTCGTTGGACATAGTGTCACATTTATCAATGACGCCTATCCTGAAGCCGTGACCGACAGCGGGCTGTTACAAACCGATGCCGATTGGACCGTAGTACCAACCCACGTCAAGACAGGGGCGTCTATTGGAAGCAACGCAACGATTCTTTGTGGCATTACGATAGGCGAAAGAACTCTTGTTGGAGCAGGAGCGGTTGTGACCCGCGACGTCCCGGATTACGCAATTGTCGCGGGCGTACCCGCTAAGGTCATCGGCGACGTCCGGATCAAAAAGCCGGCCCCCGAGAACATGCCGTGATTGAGTTTTTCATGCCACCAACTCCGTCGAACGACATGGTACAAGCTGCGGCCAATCTGAGGCTCGCAAGATGCGAACGAGCCAACGAGTACGGAAACCGGACTGAATACAGGTGTGCTGAGACCCCGTTGTCACTTGTAGATGGCACCGGCGGATCGCCATACGCGATGTCGTGATGAATAATATCCCACAACCACTGAAGCTCGGCGATTACTTTCGCATAATCCGCCGACATTTTCCCTTTATCCTGGTTCCTTTTTTGATTCTCGGCTTAGCTGCTACCGGCGTTGTCCTATC
>JAYEJW010000194.1:0-2784 GCA_034716535.1 Pseudomonadota bacterium
TCTAGCCGGGTGCGGGATGCCGCGCCTGTCATCTGGCGCCATTTGCCCCCGCTAGGAGCCCGTCCGGCTTAGCCGCCGGATTGGGGCGCCGCAGTTGGTTGGCGTGAAAAATCGAGGTGTCGTTTCACGATATGGGCTAATAAAACGCCGATTTTCGGCGAAAAAGCGCGCTTTTTCCGCTTTTTCACCCTTTCAAGACGAAAAGACGCCTCAGATTCCATCCGATGCACACCAGGGCCCACTCGCCCCGTACGGCGCGCAGTCCACGGAGCAGGAATTGGCGGAAACCCAGCACATGCTTGATGATGCCGAAGACGGTTTCCACGGTGGACTTGCGCTTGGCGTAAAGTGCCTTGCCGGTCCGCGTGTGCAGGCGATGGGCCATCGCCTGGACAGGGCTGGGATCGGTCGGTGGTGCCGGGTCCTCGGCAAAGCGCTCGACCAAGGGAAGGTTGTGCGCCTCACGCTTGGCTGGGATCAGCGGCTCGATCTCGACGCTGTCGCATCGCTCGACGTTCGCTTCGCTGTGGTAGCCGGTATCGGCCAGCAGTGCCTCAACCTCGCCGAGCGCATCGGGAAGAGCCACGAGTTTCTCCAGGGCCGGAGCGACTTCCTGCTTGTCGTTGGTGTGCTGGGTGACGTGCTCTTCGACGATCAGATGGGTGTCGATGTCGACGCCGGCTTGGGCGTTGTAGCCCTGTTCGAACCCCCCGCTGGAGGTCGGCATGATGCGCGATTCCTCGTCGGTGAGGTTCACCTGATCCTTGGCGCGTGGGCCGGGCGTCGGCGGCTTGGGTCCTTTGCCTCTTGGCTTCTTGCCGGTCTGCTTCTCGCGGGCCTCGCGCGTGGCCTGTTTCTCTTCGTACTCGGCCTGCTCGCGCTCGAAACGTTCTTGCGCCCGGGCGGCGATCTCCGCCTTGGCCGCCGTGATGACCTCCAAGCGCTTCTCGCGCCGCTCGAGCTCCACGGGGATATCCAGCTGCTCGGGCAGCGCTTGGGTATCGGCCTGCTCGGCCAGGCGCATCAGCTCGGTAACTTCACCCTTGAGCTGCTCCTCGAGCCGGTTGGCGTACTCCCAGCTCAGCGCTTTGTGCTTGCTGGCGTTGGCCTTGATCTTGGTCCCGTCCAGACTGACCGTGCCCAGTTTCACCAGCCCCATGGTCTGCCCAATCAGCAGGATCTCGACGAACAAGGCTTCGAGCTCGGCGAGGAAGCGCTTTCGGAAATCGGCAATCGTGCGGTGATCCGGATGCGTGTTGGCGCAGATGAAGCGGAAGGCCACCGAATCGTAAGTCGCCTGCGCGAGCTTGCGGCTGGAAAACACGCCCGTGGCATACCCGTAGAACAGCAACGCCACCAGCAACGCCGGGTGATAGGCCGCCGAGCCCGTGCCCCGATATGCTCCAACCAGGTGCTTCAGGTCCAGCTGATCGACGATGTCGACCACGAACCGCGCCAGGTGTTTCTCCGGCAGGTAGTCCTGCACGCTCGGTGGAAACAGCTGCGGCGTGTCGCGGTCGATGCGGATAAACTCGGCTGGCATCACGTCCTCTTCGGGGTCTCGGCCGTCGTCGACGATTTTACCCGCTACGCGGGCGGTAAGTCGGACAGGCTCCTAGGCTTTTTTGTAGACGCATCTTCGACCGGAGGAACGGCACCATCGACAGCGACGCTGAAGCGCCGCGAATCCCGGTGGCCCGGGCGCGCGTGATCTTGCCCTGGGTGGAGTTTACATCGAAGGAGGGAGCGCCCTCTGAGGCCCTGCTAGAGCGCGCGGGCATACGCCCGGAACTGCTCCAGCAACCGGATGCGGTCGTCCCGCTCAAGCGGGCCTTTCGCTGGATCGAACTGGCCGGCCAGTCCCTGGACACCGAGCAGCTCGGCGTCCACGTCGGGTGCGTGACACCTATCGACGTCCTCGGCCCCTATGGCCGGATACTTGCGGGCGCTTTGACCCTCAACCAGTACCTGCGGCAGGGGATCGCTCTCTACCGCATGATCGTAACGGGACAAACCGTCTGGTTATCTGCGCACGGCAACCGCGTCCGGGTCAATCTAGGAGCGCCCTGGAAACCGGGGCCCGGCGACTGCCAAGCCCGCTTGAACTTCCTCGCCATCACCATCGCCAACATCCGGCGCTTCGCGGGACCGTACTGGAGGCCCACCGAGCTCAGCTTCGGCTTCAAACCAAGGGAGCCGGTGCTCGTGGACGTCTTCGGCGACGCGCGCGTGGTGTATCGGCCGGGACAAACCTACTTCGAATTCCCGCGCTCACTGCTCGGCCTGCGGCTTGGCCAGGATGACCAGCGGCCGGCGGCCGTCCCCCCCATCTCGCCCGACCTGTTGCCGAGCGATCTCTCGGGGCTGGTGGAACTGCAGATCGCGTCCTTGCTGTGCGGCCGCACGCCCCCCGTGGACCTGATCGCGGAAACGCTCGGTTTGAGCAGACGCAGCCTGCAGCGGGGTCTTGCTACCCTGGGGGTCAGCTACACTGATCTGCTGGCCATGGTCCGGCTGCGCCGGGCCGCAGACTGGCTGGAGCGCACCGACAAGCCGGTGATTGAGATCGCGTTCGATCTCGGCTACACGGATTCCTCAAATTTCGCCCGCGCCTTCCGCCGGGAGACCGGCTCGTCGCCGGCGGCGTTCCGGGAAACCGCCGGTCGGCTCTGAGGCTGGAGTCCAAGCTCCGCTCCACCGCCGGCCGGTGGCAATTGGCACCTAATGACAGGCGCGGCCTGGCGGCCGCAGGTACCATGAAGGTTTGCCCCTATACCCTAACGA
>JAYEJW010000195.1:0-2784 GCA_034716535.1 Pseudomonadota bacterium
CTACTCCTGGCTGCTGTACCTTTGCTGCGACCGACGACGCCGAATCGGCACCGTCCATGGTCACCTAGCGGGAGCGCGAGGCCGGCAGCTCCCGTAGGCTTGACGGTAATCTGACAAAGTAGAATTAGTCCAGTACAGAGGCCACTGTTTCTGAAACAACGGCGTCTCGATCACGGTCAACATTGTTCGACTGTACGTCTAAAGCGTAGTTCTCTCCATGACGCGCTCAAGCGTGATTTTTAGGGCACTGCCTAGCTGAATCCAGCGTCCGTTTGGGGACACTAAACAGCCCTTCGCCAGAGAAACCCCGACGGCAAAGTGCCCAAAGACCAGTTGGCTGGCACTCCTTGTACGGTTGTCCGGTTGTGGGACACTTCTGCCGGTCACCACGCCAAGCCCATGATCAGAAAAGGACCGCAAGCGCCGGTTGCAGTACGCCGATCCGTAGAGTCGGGTGTGGCGAAAACCTAACACATCCCCCAGCAGGTCGGTTACGTCCGTAGAGGGTCGTGAAGCGCCCGTTCGCGTCTGGACCAAACTTCTGTTTCCTCACCAATGCAGAGGAGACAGAGCATGTACGAGCACCCTACACCGACCGCGACCTCAACGATTCACGTCCCTTGGAACAAGAGGAAGCTGACCGGGCAGAAGCCACCTTTCACGCTCAAGCAGATCTGGGCGATCCGGATTCGGCTGCAGATTGAGTACAGGACTCGCGATCTCGCCCTGTTCAATCTAGCCATCGACAGCAAGCTGCGCGGGTGTGATCTGGTTCGGCTGGGGGTCAGAGATGTCTCACACGGAGACCAGATCGTTTCTCGGGCAACGGTGCTGCAGAAAAAGACCGGACGACCTGTCCGCTTCGAGTTGACCGAGCAGACCCGCGAGGCACTCGAGGCGTGGATCGCCGAGCGGAACCTATCCGGCGATGATTCTCTGTTCCCCAGCCGGGTTCGTTCTTCGTGTCATATCTCGACACGTCAGTATGCACGGATTGTCAACGGGTGGGTGTGCCTCATCGGGTTGAATCCATCCGATTTCGGAACCCACTCGTTGCGGCGCACGAAGGCAACGCTGATCTACCGCCGCCAAAGAACCTGCGAGCGGTTCAGCTGCTGCTCGGACACGCGAAGCTGGAGAGTACCGTCAGATACCTCGGGATCGAGGTGGATGACGCACTAGAGATCGCCGAGCGGACGGAGGTCTGACGCCATAGGGCGAGAGGCGATCGACGGCGTTGGTCGCCTCCCGATCTCGTTCCTGAGTCGCTGGTCGGAGACCTCCGCAACGGACGCAGTCCGGCCATTACCGGCCGGTCATCACGCCCCCGCTCTAACTCGCCGAACTATTGTCCGGAGGTTGTCTAACACCCCGGGACCCTCGGTTAAGAATTCGTGTCAAAAAGTGTACATTGGCGATATTGAGTTGCGCGTGCGTTGACATAGAACGATGTGCACGGGCTGAGATGGCCTGTTCGCTCGAAAAACAGTTCACGGTTCATATATAAGTCGATCAGGAGTTGAAAGTGGCGAATTGCTGCCAGGACAAGAGTTGCGAGATCGCCGCCATGCGTGCGAACCACGCCCGCGTGCTGTGGAGCGTGCTCGGCATCAATAGCGTGATGTTCGTCATCGAGGGCACGGCGGGGCTGCTGGCCCATTCGACCGCCCTGCTAGCCGATGCCCTGGACATGCTGGGCGATGCTCTGGTCTATGGATTCAGCCTGTTCGTGTTGGACCGCTCGGCGAGATGGCAGGCCGGAGCCGCCGTGGTAAAAGGGTTGTTCATGCTAGCCTTCGGGATCGGGGTGCTGCTGGAGGCGTTTTACAAGGTGTTTGTACCCATCATGCCGGGTGTCGAGGCCATGGGCATGGTCGGCGCGCTGGCGTTGGCCGCCAACCTGGTGTGTTTCACCTTGTTGTACCGGCACCGGGGCGACAACCTCAACATGAACTCGACCTGGGTGTGTTCGCGCAACGACTTGATTTCTAATGTTGGGGTGCTGCTTGCCGCCGGGGCCAGCTACCTGCTGGTATCCCGCTGGCCCGATATCCTGGTCGGCAGCCTCATCGCTGGTTTGTTCCTGCATTCCGCGGTGGACGTTTTGCGTCGCTCGCTGGAGGCTTGGCGCGCTCCGGCACTGCCAACGGTGACAGTCGAACTGCCTGTAGACCTGGGGCAACGTCGCTAGGGCGGCTCCTGGAACACTGCTGCCGGTCAGGCCCGACAAGCCGCTAGTCCGCTCTGGGTCGGGAAGAGAATATTGCGGCGCAGCAATTTGTGCGCCGCCGCCCTGCCTACGGCTAAGGTCGCTGTCCGGCCAATTGCGGTCAGTAATGAAGCCTCGTCGGGCAATCGCATTGGAATGCTAAGCGGACGCTTGCGTTCGCAAGGTGGCTTAACACCGATCTCGCGGCCTGGCGAAGCCCAGGTCGAGCCAAAAATCGGCCGAGGTACGCCACCATGGCTGGCCCACTCTCCGTGCGCAGCCCTCGTAGGCGCTCGTTCGGGAGCTTGAGCTTGCGGCACACACGCTTGGCTTTGCTCTTGCGGTTCACCGCGAAACGACCGCCATGGAGCATCGCCTCGGTGCAGATCCGACGGCGATGATCGGATTTCGAATTTCGTCAGAGTGTGTGGTGGATCTGCAGTTCGACGGTAAGCGTTCAGACCCCGGTGTCGATCTGCCCCCAAAGACATAGTGCACTTTTATCCGGCGGTAGCTGGCAGAACCGGAGCGGGATTACCCCTGCGGCGCTCACGTAAGGTCTCGGCGATGTACAA
>JAYEJW010000196.1:0-2779 GCA_034716535.1 Pseudomonadota bacterium
CTGGGTCCCTTCCTGGGTTCCCTTCCTTTCCTACCTCCAGTCTGCGCCGCGATGCGCGCTCAGGCCGCCGCCTCGACGACGTTAGCGTTCAGGTAGTCGAGCTCCAGGCGCGTTATCTGCGCCAGCAACTTGCCCATCCATACGTAGAACGGAATCGGGCAGTGCGCCTGCAGCCGCGTGTAGAACTGCGGCAACCACTGCAGCGGATGGTGGGCGAGAAAATCCCGCTGGGCGCGGATGTAACCTTGCAGCAGTTCCTCCTTGCCCTCCTCGCGCACCTGTGCCTCCTTGAATGTGAGGAAGTGAAGGAACTCCAGCTCCGCACACAGGTGATCGGAAAGTTCCCGCTTGCCCTCCTCCTGGCTCATGCTGAGTCCGAAGTGCTTGTAGAACTCGCCTATCCGAATCAGCAAGCCGGATCGCTCCGCTCCCTTCCAATAGACACCTTCGTACGGGGGGCAGGGCGGCTGCGGGGTACCGACATCGAAGGTCCCCGTATAAGCCACCTGGAAATCCTCGACACTGACCCCTTCCAGGTCACGCTGGATCGTATCCTTCTGGTCCGCCTCTTCCGCCACCAGGCTCTCGAGATGCGGGAGCATGGACAGCTGGTCCCACAACTCCGACAGGAATTCCCCGTTCTGATACTGTGCATAAACCTCAGGTGTCGGGTACTTGAAAGCTTGAGACAGCAAGCTGTAGACAGTACTCCTGACGGTCGGATCTGCAGTCGTCATTGATGATGTTGACAGGTCATTCATTTTTATTCCTCTTTCTGTTTGACTTCAGGTTGACTATTCCTGCTTTGTCAGATGCGATTGTCGGGGGTCCGGCAAGGGCTTTCGAGACACGCCGTAAATACATCCGTGTAGTCTCGGCTGCAGCATCCCTGCTGCAGACGGTCCCGAAATCCCTCGCCAGTCCCCCTCTCGCACAGGTGGAACTCAATTTGACAAAGAAGGAGTATTTAGCAGCGTCCGACTGGCTTGCAGCCGGACGCTTTCTTAGGTGCTTGGCATCATGCCAGGCGGCAGTCAGCTCTGTGTCAGGGTGCAATGATCAGGGTGCCCCACAGGCCGATGAACTTGCTGCCGTTTCGTTCGTCCCTGTCACCGTCCCAGTTTGCCCACACCGTGTCATAGCTTGCACCCGCCTCAAGCGTGACCATATGTCCGCCGGGCCCGACGTGGGTGGCGTCGGTGTGAGCCGGCGCAGGATCAGGCGGGCCGACCATGGCGCGCCCCATGACCACCGTCCACACGCCGTTGCTCCAGTCCTGGGCGGCATGAAACAGCAGCGGGTCATCGGTTTCATCGGTTTCCAGGGTGGTGCCCATACCATTGGTAACGATGTTCTCGACCTCGACCTTATCAGGCCGCCAGAAGTGGATATTCGCGGGACAGCACTTGCAATCGTCGGGGTTTGCTGCAGTGCACGCATCGCCATGCTCATCAAGCCCGTCGCAACGCATCCCCATATGGATCAAGGGCTCACTGGTCGGACCGGCTTTACAGCCTGGATAGTCGGCTTCGGAGTAGGGAATCATGAGCGCGAGGGCATCGAAGAAACGCGGCACATCATCCTTCTCCAGGTCGAAGGTCTCATCCGCAAATTCGACCCAGAACAGTATCTCCTCGCCGTCGTGAATCGATTTGACGGACAGGTGCCGCACGGAGTCAGGATTGACCAGGGCCCAGTCATCGAATCCGCCCTTGGCATTTGCGCTGGCGAAAATAATATACGCCAGCGGCACGTCGGTCGCCGGTGCATCGCCCCAGTCCGGGTGTGACAGGTTATTCGCCGGCCCGGTGGGATCGGCAAAAGTAAAGCTCCCCACCCGCACGGAGTTCACCTGATAGGTATCCGTATCGGTCGGGAAGGCACTGCTGATCGCGGGGATTAGCAGGGCCGCTAGCGCCAGCGGAGTCACCAGCTTCAAGATGTTTAGTTGTTTTGTTTTCATGGTTTGTCTCCCTATATTCCTAATGCTTCGTAAACGTCGGGGTCTAAGTACAGTTGCAGCCGATCTTTCTCTTCGCGGGCCACCAGGATGTCAACCAGCTCGGATTGTCCGCCGTTCGCCACAATGGCACGCTCAGCCTCCAGGATCCTGAAAATATCTTCGATCCTGTCGATGCGCGATTGATCGCCAGGCGTCGAGCTTGCATCGTCGCCAAACATTTGTGCCAGCGTTTCGGTCGGGATACGCCGGCTATTTTCTATCATTTTGCCGTTAGGCCCAAATGTCGGCGGGCTCAACGGTGGCACGTAGAACAGGTTGGGCGCCGTGCCATACTCGGGGTGCAATTGCAGCGCGACCCCCCATTTGTCGACCAGCTTATTGACGTTTTTTGCCAGGTTCTCTGCCGCGTTCGGTCCCAAGCTGGGATCATAGAACCCCGCGAAGCGGATGCGGCCGGTACACTGGTTAAAGCAGAAGTTCTCACGCGGTGGCTGGAGCTCGTTGGGACCCGTATTCTGCTCTAGCCTCGGGTAGCAGAAGATACACTTCTGCGACTTCTTCTTCGCCGCATTGTAGTAAATCTTCTTGTACGGGCAGGCCGCGACGCAGCGGCGGTACCCCTCGCAGCGGTCCTGATCGATCAGCACGACGCCGTCCTCTTCCCGCTTGTAAATCGCGTTCTTGGGGCATGCTGCCAGGCACGCGGGTTTGGCGCAGTGGTTGCAGAGCCGGGGCAGGTAGAAGTAGTGCGTATTGGGATAGTCGCCCGCCCCCACATCCTCATCCCAGTTGCTCGAATAAGCATCGGGACCGTCG
>JAYEJW010000197.1:0-13594 GCA_034716535.1 Pseudomonadota bacterium
TTGCCACGATGTCCTCGACGAAGCGATCGATGCAGTGGGGTCCATCGAACAATGGGTGTCGAGTCATCACGATGCACTCGTACTCGATTGACTTGGGGAGACTGATTCGTGGGGATACCTCAGGGTCCAACCTAGTTCTGATTAAGACGTTCAAGCGGACGCTCCGCTGAGCCGCCCGCCTCCGAAGGCGACGTTCGGGCCGGAGGTGATGGGTCTCCGAATCGGAGCGACGGTCGACACAGCAGCGGATCGCGGACGAGTCCGAAATCTGGGCAGACCTGCCCATGCTCCTACTACCCGTGAGTTGACATGAACCTTGCCGTCGATCAGAACGTCAGCCGCCGGTAGATCTCGGAGACCTCGTACGGGAGCGTTTCTACCAGGTACCCGATGGTGTAGCTCACCGCCCCGCATGCGCGGCGGGTGTCCTCGATGCGGGGCTCGCGGGGGTCCTCCCCCCCGCAGTCGTCCGGTTTTCCGTTCCATCGAACGGCAACGGGTGCCCCGTCTCTTTCCTTTTCCTTAGTGTATTTGTAGGTAATTCTACGGACATCGTTGTGGGCTGATTCTCTGACATCGGAACTCTCGTCTTTTTCCTAACATCAAGTTACGGCGCTGCCCGACAGCTCTGGCGAGCCGTAGCGAAGGCAAAAGAAACAGGACCCTGTTCTTCAGATCCTTAGCTGGGATCGAAAAAAAAGCGGAGGCGGATCTTGATTTCTAGCTTCTGTATTTGTAAATCCAGATGACACATATAGAAACTGTATTTTCAGATAGAGAAGCTATTGGCGTATGCATAAGCATCGCCGAATTCTAGTTAGCGAACCTTAGTCCGGTAGCAATCGAGTAATGGTTAGTTATCACAGCAACGGCGGATCAAGTTCGCTAGATATGTTTATGATTACTATGCTGAGTTTTATTGGCGCAGTGCATGGAGGGCTGGGTGCTGCACAACGCCCCGGTTATACGTGCGATTCTGAAACGGACAAATGTACGTGCAATGCACTTACCGACCCCTTGGACTGCGTCTTAATTGATAGGGATTGCGACGGGCCACTAGTTCCCGAAGGAGGCAAGCCCACAGACCTTTGTCTCCCTGGCAAAGGAATCCCAACCTGTAGCTGCGACTGGAAACATTAGGAAGACGCTGATTTGATCAGCGTTTTCCCATGGAGGGAGATAGAACCGATTCAGCGAGAGGAGGGCATCTATCAAACGACAAGCAGCTTATTAATACCGAGGTTAGGCGCTTATACCGGCAAGTTGCCGTCGTGCCAGTGGACCCCTGGGTCCCATGGCGGTCCTGGCGCTTGCCGCTGTTGATAGTTTGGACGAGAAATGACCAACGTAGAGGTGCGAGCAATGAAGAATGACACGTTTCTGAAAGGATTTGTGGGGGCAGTACTTCTCGCCATGGCCGTTCCAGGCTGGAGTGCCGCCGTAACCGAGGATGACTCCACCCAGCCTCGGGGGGCGCCCCCCGGCGTGAACGACGACGGGCAGGTCCTCGACCCCATCATCGAGGGTTTTCGGGCGCCGGCCCAGTTCGAGGGTTTTATCCTGCCGGGCGAAGACCATAATTTTTACGAAGAATGGGTGGGGAGCATGATGGGTAACACCATCCGCGACCCGGCCTTCTTCGCTACCCTCAATGTAGCGAATCAGGATTTCATCGACTACGTCAATTCCCTGTCTGCCGACGACCGTGCACAGCTGCTGGAGGACTTGAAGCTGCCACCAGATGCGGACGAGGAGCTGCTACCGGTGACCGCGGACCTCTGCCTGCGTTGTCACGCCCCGGCGGGCTGGTTGGAGGGCCACTCAGAACCGCCAACACCCAGCTTTCCGTTCCTGAAGGGACAGTTCTGGGGCGCCGCGTTCCTGGAGGAGTCGGTCACCGATCCGGTAGACCTCCTGGCTGAATCGGAGGCTGAGATGGAGGGCGTGCAGTGTGACACCTGTCACCGGACCTACGATGGTCAGCGCCGTTCCTCGCGCCATGATGGCAGCACCATGATGGCGGGCAACGGCGGGATGTTCGTGTCCCTGGAAAACCCCTTCGAGGAGGAACACGGCTTCATCCCCGATACGGTGTTCGACTTCCAGAAAGAGGGCGACTTTTGCGGTACCTGCCACGACGTCACTAATCCACTCATCACGACGAAGACCGAGATCGACGGCGTGGTGCCAGAGAATATGCCCCACCCCATCGAGCGTACCTATACGGAATGGTTCTGGAGCGGGTACCGGAACAACAAGCGTTGCCAGGACTGCCATGCCCCCATGAAGTTCCTGGGCGCCCAGACTTGGCTGCTATCCCCCGGTCTCAACAACCTCTGGGGCAATGTGGACCAGAAATGGGTGGACCGCGGCTATACGGTGTCCGCTTCCCGCGATCTGGCCCTAAAAGACGGCGCCGAGCGCAACCGCAAGTTCATGGCGGAAGCGGCCGCAAAGCTGGAGTTCGTCGATTCCCCGAAGCGGGCCAGGGCCGGCCGAGAGGTAACGGTGAATGTCAAAGTCACAAATCTCACTGGGCACAAGCTCCCCACGGGGTTTGCCGAGGGGCGGCAGATGTGGATCCACATCAAGGCCGTGGATAAGGACGGCAATGTGTTCTTCGAGGACGGTGCCCTGGACGGGGACGGCGCCCTGATACGCAATGCTCAAACCAAGGTCTACGAGCAGGAGATCCTGGCCGAGGGCTACCCCTTCATCGACGATGATGCGAAGGATCTGGACGGCGACGGGGTCATCAGCCCTGAGGAAATCGAAAAGGCGCAGCACTTCCACTTCGTCCTGATGAACAAGATCATCAAGGACAACCGTATCCCACCAATGGGCTACAACAAGGCCGCCTATCAGGCGGACGGGGCCTTCATCGTCCCGGCCGACACCTATGCAGATGGTCAATACTGGGATACGACGCCTTATACCTTCACCATCCCGGTTTCTGCCAGAAGGCTTGTTGAGGTCACAGCGACCCTGTATTACCAGACCTTCAACCGTGAATACATGGAGTTTCTAAAGGAGCACGACACAGAGCCCACGGTGAGCGACGGCGGGCGCGCGCGTGACCTGCCCGGGCCTTTCCGCAACGCCAACAATGTGGACAGGTGGGGCGAGACCATCTACGCGCTGTGGGAGGACGCGGGCAACGGACCGCCCGTGAACATGGGCAGCGCAAAGCTCGACATCCGGGTCAGAAGGAGGCGATAGTTCGGCGACTTGGAAACGGGCCCGGCGGGGCCAGATCCGGGCCTGTTTCTTCCTCTAGTGCATGATTGCAGGGTGCATTGCTCAGACCGTCAGCCGGCGGTAGATCTCGGAGACCTTGTACGGGAGCTTTTCAACCGCATCCACGATGGTGTAGTTCACCGCCCCGTACATGTGCGGCAGGTAGTCCTGCCCTTCCTTGTCGATCGTGATGCAGAAGGGGTGAATGCCGTTGCGCTTGGCCTCGATCAGGGCGCGGCGGGTGTCCTCGATGCCGTATTCGCTGCGGTACTCGTCGCTGTAATCGTCGGGCTTTCCGTCGGATAGGGTGATCAGGATGCGGGTCTTGGCCTCCACCTGGTTCAAGATCTCGCTCAGGTGGCGGATGGCCACACCCATTCGCGTGTAGTCCTTGGCCTCGATCCCGGCGATGCGGCCCCTTACCTCCTCCCCGTAGGCATCGTCGAAGCCCTTGATCCGATAGGTTTCGCAGCGTTTGCGGGTCACGCCCGAGAAACCGTAGATGGCATAGCGGTCGCCCAGGGTTTCAAGGGCCTCGCACAACAGAAGCAAGGACTCGCGCTCGGCCTTGTTGATCCACCCGCGGGTGGAGCCGCTCATGTCCACCATGAACATGACGGCGATGTTTCTATCGACCTTGTCCAGACGGGTGAAAAGGCGCTCGGGCATCTCCAGGCCCTGGTGGGCATCGGCGTGGGCCTCGACCAGCGCGTCTATGTCCACCTCGTCGCCGTAGGGCTCTTTCTTGAGCCACTTGTCCTCGCCGCGCAAGGCCTCGAAGGTCTTGCGCAGGCCGATCAAATGGCGGGAGTAGGCGTCGAGGGTTTCCTGCACGAAGCCATCGATCTTGGGCTCTACGGTTAGCTCCCGCATGACGCACCAGTTCTTGCGGTAGCTCTGGCGCCGGAAGTCCCACTCGTTGTACAGGCAGGCGCCGCGCTCGTGATAGGTTCCGGACCAGACGTCCGCGGTGGCGTCGGTATCCTCCTCCTCGGCCCCTCGCAGTTTGTAGTTTCCGTCGCCGGCGGGCACCAGGTAGTCGGGCGGCAGCTCCCCGAGATCCAGCATGATTGAGCTCAGGAGCTGCCTTACGTCCTCCGGTGGGCTCACCGGCGTGTCGTGAAACATGAGCTCGATCTCGAACTCTCCCGGGGCGTCCTCGCTCTCCTTTTTCTTCGCCGAGAAGGGTGTTCGATCCTTCTCCTTCGCGCGCTCCGACGCCGGCTGCGAGGCCTCGAGCTCCTTCTTGTAGCGAACCAGGAGGCTGCGCAGTCCCGCCTTTTCGTCCTCCAGCCGTGCCCTCAGGACCTCTTCGACACCCTCCGGAAACAGCTTTCCCTGATAGCAGAGGGGATCTGGGATCGGAAACGACAGGGTGCTGAACTCCGAGAGCAACGCGAGCGAATCCTCCACGCTGCTGGCGGTGCTGCTCAGGCGCTTCCGGTACGTATCCCACTCGGGGGGACACAACCGCTGGCCGGCGAGGCGGTTGAGAAGCACCATGTCTCGGTGAATTCCAGGCAGCTCCCTCGCGATACGGGCATCCAGCCGGAGCGTTTCCAGCACGTGGAACAGTCGCAATGCACGCCCCGAATCCTCGAACCGCGCCAGTGACTCGATCACTCCCTGCCGCCAGGTGCCGAATCGGGTCTGGGCCCAAAGGTAGGTCGCAGCCGCTTTGAGAAACCGGAAATTGTGCTCGCGGCTGTCGAAACGAACGGCCGCCGCTGGGAGGAACAGGGTTTCCGTGTCCGTGTAGATCGAATCCCCAGCCGCGAGCTTCAGCCGGCGGCCTGAGAAGCCGAGGACCACCCGCTCCAGGATACCGGCGTGCTCCTCCAACAGGGCGCCGACCTTGGCTTCTCGGGCACGTTCCAGAAACTTGTCCACGTTCTTGAATACGTCCACCGCGGCGTAGAGGCCGGAGCGGTCGTAGACGTCCAGTCCCTGGATGATCCAGGCCTCGACCTCGGGTATCTCCAGCTCGCACATGGCGCGATAGGCATGGGTAAGAAACTGGTACGCGCAGGCGATGTTGTCCTTTTCCAGGGTCTTGACCCACTGGAGCACGAACTCCTGTTGATAACGCTCCAGTAATGCCAGCGACTCTGCAGAGCTCCGTTTTGACGAGGCCTCTGCCCATAGGATGTCTTCGAGCAGGTTCTCCAACTCGTCGGCGTTGAGGGGGGGTGCGGACATGATTCTCGGGTTCGGGTGGAACGAGGTACTAAGGTACAGGCGCGCCTAAGACTCCGTAACCGGATAGAGAAGGCCTCACGCGAAGCCGCGAAGGGCGCGAAGAGATTCTGCTGGCGTGATGAGCGTTGGAGAAGCCTAGGCGCCGCCGTACTGGGCCTAGTATACGGACTGCTCCGGGCACTGCACCCCTTCTCGCTCACCGGTTTATATCGATCCGCCGCGGGTCTCCAGTGACCTCCCCTGTGCCATAATCACCAACGTGAAGACTTTCGGACGAGCAGATCGTCCCGGATTCCATCATGAGCGATCCCGCCGAGCGCAGCGCGACCTTTGAAGATCTGCTCCGAGCCCCGGAGCGCTTGGTGGCGGAGATCCTCTCAGGTCGTTTGGTGACCCACCCGCACCCGGCGCCGAGACATGCATTGGCCTATTCTTCCCTTGGGGATGAGCTCGTCGGCCCTTTCCAGAAGGGTCGTCGCACCGCCGTTTGATGCGATCGAGCTCGACCTTGGTGGGCTCTGGCCTTAAGGGCCGACAGCCGCCCTGTCGCCCCAGCCGGACTTAGAGTGCGCGGCGCAGAGGTCACCAGGCGATGGCTGTTTCCGCGACTCCCTTGAGCATCTCGGATATCTCGGCCATGACCGCGCTGGATTGGATCTCTTTGTCGGAGACCGTTCGGTGGGCCACGTAGGTCTTGTCGGGCTCGCCGGGCAGGACGTAGATGGACATGATGAAAGGGCAGTTGACGATGCGGCTGGGGTCCTCGGATGTCATCTTTCGGGAGAGCACCGCGCTGCAGAATTCGACGGATTCGGCCTTTTCATAGATCTTCTCGTCCATTCCGAGGTCCTTGCCCGTGCGCTCCAACATCTCTGCCATGTGCATGACGTTGTTGATGTACATGCCCCGTTCCTGGATCCCCATCTTGACGCCCTCGATGACATCCTCGAATGCGGTGTCGGTCTCGTAGACTGCATAGGGTCCGGCGGCGTGACCAGCCAAAGGAAACCAAAGCAGTGGGCTTAGAGCAAACGCGATCTGTTTGGTGAGGGACATCGGTGGCCTCCTTTGTAATTTTTCTGGTGTCTGGATCATAGCATGCGTCATCGAGAAGGATCGGAGCGCGGCCTACTTTCAAAGGCGGCATGTCTTCTACCTGTACTTCGTCTACGTGGGCTCCGCGACCATCGTAGCCCTGGTCAGCGCCCACGCCATCTTCTTCCAGGACTACGCCTGGCTTATCGGCGCCGAGATCCTTCTCCTGTTGGCGATGCTGTGGCTGTCTTTCCGCGACAAGGGTTCTTCGGGAGCTCACCGTTCCTTGCTGGAGTCGGTTTTCCCCGGCTCGAAGTCGCGGGCCGGGCATCAGGCGCAGTGGCTGAGGAACCGGTTCCTCGCCGAAAAGTTGCGTTGCGCCCTTTTTCGCCGGCCTGCTCGACCGGCGTTGCCTACAGTGCTCCGGCGCGTTTGACCGCAAGATACTGATTGACAAGCGCGATGGGGAGTTGATGCGGCAGCAGGTCCAGTACGTCGGCCCCGTTGTGGTGGAGCCGCTCGTGATGGCGGCGGCGCGCCTCGAGATATGCCTGAACGCCCAGGAAGCGCAGGGCCCCTTCCCGGCTCGCGACGGGGCTTGCCAGGGTACGATCCAAGATGGATTCCCGCAGGTCGGCGACGACAACCAGGTGGCGCCGACGCAGCAGCCGTATGGCGGACACGAGCTCCTCCTCGTCCTCGTCGCGGCTGTTCGTGAGCAATACGACCATGGATCGCTGCGTCTGGGACTTCATCAGCTCGCGGGCGGCGAGGAGGGGATCGGACGCCTCCAGCGTGGGTTGCAGATCGTATATTGCGTTGAGCAGGCGGTTGACCGTATCCGGCTCCTTGCGCGGGGCGAACCAGCGCCTGGGGCCACCGTAGGTCATGAGGCCGACGGCGTCGCCCTGGCGCACGGCAACATAGGCCAAGAGCAGCAGGGCGTTGAGCGCCTCGTCCAGATGACCGCGGCCAAGCTCCGCGTGGCGCATACGCCGCCCGCAGTCGAGCAGAAACACGAGACGCTGGTCGCGCTCTTCCTGGTACTCCTTGGAAATGAGCTTGCGCACGCGCGACGTCGCCTTCCAGTCGATCTGGCGCAGGCTGTCGCCGCTGCGGTATTCGCGCAGTTGGTGAAACTCGGCGCCGCTGCCGCGTCGCTGCCGGAGCCGGACGCCGAGCTGGCCCAACCGGTCGTTCGTCGCGAGCAGCGTGTAGTGGCTGATTTCGGCGAAGTTGGGATAGACCCGGATCTGTGCGGGAAGTGGGACTGTCCGTCGCCTCGCCCAGAGGCCGAGCGGGGAGCGCAGCCGCAGGTCGCAGCCCGGGAGCTCGAAATCCCCGCGCTGCGGCGGACGCAGGCGGTACTCCAGGGATACCCGCTCGCCGCCTTCGAGGCGGAGCGTGCGGGGTAGGCCCGCAACCTCGAATTCGGACGGATGCAGGTCATGGACCAGGATCCGGACTGGTTGCCGCGCAGGGTTTCCGATGCCGAGGCGCACCCTGCTCCAGACTCCGTGGGACAGCGTGTGGCTCATTCGCCGTTCCAGGCGTGGGGGCGGCAGCCGCAGAAGCCAGAGCAGATCCGCCAGCGCCGTGCCTCCCAGTGCCACGGCCGCGACCTGCCACAGGGTCACTGCCGCGGGCCACCAGCTCGCGGCGATCCCGACCAGGGTCCAGGTACCGACGAGGACGACCAGAGGCCGTTCCGGCCGCATCTTCGCTCAGGACCGGGGCGCCGGGATGTTGGCGAGCAGGTCCGTCAGCACGTCGTCCGGCCGGTGACCCTCGATCTCCAGGTCCGCGGTCAATTTGATCCGGTGGCGCAGCACAGCCGGCGAGACCGACTTGACGTCGTCGGGGGTAACGAAACCGATGCCGCTGGCCAGCCCGTGCGCGCGGGCGGCACGGACGAGGGCGACGCTGGCCCGCGGGCCCGCCCCCGTTTCGATGCCCTGCCAGTCGCGAGTGGCGCGCACGATGCGCACGGCGTATTCCAGGATGCTGTGGTCCATCTCCAGGGCTGCCGCCACCGCCTGGAGATCGAGCACCTGCTGCGGGTCCATGACCTGCTCCACGCGCGAGACATCGAGCTGATCGCCGACGTGACCGTCGGTAACCTGTCGGACGACGGCCAGCTCGTCTTCCGCGCTCGGGTAGTCGATGAAGACCTTGAGCAGGAAGCGGTCGAGCTGGGCCTGAGGCAAGGGGTAGGTACCCTCCTGTTCTATGGGATTCTGGGTGGCAAGCACCAGAAAGGGAGGGGCCAGCTCATGCGCCCTGCCCTCGATCGTCACCTGCTGCTCCTGCATGGCCTCGAGCATGGCCGACTGGGTCTTGGCCGGGGCCCGGTTGATCTCGTCACCGAGGAGCAGGTTGCAGAAAATGGGTCCGCGGCGGATGCGGAAGCTCTCCGACCTGGCGTCGAACATGGCGTGACCCGTCACGTCGCTCGGCATCAGGTCCGGCGTGAACTGGATCCGCGAGTAGCGCCCTCCGACCGCCTGGGCCAGGCTGCGCACCAGGAGCGTTTTTCCGACCCCCGGCAGCCCTTCAACAAGCACGTGGCCCGCGGCGGTGAGCGCCACGATGACCTCCCGCACCGCGCCGCCTTGGCCCACCAGGGCGCGGCCGATCATCTCCTCCAAACGCCGAAACTGTCGGGCGGCGTCCTGCAGGCGTTGCTCCGTCTCGGGACTTGCTCGTGTCACGAGGATCTCCTGTTGAATCTTCTTATCTTGTTGATCGCCGGTCCCGGCCGTTCACCGCCCATGCCCTTCATGTTGAGATCGAGCAGGATCAGGTCCGGGTCCGGGTCCTGCGCCAGCCGTATCCCGCTTTCTCCGTCGGCCGCCTCCCCCTTCAGGTGCAGGGCCGGCTCCATGCCGATCAGATCCGCAACGCCCTTCCGGAAGAGGGGATGGTCGTCGATGATGATGACGGAGGTGCGGGCGCTCGCGTTCAATGCATGGCTCCAAGGCTTGCGGGGACGGAGGTCTCCGGGATTCCGGCGGACCTGTGTCTGAAGCATAGTCTGACCCGGGTGCCGCCCCCAGGGGCCGACTCAACGTCGATCTCCCCGTCCAGACTCAGGGTGCGCTCGCGCATGATGGTCATACCGTAGGGACGGGCATGGTCCGTGTGTCGATCGATGCCGCCGCCGTCGTCTTCTACCTCCACCTCCAGGTTCCCGTCCAGGTCCCGAAGTGCGAGGCGCACCTTGGCGTGCCTTGCATTCGCGTGGCGGACCACGTTGGACAGGGCCTCGCGCACGATCTAAAGGACGTGGATCTCTTCGTTGGGCGTGAGCAGGGACGCGGGCAGCCGGTCGATGCGGCTTTCGGCGTTCTCTTCCAGTAGCCGAACCAGGGCGTCGATCTCTGCGACGAAGGCGTCCACGCCCGCGAGGTACTCCGCGCGCCGCAGGGCCTGGCTGCCGTGGGCGCCGTTGTCTGCGAGCAACCGGATGTGGCCCGCGAGCGGCGGTTTCATCGATTGCTCCCACAGCCCGGTGACCCGCTTGTATGCCTGGGTTACCTCGTCCTCTGTGCGTCCGGGGATGGCATTGACCAGGCGCGGGCTCTGCAGGCGCGATACGAACTCGTTCGCCAGCGCAGACGCCCTGGCTGCCCGATCGGGGGCGGGAACGCCCTCATCCGCAAGGGCCACACCGATGCGGTAGGACTGCATGCGCAAAGAGCCCGACTGTTTGATGGCGGTCGCCATGCCCTCTGTGGTTTCTGCGATGAACACCGAGCTAAGCATGCTCACCACCGCCGGCAGGACGACGGCGATCATCAGGAGTCCGATGCTGACGAGGATCGGTTTGCGGGCGAGGCGCTGAATCATGGCTCTCATTGGACCAATGTCTAGCTGGAGCTCGGGGTCTGGAAAAGGGAATACCACCAAATAGCCCGAAGCTCCACTTCCAGTGCTTTCGTGGGCGCACGCCGCTGTGCAATAATCAGAGAAACAATGACCTATGTAGCTACCTCGCATACCCCTAAAGGGGTATTCCAGAATCTTTCTCTCGGATTTTTTTCGCCTTGCGCCCTGTAGGTTCGCCAATAGACTCTCAGTCGAATCCTTACCGACCGACCTTCCCCCGTCCCGGCTCCTATGCGCTTGACATGAACTCCGCCGCAAGAGAAGAGACCTTCGTTCCTCTGTTGTCTGACTTTCCCCTGTTCCGGGGGCTGAACGGCGAGCAACTTCGATTTCTCGCGGCGGAATGTTTTCCCCGGTCTGCGTCCAAGGGCTTTGTGGTGTGTGAGAAGGGGTCCTTCCTCGAGGGCTTCTTTGCCGTGCGTAAGGGTCGGGTGAAGCTGGCGGTGCTTACCGCGGAGGGCGCCGAGCGGGTGGTGCAGATCGTGCTTCCCGGTGACACCTTCGGCGAGGCGGTTGGCCTGCTCGATCGGCCCTCGCCCGTTTACGCTCAGGCCCTGTGCGATTCGGAGTTGCTCTTTTTCCGCGCTGACCGGGTTCGCGCGGCGGTAACGCGTTGGCCTGCGCTCGGCTTCCTGTTTCTCGAGAAGGCCTGTGAGCGCGTGTACGCTCTGTACCGGGACCTCGAGGCTTGCTGCCTGCAGTCGGCCCTACAACGTGTGGCGGGATTTCTGCTCGACAACCTCAGTTGCGGCCGCGGCCGCTTGCTCGAGGGCGCGCCGCAGGTGGTCCTGCCCGCCGGTAAGGCCGTGGTTGCCTCCCGCCTTAACCTGACGCCCGAGACCTTCTCCCGCGAGCTTCGTCACCTGGTCGGCGAGGGCGTGATCAGTGTCGATCGCTCTGTCGTCCATGTCCATGCTCCCGACAGGCTGCAAGCGGCGGCCGCGCAGGATTGATCTGGATCAGGAGATGGGTTGGCGCTTGGAGAAACTTGATCTGACTCAAGAAGCGAGGCTCGACGGAGGAGTATTTAGTATTGCTCCGAGCCTTTATCCGACATGAGCCAACAGAGAACGCCGGGTATCTCGCGCAGACAACTCTTCCTCGGAGATCTCCGCGGAGATCAAACGTCAGTGCGCCCTCCATGGGCGGCCGCCGAAGATGCCTTCCTCACCGGCTGCGACCGCTGCGGCGACTGTATTTCTTCCTGTCCCGAGCGGGTCATTCGGCTCGGCGACGGCGGGTTTCCCGAAGTGGACTTCGCCACCGGCGGCTGCAGCTTCTGCGGTGAATGCGCCGCTGCCTGCCGCGGGAAAGCGCTCACGGGCGATCCCGAGCATGACCGGCCCTGGGGGCTGGTCGCAGAGATCAGTGGCAACTGTCTGGCCCATGGCGGGGTCGTTTGCCGTTCCTGCGGAGAGGTCTGCGACGAGCGGGCCATCCGTTTCAGGCTGCGCGTGGGCGGTGCTGCCGAGCCGTTGCTCCACGCCGATCGCTGCACAGGTTGCGGAATGTGCTTCGGCGTCTGTCCCGTGCGAGCGGTGAAGCTGACTGCGACCGGGCAGCGCAATCCGGCGACGGCAGGGTGAGAGATTTCGGACCATGAATATTTGCAGTCTCGTTGTCCATGCCAGGCCTGAAGAGAGGCAAGCGGTGGAGTCGCGCTTGCTGGATCTGCCCGGTTTGGAGATCCATGGCGTCCAGGCCGAGGGCAAGCTTGTCGTGACGGTGGAAGACACCGAGCAGTCCCTGGCGGCGGACACCATGATGGCGATCAACGATGTGAAGGGCGTGCTCAACGCCGTACTCATTTACCACTACGGTGGAGACGAACCACTGGCAGAGGAGGTCATCCGTGAACGTAACTCGACGTGATTTCATCAAGGCGCAGGCGGCGGCTGCCGCGGCCGCGGCAGCGGGTGTCACCCTTCCGGCAGCGACATCCGCGCTGGCGGCCGAGGGCGACGAAGGTATCCGTTGGGACAAGGCGGCCTGCCGCTATTGCGGCACCGGCTGCAGCGTGCTGGTCGGGGTCAAGGACGACAGGGTCGTGGCCAGCCAGGGCGATCCCGACGCGCCGGTGAACAGAGGGCTCAACTGCATCAAAGGCTATTTTCTGCCCAAGATTCTGTATGGCAAGGACCGCCTCACCCAGCCGCTGTTGCGCAAGAAGGGCGGCAAGTATGCGAAGGACGGCAAGTTCGAGGCCGTCTCCTGGGACGAGGCCTTCGACGTCATGGCCCAGCAGTGGAAGACGAGCATCGCCAGGAGCATGGAGGAGAACAAGGGCAAACCCGTCGAGGAACTCACCTCCCGCGTCGGCATGTTCGGTTCCGGCCAGTGGACCGTGTGGGAAGGCTACGCCGCTTCCAAGCTGATGAAGGCCGGCCTGCGGTCCAACAATCTCGACCCCAACGCCCGCCACTGCATGGCCTCCGCGGTGGGTGCCTTCATGCGTGCCTTCGGCATCGACGAGCCTATGGGCTGCTACGATGACCTGGAGCATGCCGACGTGTTCGTGCTCTGGGGGGCGAACATGGCGGAGATGCACCCCATCCTGTGGTCACGCCTCACCGATACCCGTCTGACCAGGCCGGGCTGCGAGGTGCACGTGCTCTCCACCTACGAGCACCGCTGTTTCGAGCTGGCGGACAACCCGCTCGTGTTCACACCGCAGACGGATCTGGCGATCCTCAACTACATCGCCAATTACATCATCCAGAACAAGGCCTACAACCAGGAGTTTATCGACAAGCACGTCAACTTCACCAAGACGCCCACCGATATCGGCTACGGGCTGCGTCCGGAGGACCCGCGTGAGAAGGCGGCCAAGAATGCGGGAAAGGGCAAGCTCGCGAAGATCAGCTTCGAGGAATACGCCAAGTCGGTAGAGCCCTACACGCTGGATTACGCCTCTGAGCTTTCCGGTGTGCCCAAGGAGAACCTGGAGCGCCTGGCCAAGGTCTACGCGGACCCGAACAAGAAGGTCAGCTCCTACTGGACCATGGGCTTCAACCAGCACACCCGAGGCGTGTGGGTGAATGGTCTTCTGTACAACGTGCACCTGCTGATGGGCAAGATCTCCGAGCCCGGCAACAGCCCCTTCTCCCTCACCGGCCAGCCGTCCGCCTGCGGTACCGCCCGCGAGGTGGGTACCTTCGCCCACCGCCTGCCCGCCGACCTGGTGGTGAAGAAGAAGCCCCACCGCGATTTTTCGGAGAAGACCTGGAAGCTGCCC
>JAYEJW010000198.1:0-2766 GCA_034716535.1 Pseudomonadota bacterium
AGATCGGGAATGCGACATCGATCGTTTCTGAGCGGGAAAGGGCTGAGGCGGTCACCGCAGACACCGCCCACGGCGCGGCGAGTGTGGCCGCTGTTGGCGTGGATCGCGTCGAGTTGGATATGCGATCCAAGCTAGGGGCGAAGGTCTACCCGGCTACCGAGGCGGAGGGCCCATCCGTCCTCGAGCTGCCTACTCCGGTCAGGCCCCGGGTGAAACCGCTCAAGGGTCTGGTCGGACGGGACACGGAGAAGGCTGTCATCCGAGCGGCCATGGCAGACGCAGAGACCGTGGGCGTCCACGGCGGCAACGGGTGGGGCAAGACCGCGCTAATGAGGAACATTGCGTACGCCGACGCCAACGAATTCCCGGATGGGGTGGTCTACCTCAAGGTTCCGAAGCAGCCAATCGAGGACGTGCTGCTAGACCTCCATCACCAGTTCTACCGGGCGGACGCGCCGCTAGAGCCGAGCTTGTCGACCATCAAGCAGCGGCTCGCGGACAAGAGGGCCGTAGTCATCCTGGACGAATTGGGGATCGACTCCGCCTCGGTCGAGGAGCTCACCAACGCGCTTCCACATTCGTTCTATGTGTTGGCGTCCAATACGCCCTCGCCCTTCGGCGAGGCGCGTCCGCTGAAGCTCGAAGGGCTGTCCGCGGACGAAGCGCTGACATTTCTCCAGAAGCGGCTTGGCAGAGAACTTGCCGGAGAGGACAGGGAGGCCGCGAGGGAGATCTGCCAAGCCCTCGACAACCACCCGGGGCGTCTACTCGTAGTCGGCAACGCGGTTCTCGGGGGCCACTCGCTGACGGAGGTAGCCCGCACGTACCAAGGCACCACCAAGCCCAGCGCTGAGGTGGCAGAGACTGTACTTGCAGACCTGTCGCCGATTCAACAGAAGGTGGCCGAGATCCTCGCAGTGGCCAAGGCTCCCGTGAGCTTGGCCCTGCTCGAGCGCGCGCTGGCCGATGATCTGAAGGGAGTCCCGGAGTGGCTGCACGATGCAGTCAGGACGCTCATCGCCAGTGAGCTGGCGGAGGCCCATTCGCCCCGGTACAGCCTGACGGGGACCGTCGCAGAAGCTGCGCTGGAACGTTGGGATTCCGCAGACTGGATGCCGACTCTCTTGACCACTCTGGCGGACTGGTCTGAATCCGATGACGTCACCAATGACGAGATCAACAGGAGCCGCGAGTTCATCTTGCGGGCCCTCGATTGGGGCATCGAGGCGGAGAAGTGGACCGCGGTCGTGCGTGTGGCCCGGGCGGTTGACAGGGGAATCGCCCTCGGAGGTCACTGGGGTGCCTGGCAGCAGGTGCTGGCGCATGGCCTTGAGGCAGCCAAGAAGCTCGGACCGGCTGGCGAAAGCGCAAAAGCATGGGCTCTGCACCAAATGGGCTCCAGGGCGATCGGTATTGGAGACGACGTCACAGCTCTTGCCAATCTGACCGAAGCCTTGGACATTCGAGAGCGGCTGGGCGAAACGAATGCTGTCAAAGTAACGCAGCACAACCTCAATCTGGTCACTCCATCACTCCCGATTCGCCCGGGCGCGCTGGCGGGCGCAATCGTCGGTCTGGTTGTGCTGGTACTGATCCTTCTGCCGGGCCCTCCGCATTGGAGCGTTCTTCAAGTGTCTGGCCCGATTGAGTCCCCGCCCACCACGACCACGGCCACTACGACCACCACCGAGTCCCCGCCCACCACGACCACCGCCACTACGACCACCACCGAGTTCCCGCCCACTACGACCACCGCCACTACGACCACCACCACTACGGCCACTGCAGTGTTCGTTGTGGGCGGCGGGCGAGCAATCATCGACATCGGGCGTGAGATCGTGGTCTTCGAGAGCGACAGCCCGCAGCAGATTCTGGTGACCAACGTCGGAACCGGTCCGGTTACGATCAGCGGACTCGTACAGCCAGATCACTTCTTCGCCGATGGATGCGTCGGTGAGGCCCTCGACTCTGGCGAGACATGCACGCTTGACGTAGTGCTCACCGGTGGTTCAGGACTCTACCGCGAGATTCTGGAGCTCGTGTTCGAAGGAGTAGGCGAGCGGCAAGTCTTTCTCAAGAGTGACAATTGAGCTCCGGCTGGCTCACAAATACACGATTCGCCCGAACCAGTAGGCGGCGACCCAGAGTACGGCGGTTGCCAGCACGAAACCGACTGCGTATCTCATTATGTGGAGGGTCCGACCGAGAATCGCCTGGACCACAGACAGCACCGCTGAGGTAACCGCCGTGGCGATTCCTAATACGGCAACGACGAGCTGAAACCTCTGCAAGTACTCGGGGACCTCACCGCAGAGAACCGGCGGCAACTCGGCGGCTACACACGGTCGCGTCAAGTCCGAGGCCCGCTCCCCCCATTGGACCGCAGCCCACAGCATCAATCCGGCCCCGACCAGAGACAAGAACCAATTCACCTGGGTCGCGTGCTCTTTCAGCCAGGCTATGAGCCTGTCCTTGGTGCTCGCCTGGGCACCCTGGGCAGCCCGTTCGTGAGCCGTTTCGACCATTGCCATGTTGCCGCTAATACCGATGCATCTCCCCGTCGATCCGCCTCCTGGGCTTGACCTCGCTCTGCCAACAGTACAGATCTCCGACGGATCGCGTTCGATGACGCAACGAACGAGACAGCAACACAGGTGACGAAGAGCAGTTGGAGCGGCGGGTCCGCGGGCGCCGCGGCCCCGCCGGGTTTGCCCGCGGATGGATATGGGAACGAAGCGGTGCCCAGCCGTGATAGAAGGTGAGTTT
>JAYEJW010000199.1:0-13493 GCA_034716535.1 Pseudomonadota bacterium
GTCTCGACCAGCCCGGCAGCATTCTGGTGGGGTTCGGTGAGGATGAGAGTCTGCGCCGAGCTCAGGCCGGCCCCGGTTCTCGCGATGCCGCCCACTCGGCGGGCCGGGCGTCCCGCGGCCCTGAGGCGCTCCGTGACGATCCCGGCGATCCTTCCAGAGCCTATGACGATGATGCGTTTGCGGGTGAACACAGCGGTTGCGGCTTCTCCGTCTAGCCGAAGTACAGTGACTGGAGCAGCGCCGGGAGGGCCCGCTCGGCCTCGGCCAGGACGATGGGTTGCAGCAGCTCGGCCCGTTCCTCCAGAATGCCGAGCGCCGGAAGCTTGCCCAAACGCAACGCATCTGCGAGACGGTCCGCGGTGCGGCCGCTGCCGACGAGCAGCAGGGTCCGGCGGCCCGCACTTAGGCTGTGCTCAACGTCGAGAAGTGTCACCTTACCGCCGCCCGCAACCAGGGAAGCGGCGGCCGCTCGGTCCCCGAGAGCGCTTGCCGTATCGCTGATCCAAGGAGACTCGTCTCCCCAGCGATCGCCGGGGACCAGCAGGAAGTGCGTGTGATTCGGCTCCAGAGCGGTCCGCTGCTGGTCGGGTTCAGGGGGGTCGGCAGGCAGTTTAACCGTACCACGCGCCGCCACGCCGATCAGCGGGAACCCGGCGCCGACTTCCGTCCGTGCCTGCCCCATCAGGGCCATCACGCCCGAATCCGTACCGCCGTCGATGACCGCGGCGCCGAGCCGATCGAGCAGTGGCGCGATCACGTCTCTGAACAGACTGCGCAGCCGTTGCGCCCGTTCTGGGCCGAGCCCGTCGGCGCCGCCGACCAATACCAGCACGGGTTGAGGAGGAGACAGCCCGAGGACGCGCAGGGCAGCCGGCAACTCGTCGGGAGTGACGATGTCAACCGCCGAGACCGCGTGATTGCGGCTGAAATGCAGGGCACTAGGCTCCCGCACTGAGTCGCTTCCTCGTCCGTCCTGGCGTTCGTGCCGCTTCATACGATGGAAACTCGCGCGTCATTCAGGACCTCCCGCAAGTTCATGCCGTTATCGCCTGGCCAACTTGAGACCACGCGTGACGAACATGTATTCGAGCGACTTGCGCACCAACCGATTACGCAGAGAGAACGCGGATACCGATTCGAGCGTAGACTCCTGGCCCGTCGCTATCGCCTCCGCCGCGAGGAGAGCGCTGCGTACAGCCGGACCGATGCCCTCGCATAAATCACGCGAGGCGAGACCGGCCGCATCGCCAACGATGAACGCGTTACCGATACGTACTGTTTGAACCGCGTCGCGCACATAGTAACTATGCCCTTTCGGCTTGAAGGCATACCCTTTTACCAAACCGCATTGAGCTAAATCCTCGATAAATGCATCCCAGTGATAGTGAATGTCTTTTTGTCCTGATTTGAGCTGCACCGACATGCCACCTACACCGACATTCAGATAACCATTCTCCTTGGGTACATACCAAGAGTAGCCAGGCAGGCCGTGCCCGAGGAACCATAGGTGGCAGGCATCGTCTTGATAATCGTATGCAAACTCCTGCTCCAGCGTTGCCACCTGCAGTTCACGCGCCCGTGGATTGCGTTCACGGAATAACCGTCGATAGACAGGACAGCTCGTTCCCGCTGCACCCACCAGGTATCGGCACCGGTACCTGTCATCGAGGATGTATTCATCACCGTCTTTTTCGATCTTCTGCACCTTGTGGACCGCCACGTCGGCGCCCGAGCGCTGCAACAACCATTCATCGAACTCGTAGCGGCGGATGGAATGTTGCATGGACCCGAATCCAAACGACAGACCGGCGAGATGAACCTTGATCGTTTCGAACGTCAGAAACCGATGTGGATACTCATGCACATTCATCTGCAGGTCGGACAGGACTTGCGGCGTGATCCATCCCGCGCAGAGTTTGGTCCGCGGAAATGTCGATTTGTCGAGAACCAGGACATCGACACCCCTTTGTCTGAGCCACCAGGCGCAACTGGAGCCCGCGGGGCCACCACCGACAACGATGACCTCATGGGTTTGCATAAATCCTCTCAGGGGCTGTAGACATAACCTCGATGCCAGGGCACGGTATTATTCCTGCGTGGCTGTACGGACGAGCTCTTTTCCTACTGCCCGCCCCATCCCCGGCACCGACCAGGCCCCACCAAGCACCCCACGGCTCCAACACGACAGCGCACCGGGCGCCGAGACCGCCCCCCCGAGTTGTTGTCTCTGCGTTTCCTGCTTCTCGTTCGCGCCGCCGCGCTCGACCTGGAGGCGCGTCCGTGCCTTCTCGACCATACTTGCCATGATAGGCCAATAAGAGCGAAGCTGTCACCGGGCGCCAACTGTATGCAAGTGACGGATTTTCGGAATGTAGAGACTCCCGAGAGCAGAAGTTCTTACCAGGGCGATCTACGCTCTCGCTCCTTGCCCTTAGATCCTGAATCCAGGAGTACCAGTGACCGATTTCATAATCTCTATCAGATCAGCCTTCTATTTTGTTTGTCTGATCCTGACAACCCTCGTTTTCAGCCTGCTGCTCATCGCCTTCGGCTGGTTGCTGAAATATCCAGTTTCCTCCGCCGTTGCAAATGCTTGGGGCTTGGTAAACCTGAAACTCATGAAGTGGATCTGCGGGCTCGACTACCGCATAGAGGGTGAAGAAAATATCCCGGAAGGAAGCGTCATTATTCTTTCCAAGCATCAATCTGCTTGGGAAACCATAGCCTTCAAATGGCTGCTGCCGCCACTGCAGACCTGGGTACTAAAAAAGGAGTTGATGTCCATTCCCGTTTTTGGCTGGGCACTGGCGGTACTTGAACCCATAGCCATCGATCGGAACTCCGGCAGGAAGGCGGCCCGCCAGATTATCGATGCCGGGATTGAAAAACTGGGAAAAGGTCGCTCAGTGATTCTCTTTCCAGAGGGCACCCGGGTAGCTCCGGGTAGCCGTAAGAAATACGGTATCGGTGGTGCTCTATTGGCCCAGAAATCCGGCTATCCGGTGCTTCCCGTGGCTCACAATGCAGGGGTATTCTGGCGGCGCAGAGGACTGAAAAAGTACCCGGGCACTGTTCATGTGGTGTTTGGTCCACTGATCGAAAGCGAGGGCAAGAGCGCTGCTGCAATCAATAGGGAGGTAGAGTCCTGGATCGAGTCAACGATGCAGAAGCTGCCTCAAACAAGATCTTGATACCGACCTGGTATCCAGTGAGCTCCGGACCCGATTGCGCACCCCGGAGAGCGTCTGCGCCGCACCGTTAAACATGACCTTTGCTCTCTGGATCAGGGGGACAGGGCGCTTGCCCGCCACCAGACCGGCAAATCGGCCACGGATTCGAGTACCGCGTCCGGCTTGATGTCCCCCGCGAGGTCCTGGGGGCGGAACTTGCCCGTGCGCACGAGCAACCCGCGGATTCCCGCCCGTTGGGCACCGCCGACATCACCGCGGATGTCGTCACCGATCATCAGCGTGTCTTGAGCCGGCGCGCCCACCGCGGTCAGTGCGGCCTCGAAAAACGGCTGGGCCGGTTTGCCGAGTACCAGGGGCTCGACGCCCGTGGCGTGCTGCAGGGCCACCACGAAGGGCGCCGCGTCCAGGCGCAGGCCTTCGGGGGCTCTCCAGTAACGGGTCATGCCCAGAGCGATCAGATAGGGGGGTGGTTGTTCCATGAGCAGGCGGAAGGCGCGGTTGAGCGTGGGGAAGTCCCACCCCTTGCCCAGATCGCCCACGATCACCGCCCCGGCGCCGGTCTCTCTGTCCGCTGGAAGCTCCGGCAGGCCTGAAAACTCCGCCCGGGTAGCCTCGGGAACAAGCAGGACCAGGTCCTTGACGTTTCGCTGCCGCAGCCAAGTGCGTGCCGCCACCGGAGGGGTGAGGATCTCCTCCTCGTGGACCTCCATACCCATGTGTGCCAGCTTTTCGGCGATGGCCGACCGGGGCCGGGAGCTGGTGTTGGTCAGGTACAGGTGCGGGATGGCCCGGGCCCGCACCCAGTCCAACGCCTCCGCCGCCCCCGGGACGGGCTCATCGCCCTGGTAGAGGACACCATCGAGGTCGAACAGGATTGCCGTCATTTCCTCTTACGATCTGTGGAGCACCTGTCCCTGCCGGTCCTCTACCTGGACCTGGATCGGTATCCCCTCGCGAATGCTCGCGCTGACCACGCAGAAGTCCTCGAACAGCGCCGCGCAACGGTCTAAACGCTTGGAGCTGGCGAGCTCGTCGCTGACGATGAGCTTGACCTCCATCCCTCCGATCCGCAGCCGCTTTTTCTCGTTCCGGATCATGATGCATGTGGCCTCGGTCTTGAGGCTGTGGGCCGGGGGCTCGTCCTTGGCCAGGCAGAAGAGCAGGCTTGCGCTCAGGCAGTTGGCCGCAGCTGCCGCCAACGTCCGCGCGGCGTTTGGGCCGTTGGTCTCGCCCAGCGGTGGCGGCTCGTCCATGAGCAGGTCCGCGGCCTTCTTCCAGTCGAACTTGACGTTGATCTGGTAGTCTTCGAGCTGTTCCAGGTGGATTGTGAAGCGGCCTTCTTCGGACATGGTTTTCTCTCTCTGTACGGTGGGGACCGAGAAACTCTGCCTTGGTGAGCAGATGATGATTCTCCTCTCCCCGCAAAAGGGTTCCATAGTCGAATACCTTGGGCGGCAAGAGGTACTAAAGCTCGATCCGCGTCCCCAGGACTTGTAGAAGTTGGCGCACCCACTCGGGATGGGCGGGCCATGCCGGGGCGGTGACCAGTATCAGGATCTTTTTTGCCGCCATCTGGGTGTGCCTCCCCGGTGAATACTGATCGAGAACGGTCCAAACTATAGCCAAAGCACAGCATTCCCGCACGCCATGTCAGACTCAGGAAACAGGCCCACGCGTGGTCGCGGTGCCACCGCTAACCCCGACAGCCGCTATGCCGAGCACCAAAGGGAATCCTTTGACGACGGTTGGCACCAGGAGGAGGCCGATTCCCCGCGCACGGAGCTTCGGATCGATTCCAGCCGTACCGTCATCAGCTACAATCGCTCGCCGGACATCCCCTTCGACCGCTCGATCAATCCGTATCGCGGTTGCGAGCACGGCTGCATCTATTGCTATGCCCGGCCGACCCATGCCTGGCTTGGCCTCTCGCCCGGGCTGGACTTCGAGAGCCGGCTCTTCTACAAGCCGGACGCCGCTTCGCTGCTGGAGGGCGAGCTCGCCAAGCCGGGCTACAGCCCCGCTACCCTCGTGCTCGGGGCCAACACGGACCCCTACCAGCCCATCGAGCGGCGGTTGCGCATCACCCGGCAGATCCTGGAGGTCCTCGCTTCCTGTCGGCACCCCTTCGCAATCACCACGAAATCAGCCCTTGTGCTGAGGGACCTGGATCTGCTGGCGCCCATGGCGGAGCAGGGGCTCTGCGCGGTGCAGATTTCCGTTACGACGCTGGATCCAGGGCTTGCGCGGCGCCTCGAGCCCCGCGCGGTATCCCCCCGGCGGCGGTTGGACACGGTCCGTAGGCTTGCAGATGCGGGTGTGGCGGTCGGTGTGCTGGTTTCACCCCTGATCCCGGGGCTCACGGATCAGGATCTGGAGCGGGTCCTGGGAGCAGCGGCAGAGGCGGGCGCGAGCCGGGCGGGCTGCCTGCTCATCCGTCTGCCGCTGGAGGTCAAGGACCTGTTCCGGGACTGGCTCGCCGAGCACTACCCCGATCGCGCCGAGAAGGTACTCGGCCTGATCCGCCAGTGCCGGGCGCGGCGGCTGAACGATCCCGATTTCGGGACCCGGATGACCGGGACCGGCCCCTATGCCGAGCTTCTGAAGAGGCGCTTCGAGATTGCAGCGAACCGGCTGGGCTTGAAGAGACACGAGGATGACTGGGCCCTGGATTCGGGCCGGTTTCGGTCGCCGCGCTGCAGATGCGGGCAGCTCGCCCTGTTCGACTAAGGTGCAAGGAGGACGGGAGTCCTAGTACAGGCGCTCCGAAGAGTCCGTAGCAAGATGGAGAGAGTCTCACGCGAAGTCGCGAAGGGCGCGAAGACGATCTACTGGCACGATGGCTGTCAGAGAAATTTGGGCGCTGCTGCACTAGCCGGATTCTCCGAAGAAGCGGGTGAACAGTTGCTCGAGGTAAGCCGTCTTGCCGGGACAGCGACCGGTGTCGAGACAGGATAGGAAATGGGCGACTCGCTCCGGGCCGAACAAGACATCGACTCTGTAGGACCCGCCCAGCAGTCGCGTGTGGACGAACAGGGCAAAGGTCTCGGCGAAGTCTTCGTACGGGTCGATGCTGCCGTAGAGAGACGGCCAGTTGGTCCTAGCCAGCGCCCCGTAGACAACAGGGGCGGCGGCCAGGGGAAGCGGTGCGGCCTCGAAGCGGTAGAAACGCGGATACTCGAGAATGGAGAAGCGCCGTTTCCATTCCGAGGTCAGGGTATCCTTGTTCCTTGCCCAGGAGAGCTGGAAATAGGGAGACTGGACCGTGAGCCACCAGGTCTCGGGGGCGGCCCAGAAGCCGTGCACCCCTGCCGCCATGCCGAGGACGTGGCCAAGCTCGTGGAGAAAGATGAAGCGCAGCGTGCTCTCCACGGTGTCTGTCACCCGGGGTTCCAGGATCACGCGGACGGCATAGGGCTCGTCGGCACGGAAGGCCGAGTTTTCACGCCAGCTTGCCCAGGCATTTGCGGGCCGCGACAGGGCATCCAGGTTCAGCAGAATACACCCGCCCGACAAGTGCCCGTGGGGATCCCGTAACGCCTCGACGCGGGCCGACCCGAAGTTGTCTTGGAGCAGGTAGATGGCGGCCACCGTCTCCCGCGCCAGCCGATAGAGCGGGGACGGCAAGCGGGAGAGCATGCGGAACAGGGCCGGGACGAGTGGATGGTCCATGCTCGCCGCTCGGGGCTCGACGGCGACCCCGTTGCCCAGGTTGCGCCGCAGCGCGAGGGCCGTGATGGCGGGAGGTGCGGATTGGATCCGCGCTTCGAGGGAGGTGGCGCTCAGGACCGAAGGGTCGATCCGTCCTGATACACAAGGCGAGGACGCCGCGCCCTGGGAACCCGCCAGGAGCAGCAGCGAGGCAAGGGCCGGACGCCAACGCGGAAGAGCCTCGCAATCGCCGAGATCCCAGGCGTCACCCTTGCGCTGCAGCCTCAACGCCGCCGCACCGCGTCCAGGCTCACCACGGGTTCATCTCCGACCACCTCGGCGGTGTGGAAGACGTGTTTGGGCACCACGAGCAGGTCACCGGCCTCCAGGACGACGCTGTTTCCGTTCATGGACATCCGGAAGAGGCCTGAAAGGACCCCGTCGATCTTGTCCACTCCGTGGTCGTGGTCCGGAAAGTAGGTCCCGGCCGGGTAGACGTACTTGCTCACCGAGTAGCCGCGATCCTCCAGCTTGCGTCGCATGCTGGTTTCCGACAGCTCGCCGTCGCGGGCTGTGTCCCAGTGTTCGATTTGCATCGCTGTCACCCTTAAGGGAACTGGAATCGGATAACCCGCAATCCCGCGGCACTCAGCGCCCGGCCGAAATAGTCCATGAACTAGGAGCGCATGCCCTGTCCGGCCCCGTGGGCCAGAATCAGCGTCCAGCTTGCGTCGGCCGGTCCCTCGATCAGCCATTGCGCCTCATTCACGGGCTTGTCAGGCCGCACTCGGCAACTGCATCATCAAGGTATCACTACTAGAAAGCATAACCACCCGACAGATGGAGGCAAGGAGATGAAAGTGATCGAAATGCGTGAGCCCGGCGGTCCGGATGTCCTGACGGTGGCCGAGCGGACAATGCCGGCCCTTACGGAGCCCACCGGCCTGCTCGTGTGTCTGGACGCGGCCGGCGTCAACCCGGTGGACACCAAGATCCGCAGCCGGGGCGTGATGGTGCCCGACGGGCTGCCGGCGGTGCTCGGCTGTGACGGCGCCGGTGTCGTGGAGGCCGTTGGCGATGAGGTCACCCGCTTCAAACCGGGGGATGCCGTGTGGTTTTGCCACGGGGGCCTTGGCGGCCCCGAGGGCAACTACGCCGAGTACGCATTGGTGGATGAGTCCGTGGCCCAACGCAAGCCGCGCACCCTGGACTTCATCCATGCCGCCGCCGCGCCCTTGGTTCTGATCACCGCCTGGGAGGCCCTGTTCGACCGTGCGCGCCTGAGTGACGGCAAGACGGCGCTCGTTCACGCGGGTGCAGGCGGCGTGGGGCATGTGGCGATCCAGCTGGCGCGCCTGGCGGGCGCCCGTGTTTGTACCACGGTCAGCGGTCCGGAGAAGGCCGAGCTCGTGCACAAGCTCGGCGCCGAGTACGCAATCAACTACCTGGAAGAGGACCTCGTCGAGGCGGTGATGGACTGGACCGAGGGCCAAGGCGTGGACATCGCGCTGGATACGGTGGGGCCCGAAGTCTTCCGCCGGACCATACCGGCCATGGCCGACTACGGGGATCTGGTCACTATCCTGGATCCAGGGCCGGATGTCGATTGGAAAGAGGCGAGAAACCGCAACCTGCGCATCGGATTCGAGCTCATGCTGACGCCTATGCTGCGCAACCTGCCACAGGCGCGTGCGCACCAGGGCGAGATCCTGCGGCGTTGCGGCGAATGGATCGACGGCGGCGAGCTTCATATCCACGTCTCGGACACCTTTCCGCTGGAGCGGGCGGCGGATGCCCACCGTCTGATCGAGCAAGGTCACGTGCAGGGAAAGCTGGTGCTCACCACCGCCTGAAGTTCTTGCTGAGACAAATTGGTTCAAGAGTGCTCGCCAGAAGCTCGGTGAGAGGCCGGAAAAACCATTCTATGTCATTGAAAAACAAGTAAAAAATTGCCAGTTTTTTCCTTGATAAGGGGCGGTTCGATACTATTGTTTAAGTAGGACAGTAGGAAGAAGGAGGAGGGCGAGTTCTTCTGTTCCGAGATCGCGCACGGCACATTCAGCCGCGCGATCCGGGTACCGGAAGACGTGGAGCTCGAGAAGGCCAAGGCCGAGTTCAAGGACGGAATCCTCGAAATCCATCTGCCCAAGACCCGCAAGACGGAGCACCATCGCATCGAGGTCGATTGAGTAACCCAAATGGGGGCGCATGACCGGTGAGCGACGCCTCGGAAAAGGGTCTGGTGCGGAGCCAGAAACAAGGCCGGCTGGAATGCCGGTCTTGGTGTTCTTGGCCCCAGACGATCCGGGCCTTGCGCCGAGACAGCCAACCCCCTCGCATGGGACGTCAGGGAGTGCCTGAGGACGCCTCTTCCTCGAAGGGGGACACGAGGAGCACGACCCCGTCGACGCCCCTGACCTGGACCTTCGTGCTCGCCGCGCAGTCCGCACCGCTGATCTTCCAGGTGGTGTCGTCGACGCGTAGCTTGCCCACACCGTTGACGATCGGCTGATCGAGGGTGAACACGCGCCCGACGTACTGGTGTCCACGCCTGTTGAGGGTGGGTTCATCGGTGGCGATGGGGTGGCGCGTGAGGTAGCGGCGTCCGAGGACGACGCTCAGCACACTGAAGACGGCGAACAGGACCAGCTGGATCTGCCAGTCGATGGCGGGGAAGACCGCGAGCAATAGTCCGACGACACCCGCCGCCACCGCCAGCCACATGAAAAAGGAGGCGGGGGAGAGGACCTCCAGGATGATGAGTGCGATTCCGAGCAGGAGCCAGTGCCAGGGACCGAGCTCGGCCAGCCAGCCGGTCATGATTCGCTACGCTCAGTCTCGCGGTCCGCGGTCGCGCGTTGAAAGCTCTCCCGGGCGATCTCACCGATGCCGGCGAGGGAGCCGATCAGGCTGGATGCCTCCAGGGGCAGCATGACGATCTTCTGATTTTCCGCGGTGCCGATTTTCGCCAGGGCCTCGGTGTACCTCTGTGCCACGAAGTAGTTGATGGCGTTGATGTTGCCCTTGGCGATGGCCTGGGAGACCATCGTGGTCGCCTTGGCCTCCGCCTCGGCCAAGCGCTCGCGGGCCTCGGCATCGCGGAACGCCGCCTCGCGCTCGCCCTCCGCTTCCAGGATGCTGGCTTGCTTCTCGCCCTCGGCCTTCAGAATGGCCGCCTGACGCTTGCCCTCGGCCTCCAGTATCGATGCGCGCTTGTCGCGCTCCGCCTTCATCTGACGGGCCATGGCGTCCACAAGGTCCCGCGGTGGGGAGATGTCCTTGATCTCGATGCGGGTCACCTTCACGCCCCAGGGGGTTGTGGCATCGTCCACCACCGTGAGCAGCTGTGCATTGATCTTGTCGCGCTGGGACAGCAGCTCATCCAGGTCCATGGAGCCCATGACGGTGCGGATGTTGGTCATCGTCAGGTTGAGGATGGCGTTTTGAAGCCCGCTCACCTCGTAGGCTGCCTTGGCCGCGTCCAGGATCTGGAAGAATACCACCCCGTCCACCGTCACCATGGCGTTGTCGCGGGTGATGACCTCCTGTGAGGGCACGTCGAGCACCTGTTCCATCATGTTGAGCTTGGCGCCGACGCTGTCGATGAAGGGGATGATGACGTGCAGGCCGGGGGTCAGGGTGCGGGTGTAACGGCCGAGCCGCTCCACGGTGTACTCTGAGCCCTGCGGAATCTGCTTGACGCCGAGGGCGACGATAAGAACGGCGAGGACGACGATGCCGATAACAACGGCTTCTTGCATGGTGCGCTCCTTGGTGATCGGTTCCACATCAGACGGCGGAGAAGTATATCCCGGGCAAACGGGAGGTTTCTGAGTTTTCCGTTAAACTTCCGGCCCATGAGCAAACCGACGACGAAACCACCCAAGTCCCTGTTGCGCCTGGTCGGCCGTGCCATCGCCGATTACGACATGATCCGCGATGGCGACCGCATCCTGCTCGGCGTGTCCGGCGGCAAGGACTCGCTCTCCCTGCTGCAGATCCTGCGGCACCTTAAGACCTATGCCCCGGTGCGCTTCGAGCTCGGCATCATCACGGTGGACCCGCAGGTGCCAGGCTTCGATCCGGAGCCACTCAAGACCTATTACGATACGCTCGGCTTGCCCTGGTTTTACGAGCAACAACCGATCCTCGAGCAGGCCAAGGGACACATGGACGGAGACTCCTTCTGCGCCTATTGCTCACGGATGAAGCGCGGCATCCTTTACCGCATCTGCCGCCGCGAGGGCTACAATGTACTGGCGCTTGCCCAGCATCTGGACGACTTGGCCGAGAGTCTGCTCATGTCACTCTTCCACGGCGGTCAGCTCCGGACCATGAAAGCCCACTACCTTACTGATGAAGGGGATGTGCGCATCATCCGCCCCCTGGCCTATTGCCGCGAGCGCCAGACTGCGGACTTCGCCCGTGGGGCGGGACTGCCGGTCGTTCCCGACAGCTGTCCGGCTTGCTTCTCCGCCCCGACGCGACGTGAGCACATGAAGGAGCTGTTGTCGCGGGAAGAGGCGGATCATCCCCACCTGTTCGCCAATATCCTGCATGCCATCAGACCGTTGCTCACAGAGGGGCGGCAACCCTGAGGATCGGCGCGGGTGCCCGCCCGCAAGTCCATAAGGCAGCTTGAAAAAAAGATAAAAATAACTAATATAAGGAACAACTAATATGTTATGGGTTCAATCACGATGCGATTTACCACCCTGATCCTCTTCCTTTCCGTGCTGCCGGCCTTGCCCGCTCTTGCGCAAGAGCAAGCTGTGCCGGAGACGGCGGCGGCGCAGTACCGCACCGTCCCTCGCGAGTATCGTCTGGACGGAATCGTCGAGGCGGTCCACCGCACCACGGTCTCCGCCCAGACCCAGGGACAGGTGCAGGAGATCCTCTTCGACGTGGACGACTTCGTGGAGAAGAACGCCATCGTCGCACGGCTCAAGGACACGGAGCACCGCGCCCGGGTCACCCAGGCGGCGGCGGAGCTCAAGTCCGCCACCGCCCAGCATGAGCAGGCGCGCGATGAGCATGAGCGGGTCAAGGGCCTCCACGGGAAGGGGCTGGTCTCAGACTCCGCCATGGACGCGGCGATCGCTGATCTGAAGGGCGCCCAAGCCCGCTTCGAGGCCGCCACCGCCGGTCTGGAGCAGGCCCAGGAGCAGCTCAAGTACACCCAGATCCGCGCCCCGTACTCGGGCATCGTCACCCATCGTCATGTGGAGTTGGGCGAGATCGCAGGTCCAGGCCAGCCGGTGATGAGCGGCATCTCTCTGGAGGAGCTGCGGGTGATCGTGGACGTACCCCAAAGCGTGATCCCCGCGGTGCGCGAAGGTAAGCATGTGCGGGTTCTCCTCCCGGACGGCACCCTGATGGAGGCCGCCAAGGTCACCGTCTTCCCCTTCGCGGATCTCGGCTCCAATACCTTCAAGGTGCGCCTCGACCTGCCGGAGGGAACCAAGAAGCTTTTCCCCGGTATGTTCGTGAAGACGGGCTTCGTTACCGGTGAGAAGCGCGAACTGGTGGTCCCGGGGGCGGCGGTGGTCTACCGCTCCGAGGTGACCGGGGTCTACGTGCTCAACGGTGACGATCGGTGGCACTTCCGCCAGATCCGGGTGGGCCGCGCCCTGGACGGCGAGCTGGTTGTGCTGGCGGGGCTCGACGAGGGTGAAAGGGTGGCCCTGGATCCCATCGCCGCCGGCGTCATGTTGAAGACCCAGTCCGCCGAGAAGAAAGCGGAGGGACACAATGGCTGATCGGCTCGGCATATCGGGCCGCATCGCGGAGCGCTTTCAGGCCACCGAGATCACCCCCCTGCTGGCCCTCGTCGGCCTGCTGCTGGGGGTGTTCGCGGTGCTCGTGACGCCGCGCGAGGAAGAGCCCCAGATCAACGTTACCTTCGCCGATGTCTTCATTCCCTTCCCCGGCGCCACGGCGAGTGAGATCGAGCACCTGGTGGCGGGACCGGCCGAGCAGGTGCTCTCCGAGATTATGGGCATCGAGCACGTCTACTCGGTCTCGCGCCCCGGCATGGCGGTGGTGACCGTCCAGTATGTGGTGGGGGAGGACCGCACCGACGCCATCGTGCGCCTATTCAGCAAGGTCCTCTCCAACCAGGACTGGCTTCCACCGAACCTGGGCGTGGGCTCGCCCATCGTCAAGCCCAAGGGTATCGACGACGTCCCCATCATCACCGCCACCCTCTGGTCCAAGGACGAGACCGTCGGTGCCTTCGAGCTGGGTCAGGTCGCCCACGCCATCGAGCAGGAGATCAAGCGTGTGCCCGGCACACGGGACGTCTACACGGTCGGTGTCCCCGATCAGGTGGTGCGCGTCCTGCTCGATCCCCAGGCCCTGGCCGGATACGGCATCGACCTCACCGACCTCAGGCGCTCCCTGCAGTCGGGCAACCTGGCCCGCGACGACATCGCCGTGACCGCGGACAACCAGGAGATCCTGGTCCAGGCCGGCACCTTCCTCACCTCACCGGAGCAGATCGGCGACCTGGTCGTGGGCCTGCACGGGGGACGGCCCGTGTATCTTCGCGACGTTGCAAGCATCGAACGCGGTCCCGAGCAGCCCCAGACCTACGTCTGGATGGGGGCCGGTCCGGGAGCGGCGCATCAGGGAATCGATCTGACCGGCAACAGG
>JAYEJW010000200.1:0-2755 GCA_034716535.1 Pseudomonadota bacterium
GGCAATCTCGTAGGGCGGATCAAGGAGCGCAGCGACGGATCCGCCGATGGCCGCGATTTTGGTGGGTCCGCTTCGCTTGACCCACCCTACAGCGGCCGGGGTGCCCCGGGTTTTTGAGAAGCTACGAAGGATCTCAGTAATAGCTTGATATCTAAGCGAGAAAAGACAAAAACTGCCGACAAGATATTTTTCTGGATGTCTTCCTTCTTTTCTCGCCCAAAAACAATTAATTAGCGAAATTCGTCAACACGCTCAGTAAGCGGCCCACCACCGCGGCGCCTTCTTCCGCAGACGAGGGCATTTGATCCCAAATCCATCGGGCCAAACGCCATAGAGTGCAGCTTAGCGGCGCGACCGGCTGGAGCCGCCCTCATCCTGCGCCTGGAAATACTCGAGGCATTCCGGTAGGTCGTTGAACATCCTGGCGCGGAATCCTCCCGTAGCAGTGCCGCCGCCTTCCCCGAAGCCATCGTGGATGCGCTCACAATCGTCCCGGGTACGGGTAGACCGCCGGCTTGAGACACATTCCTCGATCGCAGCCTGCCGCAAGGGGGCGATCTCCCGCTCCCGTGCCTGTTCGCAGCGCTGCTTCAACTCCTCCAAAGAGGCTTCATCACAGAGCGCGGGCGGGCTAGCCACGACGACGGGTAGGACAACCAGGTAAAGGGCGGTTCTTTTCATTTCGAGACCTTTAGGCAGGCAATGCGTCGCTCCTCTGCGCGGGATTCAGCTCCCGGACTCGCGAGCGAGATTCCACGGCAGACAACATTCGGCCGCGTCACCGGGCGCGCACTTGCGTTCAGCATAGTCTGCGATCCAACCCCTGTTCGGCCAGCCGACAAATTCGGCCGGAATGCCCAACGACGACATAGCGGGAATCCAAGCGCGAAAGGATAGGACGTCCAATACCTGTTTGCTACCTTTCTGGTCTTGTCCGAAACAACACACTCCCTTCATAGTTCATCGACCTTGGCTGGCTGCGACGGTTGAGCAGCCCTGACAGTCGCCGCAGAAACGTCGCCTTGGAGTGCTTCGGTCGTCGCTAAACGCAGGGTATGCGATCCTAAGGACTCATGGGCGGTGGCCGCCCTCGTAACCTTCGAGACGATGCAGCTAGAGCAGCCACGCTATCGAAGATCCCCGTTCTTTCAGATCGATCAAGGCACCGAAGAGCCATCAAAGATGTCTTCCATCCCTCAAAACATCGCAGCTCTCCTCGGACAGGTCCGCCGTCCGGGTGACTTCTACGCCACCGGCACCATCGACATCCACCCGCCGCGGCTGGAGGTGGAGGGAGTCGGCCTCATCGCCCTGCCGCTGTTGCCGGCGCAGGCCGAGCAGATCATCGCGATCGCCGAACCTGCCCCCTATGGCCGGGGAACCGAGACCCTCGTGGATACCGACGTGCGGCGCACCTGGCAGGTCGGGGCCGAGCAGGTCCGCATCTCGGGCAAGGTGTGGGAGCAGGACTTGTCGGCGATGGTTGCGCAGGCGGCGGCGGGGCTCGGTGTGACCGGGTCGGTAGAAGCGGAGCTCTACAAGCTCCTGGTCTACGACACCGGCAGCTTCTTCGTGCGCCACCGCGACAGCGAAAAGGCGCCGGGAATGTTCGCCACCCTGGTGGTCGTGCTTCCTTCGGACTACAGCGGTGGGGACCTGTTGGTGCGCCACAAGGGGCGCGAGGTGCGGCTCGACCTGCGCCGTGACGAGCCCTCCGAGGTCGCCTTCGCGGCCTTCTATGCCGACTGCCTGCATGAGGTGCTCCCTGTCGCCTCGGGCTACCGATTGGCGCTGATCTACAATCTGGTACGCATGGACAAGCTGCCACTGCCGAAGCCGCCGGACTACGAGAGCGAGCAACAACAGGCGGCGGCCCTGCTGCGTGAGTGGACCAGGGGACCGGTTTCGGTGCCCGGAGCGATGTCTGATTCAGAGAGCGCGCCGACGAAGCTCATCTACCCGCTGGAGCACGCCTACACCCAGGCCGAGCTCGGATTCGCTGCCCTCAAAGGGGCCGATGCCGCAGTGGCCGGGGTCATGGTCGAGGCAGCGCACCGGGCGGACTGCGATCTCTACCTCGCACTGGTCTCCGTCGCCGAGAGTGGCTGGGCCGAGTATGCGGGCGGCGGTGGCTATCGGGGCCGGTATTGGGACGATTCCGACGCAGAGTTCAAGGTCGGCGAGGTCGAAGACAGCAGCGAAACCGTCCACGACTGGCGGCGCCCTGATGGCAGCCGCCCGCCGCTCGGGCCATTGCCATTTCATCCGGACGAGCTCTCCCCACCGGATGCCTTCGAGGAGCTGGAGCCGGACGAGCTCGACTTCCAGGAGGCCACGGGCAATGAAGGGGCCTCCTTCGACCGCCTCTACCAGCGTGCCGCCCTGGTGCTCTGGCCGCACTCGCACCGGGCCGCGGTGCTCGCCCAAGGGGGATTGGAGGCGACGGCACCCTTCCTTGGGGAGCTGGCCCGGCAGTGGCAGACCAGCGGCGCCGGACGAGAGACGCCCCTGTGGCAGGAGGCCCACCAACTCGCCGCGCAGATCCGGCGCGACTGGCCGGATGCGGCGTGGGACCGGCAGCGGGCCAGCGAAGCCGGCCATGCCGCGGGCCTGCTCCGCCACCTGACCGAACTCGGCGATCTGGAGGAGATCGATGCCTTCCTGGCCGAACGGACGGCCAGCGGATCCTACGGCCGGAATGACAACGAAGCCCTCACCGAGGCCCTGGGGAGGCTGCCGCCAACCCGGGCCAGCA
>JAYEJW010000201.1:0-37980 GCA_034716535.1 Pseudomonadota bacterium
GAAACTGCGTCTGGGGCATCGGCTCTGGACCATTTTCCGGGGGAACCCGGCGAAGGGCACAACCGCCCGCGCCGGAAATCGGTATCCTCCCAAAATCCGAGCGCCGGTCCAAGGCAGCTTGGCACAACCGCTTCCCTCAGCCTGCTTGCTATTGAATTCTCAAGCGTTTTCCAACCCTGCCCAACAACAACGGCGGAGGCCGAGATCAGGTCATCTGACGGTAAGGCGCTGAAGCGGCAACCCGTGTCCGGGAAGGACGCGGGCCGCAATGCTCAGTGCCCGCCGCCCTTCAGGGCGCTGACCATCCCTTCGATGGTGTCTTTGGCATCGCCGAACACGAGTGAGGTGTTGTCCCGGTAGAAGAGCAGGTTGTCCACGCCGGAATAGCCAGGGCGCATGGAGCGCTTGAGGAAGTAGACCTGCCGAGCCTTGCCGGCCTCCAGGATCGGCATCCCGTAGATGGGGCTGGAGGAGTCTTCCTTGGCTGCCGGGTTGACCACATCGTTGGCGCCAACGACGAGGGCTACGTCGGCACCAGGGAACTCGGGGTTGATCTCGTCCATTTCCAGTACGCGATCGTAGGGGATGTCCGCCTCGGCCAGCAGCACGTTCATGTGACCGGGCATGCGGCCGGCGACCGGGTGAATGGCGAACTTGACCTCGACGCCCCTGTCCTCGAGCAGGTCCATCAGCTCCTTGAGCGAGTGCTGCGCCTGCGCCACCGCCATCCCGTAGCCGGGGATGATGATGACCTTTCCCGCGTCTTCCATCCAGTACACCGCATCCTCCACGGATGCCGACTTGACCCCCTTCTGGGCGGCCTGGGCCCCGGCGCTGGCCTCGCTGCTGTCGCCGCTGCCGAAACCGCCGAACACCACGTTGATGATGGAGCGGTTCATGGCCCTGCACATGATGTAGGAGAGGATGGCGCCGGAGAAGCCCACCAGGGCGCCGACGATGATCAGCAGGTTGTTTCCCAGCGTAAAACCGGTCGCCGCCGCGGCCCAGCCAGAGTAGCTGTTGAGCATGGAAATAATGACCGGCATATCGGCCCCGCCGATCGGGATGATGAGCGTAGCGCCGAGCACGAAAGCCAGTAGCGTCATCAGCCCCAGGGAAACGAAGCTTCCGGTCATCGCAAAATGCACGCCCAGCGCGATGGTCGCCAGCGCGATGGCCGCATTGAGCGCGTGCTGTCCGGTGAACTTCACCGGTTTCCCGCTGATCAACCCCTGAAGCTTGCCGAAGGCGATGACCGAGCCGGTGAACGTGATGGCGCCGATGATGACGCCCACGGACAGCTCGCCCATGAGCACGGAATTGAGCGCATCCGCCGCCCGCTTGTTGAGGAAGGTCCCGATGGCCACGAGAACCGCCGCCATACCGACGAAGCTGTGCAGTGCAGCCACCAGCTGAGGCATGGCCGTCATCTGGATGCGCATGGCGACGACGGTACCGATCACGGCGCCCGCCGCCACGCCCGCGATGATGAATCCGTAGGACTGGACCTCCGATCCCATCAGGGTCGCACCGATGGCGATGACCATGCCCGCCATTCCGTAGAAGTTCCCCCTGCGGGCAGATACCGGATGGGTCAGCCCCTTCAACGCGAAGATGAACAGGATCGCGGATACGAGGTAGGCGAGCGCCTGGGTGTTTGCTGAAATCTGCATGGGTAATCCTTATTCGGAACCGCTTCATTGCGCCGGGGCGGCGCCGGGATCGCGCCGAGACCGGCGCTCCTACTTTGGTTTCTTTTTGAACATGGACAGCATACGGTGGGTCACCAGAAAACCGCCGAAGACGTTGATGGAGGCCAGCAGCACGGCGAAGAAACCCAGGATCTCGGCTGCAGTTCCCACGTTCTGCAACCCCGTCACCAAGAGCGCGCCGACGATGACGATGCCGGAGATGGCATTTGTGAGCGCCACCAGGGGCGTGTGCAGGGACGGCGTGACGCCCCAGATCACGTAGTAGCCGATGAAGCAGGCCAGGACGAAAACGTACAGTAAGACCAGTGGTTCAGACATCGGTACTTGCTCCAAATCAATTCTCTCGCGCCCGAGGCGCACCTCGTCCGTCTCGCCCCTCCGGGGGAGAGGGTAGGTGTGAGGGGCCCGTGTTGCACTTGTTCGCGCGCCACGAAGGTGCGCCCAGCACACCCTATACCAGCATGGCCTTGGTGATCTCGTCCTCTTCGAGATCCTTGAGGACCGGCCCCTGATCGGACTTCTCCACCACGATGTCCAACAGGTTCGCCAGGTTGCGCGCATAGAAGGCGCTGGCGTCGGCGGGGACCATGGCCGGGAAGTTGGTGTGTCCGATCAGAATGACACCGTGCTTTTCAACCACCTGATCCCGCTCGGTCAAGGGACAGTTTCCGCCGGTGGCCGCCGCCAGGTCCACGATGACAGAGCCCGTGCGCATGCGCTCCACGACGTCTTCCGCGATCAGAACGGGGGCCGGCCGGCAGGGGATAAGCGCGGTGGTGATGATGACGTGGGCCTTGGCGAGCTCGTCCGCCAGCGCCGCCTGCTGGCGCGCCTTCGCCTCGTCCGACAGCTCCTTGGCGTAGCCGCCCCCCCCTGCGCCGCTCTCGCCGATATCCAGCTCGATGGCCTTGGCGCCGAGGGATTCGATCTGCTCCTTGGTCTCGGGCCGCACGTCGTAAGCGTAGACGTCCGCCCCCAGCCGCCGAGCGGTCGCGATGGCTTGAAGGCCGGCGACACCCACCCCCAGCACGAGCACGCGGGCGGGCTTGGCGGAGCCGGCGGAGGTCATCATCATGGGGAAGAAGCGGCCGTATAGGGCAGCCGCCTCGATGACCGACCGATAGCCTGCAATGTTGCTCTGGGACGAGAGCACGTCCATGGACTGGGCTCGGGAGATGCGCGGCATGCGCTCCATGGCCAGCACGCGGACGTCCTTGGCGGCCATCGCCCCAAGAATCTCGTCCTCCCCGCAGCTCTCCATCAATCCGATGTAGATGCCGCCGGACTTCATGGCCCCCACGTCCTCGCTGTCCGGCCGGCGAACCTTTAGCAGGATGTCCGCACCATAAGCGGCGGCGCGGTCTCCGAGCACGGCACCCGCCTCCACATAGTCATCGTCGGTGTAGTGAGCCCTCTGGCCGGCGCCATGCTCCAGGGTCACGTGAAAGCCCTTGCCGACGAGCTTCTTCACCACATCGGGCGTTGAGGCGACTCGTGCCTCACCGGCAAGTGTCTCTTTCGGAACTCCGATCTTCATATTCCTCTGACCTGTCCTCGCTCATGCCGCGGCGGAAAAACCGCGGCATTATCTGATGTCGGGATGCATAGCTCAAGGCGGGGGTCCGAACCCCAATCGCGGAGACTCTCCCGATTCGAGGGAATCTACCGTCCCGGCCCGCCGGATTGGGACCCGCGCGCACCCGAGCAGGGGGCGTCCCCGGATGCTGTAGCGAGACCCCGCCACCCGACGACCGTCATCAGCAAGCCGACTGCGGTAAGTGAGCCGAACAGCACCGAGGGCTCGCCCAGAAGCATCAGCAGGCCAAGCACCAGAACCACCACGCCACCGAGCAGCAGTCCAGTACTTGTGCATTTCGATATCGCCACGTCTACGTCCTCCGGGCGTCAGGATAGCAAACAGGGGAGGTCCACCTCCCGGGTAAACAGACTCCAGCCGAAGAGTCGGGTTACACTCCGCTTCGCTCCGTTAAACTGACCTACGGTTGGTTGTCAGGCTCTGCGTTATCGAGAAGCTTCGGTAACGTCCGTGCCAATGGATACCATTGGTCACTGTAACCGAAACGAGATCCGATACACATGGTGGACAGGTTCGAAGCCTCTGTTCCCTTCCTGGGATTCGCTGCCCGCAGCGGAACGGGCAAGACAACGTTGTTAAAGAAGCTGATCCCGGCTCTGCGTTCCAACGGCCTGCGGATCGGCCTTGTGAAGCACGCCCATCATAACTTCGACGTGGATACGCCGGGAAAGGACAGCTACGAGCTGCGCAAGGCCGGGTCTACTCAGGTCCTCGTCGCCTCCAGTGTCCGCTGGGTCCTGATCGACGAAAGGGACCAGCCGGAGGAACCGACATTACAGGACCTGCTGGATCGAATGGTGCAGCGAGAGCTGGATCTGATCCTGGTCGAGGGCTTCAAGCACGAGGCGTTTCCCAAGATCGAGCTCTTTCGCCCCGCCCTGGGGCAACCGCCTTTGTTCCCGCGCGACCGGAACATCATCGCCGTTGCGACCGACGGCACGCTGCCTGAGACGACGGCCTTGCCGGTGCTGGACATCAACGCACCGGATCAGATCGCGGAATATATCCTGCGATGGATCCGAAGCTGCCAGGATTGACTGGCGGTTCCCTGATGGTGAAACCCGGGGCGCGGTGGCCGTTACCGCAGGTGCGATGCCAGAGTTGAGAGCGTTAGTTTAGATCAACCGGAACCGGTATCCGGTTTCCTTTCGTGCTCCACGAGCCGTTCAGCGAGCATTTCCGTCAGCCCGATGACGGGGATGTACATCTCGTTCTCTTCGAGCCCTTCCTCCAAAACCATCCGGCAATTGGCGCACGCGGTGACCAGGGTCTGCACGCCCAGATCCTCCAGTTGGCGCTTCTTACGGTTGAACGCCTTTAGCCTCAAGGGCTCCGCCCGTTCGTTCGCGCTGACACCCCCGCCGCCGCCGCAGCACCAGTTCATGACCCCATGGTCCGCCATTTCCACGAAATCGGTGGCGACCATGTTCAGAAGATCCCGGGGCTCCTGCACGACACCGCCCCGCCGCACCAGTTGGCAGGGGTCGTGAAAGGTCAGCCGTTCATCGGTGGAGCCTTCGGTCTGCAGCTTCCCTTCCCGGCGCAGCTGATCCAAGAGCTCCAAGATATGCACCACCTTGAACGGCAGCTCCCGGCCGATCAGGTTCGGCCCCTCCCAGCGGATGGCGGTGTAGGCGTGACCACATTCCGGGCTGATGACGTACTTGACGCCCAGCTTTTCCGCCGCGGTCACGACCCGTTGGACCAGCTCCGCCGCGACCTTCGAATCGCCGATCTGGATACCGCTGTTGGTGGCCTCGTAGGCCTCGGAGCTGAGAGTCCAGCGCACCCCTGCCTCCCTGAAGATGCGGGCGAGCGCTTCGATGTACTCTGGAAAATTGACCACCTCCATGGAAGAGAGCAGGGCGAGATAATCGGCTCCCTCGGCGTCCAGGGGGACCTTCAGACCGGAGTCCTTTTCCACGTTCCGAATAGACGCCTGCAGGGTCTTCAGGCTCACGCCCATGGGGCTTCCGGTCCTCAACGACCGCTCGACCGCCCCTTGTAACCCTTCGGGTGCATAACCCGAAGCGACCATGCCTTCCCGCTCCCGGCGGATCATATAGACGATGTCGTTGCCCACGGGGCAAACCAGGGTACAGCGCGCGCACAGGGAGCAACCGTCGTAGATCAGATCTTCCCAGTTGGCCAGGTCGTCTTCGGTGAGGGGCTTCTCCAGGCCGAGCTTAAGGGCGAGCTTGCCCCAAAAGCTGTACTCCTGACGCCAGACCTTCCGCAGCGGCTCCAGCTTGTAGATGGGCGTGTAGCGGGGATCGCCGGTTTCGGTATAGAACAGGCAAGCATCCGCGCAGAGTCCGCAGTGAATGCAACTGGAGAAATACGACACCACGCGGGCGTCGATCTGCCCCTTCATCGCACTGACGGCCTTTTCAAGCCTGGTTTCCATTTTTGCTTCCCCTGCTATGCATCCACCCCGTGATGGGCGTAGGTCGAACCGGTGAACCCCCTGCTGAGAACGAAGGTAAAGGTGTGCATGAGGCTGCTGAACGGGAAATAGATCAAGAGCAACTCAGCCAGAAAATAGTGAATTACCCGCAATGGATCGAACGATTCGAACAACGCCATGCAGCCTGTGAGCATCACCAGGAATACCAGTATCGAGGCAATGTGGTCGTCCACGTTCGAGATCAGCCGACGCACCGGGTGCAGCAGGCGGTGCAGCCACAACAGCAGCAGACCGGCGAACGCGAAATCCGCCGCCAGCACGAAGGCCCAGTGGGGCAAGGTCGGCCAGCCAAATCCAAAGATGCGCTCCTTGTAGAACTCCACGTGGGGTGCCGCGAAGAACAGCAGGGCGAACAACCCGATGTGGAACATGTAGCCCGCGATGACATGCAATCCTGCCGGCCTGAGGAACTCCCGGTGCACGATAAATCGGCGGAACGTCATACGAACCGCACCAGGAAACCCCGGCGCGCGCGAGGGCGCCAGGTCATGGAGATTGCCGGCACGGAAAATCGCAAGAAGCCGCCAAAGCACGCCGACGACGAAGACCGTGGCGGAGAAGTACCAGAAGGGACCGTCGACGAATTCTGTGAACATCGAATTCTTCCTCGTTCCTTCATTTGTTACTACGAAGGACGCGAAGATCACGAAGAAAATAAGGAATCAAATGCCTTCGTGTCCTTCGTGCTCTTCGTGGTTACATCAAAAACCCTGCCAACGTCACGCCGGCTGCTTCCCGGCTGGACCCCTTTCCGTTTTTCCTGGGGGCGTCTGTTCCTGATCTTTGACCTGCTCATACCACAGGTCATGATGCTGCTTGGCCCAGTTGGCATCCACCCGGCCGTCGGTGATGGACTCGATGGCCCCTTCCATTCCGAGGGTGGCGAGGTAGATGTGGCCCAGAAATCCGGCGATCAGGAGCACGGCCGCCACCCCATGGACGATCAGGGACCACTCCATCCACTGGCGGCCCTGTCCGAAGATGGGAAAATCCAGGATCAGCCCGGAAACTGAAAGGGCGACGCCCAGAAGGATGACGGCCCAGAACCAGAGCTTCTCGCCGGCATTGTAGTACCCCGCAGGGGCATGGCGGCGCATCAGTCCGCCTCCGCGAATGATCCATTTCAGATCCACCACCTTGAACCCGTTGCCGCCTAGGAACAACAGGAAAACCGCAATCACCGCGAACGGGAAGATGGGCCCGAACAGGTTGTGAGCCTCCTTGCTGGCGGAGGCAATCACCGAGAATCCGGCCTCGCCCACCAGCGGAATCAACAGGAAACGCCCGTAGAGCAGCACCAGTCCTGTGACGGCCAGGAGCAAAAAGAGAGATGCCAGGAACCAGTGGGCCAGGCGTTGAGCCAGATCGAAACGGGGCACCAACCGCCCGGAGCGCCCCCCATCGATGCGGATACGCCCCCGGAACAGATACCACAGGACGATCAGCGCGACGTTGAGCCCGATGAATCCGGCCCCATAGGGCACCAGCTTCTCCACGCGAATGCGGCGCCACCACTCCCCCGCCCTGTCGATCAGGACACCGGCCTCGACACCTTGCGCCTTGGTATCGCCGACGACCGGCCCTTCCTTCTGCCGGACCGCGCGCCACAACTCGGCACCCGGGTTCGGGACCAAAGAGCCGCCCTCTTCGGCCAACGTCTGCGGTGCCGGAACCAGACCAAGGATCGCGACGGCCAGCCATGCTGCCAATAACCCAGTCAAACAGGGTGCGTGGATCATTCTGGTTACGATTAACACAGGGGCGTCCCCCTCCTGGCTCCCAACACGACATCCAATGCGGGGTGAGTCACGCGAAACATGTGCAGCGCATCGCCAAAACCACTTTGCGACGAGTTCCTTCGAATCACCCGGTGGGTCACGCCGCGCGACTGACCCACACCTTCGATTTCAACTAACCCCCTCTCCCCGGTGGGGCGAGGGGGATAAGGAGCGCCTTCCGCGCGTACTTGCGCAATAAGCCGGATTTCCAACGGAAATCCGGCTACGACTACTCCTTGCTGGAGGCCCGACCCTGGAGTCGCCGCCGCGCGCGAACGCCCGGCTTGCCGTAGGCCACTCCCCACCCCCGCTTCAGGGCCGATGAGCCGCGATTCATGGACCTCTCACGGAAGATGGTGGACACAATGTCGCCGTCGCCTGCCAAGAGGGCCTTGGTGGAGCACATCTCCGCGCAGATCGGCAGCTTGCCCTCGGCGAGGCGGTTGCTCCCATACTCGCGGCGCTCCTCCGCCGAGTTGTCAGGCAGCGGCCCGCCGGCGCAGAAGGTGCACTTGTCCATTTTGCCTCGCGAGGCAAAGGCACCCGATTGGGGGAACTGTGGGGCGCCGAAGGGACAGGCGTAGAAGCAGTACCCGCAACCGATGCAGATGTCCTTGTCGTGCAGCACCACGCCGTCGTCCGTCGTGTAGAAACAGTCGACCGGACAGACAGCGGCACAAGGGGCGTCCGAGCAGTGCATGCAGGCCACGGACAGGGACCGCTCTCCCGGATCGCCGTCGTTGATGGTCACCACCCGGCGGCGATTCACCCCCCAAGGGATGTCGTTCTCGGCCTTGCAGGCGGTCACGCAGGAGTTGCATTCGATACAGCGTTCCGCATCACAGAGAAATTTCATTCTGGCCATGATGTCTCTCCCTTATCTCAGGCTGGGCTGATCCGACACAGGGAGGCCTTGGTCTCCTGCATCTGGGTCACCGAATCGTAGCCGTAGGTGAAGGCGGTATTACAGGCTTCACCCACCACGTAGGGGTCGCATCCCTTCGGATACCTGTCCCGCAAGTCCTTGCCCTGGAACCAGCCGCCGAAGTGGAAGGGCATCCAGACGACGCCTCTGGCCACACCGTGATTCGTCACCTTCGCCATGACCTTGATCCGCCCGCCCTCCGGGCTCTCCAGCCACATCATCTCCCCATCCTTGATTCCGGCGTCGTTGGCGTCGGCGACATTGATCTCGGCGAACATGTCTTGTTGCAGCTCCGCGAGCCAGGCGTTGGATCGTGTCTCGGCGCCGCCACCCTCGTACTCGACCAGGCGCCCGCTGGTCATGATCAGCGGAAAGTCCTTGGAATAGTCCTTGGCCTGGATGGACGCATAACGGGTGGGCAGCCGGTAGAAGGACTTGCGGTCCTCGTAGGTGGGGTACTTCTCCACCAGGTCACGCCGGCTGGTGTAGAGCGGCTCGCGGTGCACCGGTACCGGATCCGGGAAGGTCCACACGATGCTGCGGGCCTTGGCGTTGCCGAAGGGTGCGCAACCGTGTTTGATGGCGACGCGCTGGATGCCCCCCGAAAGGTCGGTCTTCCAGTTCTTTCCCTCCGCCGGCTCTTTCTCCGCGTCGGTGAGGTCGTCCCACCAGCCGAGCTCCTTGAGCAGATCCGCGGTGAACTCCGGATAGCCGCTGCGGATCTCGGAGCCCACAGGCCAGGAGTCCTCCGCCAGCAGGCTCACACCGTCGCGCGCTGTGCCGAAGCGGGCGCGGAAGCAGAGCCCCCCTTCGGCCACCGGCTTGCTGGTGTCGTAGAGGTTGGGCGTTCCGGGATGGCCCATCTCCGCGGTGCCCCAGCAGGGCCAAGGCAATCCGAAGTACTCCCCGTCGCAGGGCCCGCCGTTCGCCTGCAGGGTCGTGAAGTCGAAGGTGTGCCAGTTTTGCTGCTGCTTCTTCAGCCGCTCGGGAGTCTGTCCCGTATAACCGATGGTCCACATCCCCTTGTTGAATTCGCGGGTAATGTCCTCGATCAGGGGTTCGTCGTTCTCGACCTGAATATGCTTGAACAGCTGCTCTGAGATTCCCAGCTTTGCCGCCAGCTTGTACATGATGGTGTGATCCGGCAAAGACTCGAACAGGGGATCGATGACCTTGTCGCGCCATTGCAGGGAACGGTTGGAGGCGGTCAGCGAGCCGTAGGTCTCGAATTGGGTGCTGGCCGGGATCAGGTAGACGCCGCCAGTGCGGTCGCTCATCACCGCGCTCATGGTCGGGTAGGGGTCAATGATGACCATGGTGTCCAGCTTCTCCATGGCCTCCTTCATCTCCGGGCCGCGGGTCTGGCTGTTCGGGGCATGACCCCAGAAGATCATGGCGCGCACGTTGTCCTTCTGCGCGATGTTGGCCTTGTCCTCCAGCACACCATCGATCCAGCGCGACACCGGAATCCCCTTGGTGTTCATGGGACCGACCGGCTTACCCTTGGCCTCCTCGTAGCTGCCCTCGTCGAAGCGGCCCTTAACCCACTCGTAATCCAGATCCCACACACGGCTCCAGTGTTTCCAGGCACCCTCGGACAGCCCGTAGTAGCCGGGCAGTGAATGACTGAGGATGCAAAAATCGGTGGCGCCCTGCACATTGTCGTGGCCGCGGAAGATGTTGGTGCCGCCGCCGCTCCTGCCCATGTTGCCGAGGGCCAGCTGGAAGTTGCAGTAGGCCCGGGTGTTGTTGTTGCCGATGGTGTGCTGCGTACCGCCCATACACCAGATGAAGGTGCCCGGGCGGTTGTCCGCCATCAGCTTGGCGGCGCGATAGACCAGCTCCTGCGGCACACCGGTGACCCTCTCGACCTCGTCCGGCGTCCACTTGGCCACCTCCTTGCGGATCTCGTCCATGCCGTAAACGCGCTGGCGGATGAATTCTGTATCCTCCCAGCCGTTCTCGAAGATGTGCCAGAGCATGCCCCAGATGATGGGCACGTCCGTGCCGGGGCGGATCCGCAGGAACAGATCCGCGTGGGCCGCAGTGCGGGTGAAACGCGGATCGATGACGATCAGCGGCGCGTTGTTGCGCTCCTTGGCCTGGAAAAGATGCAGCAACGAGACGGGATGCGCCTCCGCCGGGTTGCCGCCGATGATCAACATCGCCTTGGAGTTGTGGATATCGTTGTAGGAATTGGTCATGGCGCCGTAGCCCCAGGTGTTGGCTACGCCGGCCACGGTGGTGGAATGACAGATCCGCGCCTGGTGATCCACGTTGTTGGTGCCCCACAGGGCCGCCATCTTGCGGAACAGGTAGGCCTGCTCGTTGTTGAACTTGGCCGAGCCCAGCCAGTACACCGAATCCGGACCCGACTGCTCACGGATCTGCAGCAGCTTGTCGCCCACCTCGGCGATGGCCTGATCCCAGGAGATCCGTTTCCACTTGCCGCCCTCCAGCTTGGTCGGATACTTCAGCCGGCGCTCGCCGTGACCATGCTCGCGGATGGCAGAGCCCTTGGCACAGTGGCCGCCCTGGTTGAAGGGGTGGTCGAAGGCCGGTTCCTGGCCCGTCCAGACGCCGTTCTCCACCTCGGCAAGGATGCCGCAGCCCACGGAACAATGGCTGCACACGGTACGCACGGCTTTCGCCTCGTTCGCGGCTCCTGCCTCGGCGGTCACCGAGGCCTTGGCCCGCTTCATCATGGACAGCGGCAGTGTACTCGCGGCAGCGAGGCCACCCACCATCAAGCCGGACCGCCTCAGAAAAGCGCGGCGGTCCATCGTACCCTTCATCACTGGTGCGGACAGGTTCCTGTCCGACCCATTTGCTCTCTTGACCAGTTTCATATCCCGTCCTCCTCAACGCTAGTCCGGGGCCGGATCAGGTCCGCAAGGTGAGGTAATACGCCTTGACATGCTCCGTCAGGCGATATCCTTTGTCCGCTTGGGTCTGGACGCCTGCATCCGCGGGCAAAGCCGCTGCCTCAGTCTGGCCCGTCGCCGCCAGCAAGGCGGCACCGCCCGCGACAGCGGCACCCTTGAAAAACTGTCGGCGTTCAGGCGAGTCGAGTCTGTCGCTGTTCATACTTCACCTCCAGGTTCCGTCACGCGCGCATAGAGAAGTATTCCCGTTCGATCGCCATGACCCTCGAGCCAAGGCGGGCTACGGCCTGATAGAAGGCTGCCGATTCCGCCCCGTCCAGATCCTCGAAGAAGCGCCCCAGCCAGGAGCCGAGGAAGCGGTCGAAAAAAACCTTACTATCGGTAGCGTTTAGTTCATCGTCGGTGATGATGAGCGCCATCACCTCGCATAGGGACGCCGCGTGGTCCTCCGGCTCGAAGATGCCCTCCTGACGGGCAAACCCCAGGCGTGCCAGCTCCGCGCGCAGCTCCGCCAGCGGCCTCTCCATCAGGAACCCGGTCAGATACCAGGAGGCATAGGGCATCAGCTCTCCGCGGCCCAGTCCGATGAAAAGCCGGTTGTATTCGTCCTCCACCTGGGAGACCTCGCAGGCATCCGCGGCCTGCCGGAGATCCCGCCAGATCGGGGCGAGGGGACCGTCCCCATCGTCGATGCCACGCAAAGCAGCGAGCAGATCCGCACGCGGGGGGCGCGCCAGCAATGCCGCGACCAACCGGTAATTGTCTGCTCGGGCCCGCTCGTCCTCCGTCACTGCCCGCTCCTTTACGGCCGCGGCCTCGATCTGCATCAGGGCGCCTCCTGCGAAGCAGCCGCCGATTCAGGCCGCTCCGTCTCGAACATGGCCTTGACCCTGCAGTCCTCACACATCCTCAGTCGCCTCATCTCCTCAGGACCTACGCCTGGATGTCCCTGTAACTGGCCCAGGATGCGCTGGATAACGCTCTGCGTGGCGAATGGCTTGCCGCAGCGGATACAAAGAAACGGCTCTTCCTCTTTCAGCACCCGCACCCGACGTCGCTGGACCCCATCGAACAGGTAACGGGGGGAGGGTCCGATGGCGTTCTCCGGACAGCTGCGGGCACAGAGGCCGCATTGAACGCAGTTGTCCTCGATGAACCTGAGCTGCGGGCTCTCATCCCCGGCCTGGAGCGCCTTTCCCGGGCATTGGGAGACGCAGGCCATGCACAGAGTGCAGCGCTCAGCGTTGAGCCACACCTCACCGAAGGGTGCGCCGTCGGGCAGTATGGCCAGCGGGCGCGGTTTGGGGGCCTCACGATGCAGATGATCGAGCGCCAGATGGATGACAGTACGCTTCTCGTCCATGGCGGCGAAGCTAGCAGGCTCGAGCCGGATGCAGTCCTCGGTGGCCGCCAGGATGTCCACGAGCGGTTCGTCGCCGGCCTGTTCGACATAGCTCAACGCACCACCGGGATAGCCCATACCTTCGAGCAGGGTCCTCGCGTAGGAGACTTGACGACCGATCTCGGCAACGGCGGACCGATCCACCGTTGGGGCGCCGAGCAGGACCACACGGCCGGCCCCGTATGCAAGGGCGGCGAGCCAGACGTCCATGCCCAGATTGCCGATCTCTTCAACCTCCAGCGGGATCACGGAGTCGGGAATACGTTCTACGATCCGCTCGAGTCTGGCCCTGGCTTCCCCGCCGTCGTGAAACAGGAGGGATGGACTCTCGCCACCGGCTTCCCGATAGACACGCATCAGAATGCGCAGCCGCTCCAGGAGGTCCTCCAGCCGCGGATAGGCATAGCGCATGGCCCCGGTTGGGCAGGCGGTGGCGCAGCTGCCCACGCCTTGGCAGAGGTAAGGATCCACTTCGACCCAGTCACCGACGGAACGGATCGCATCGGAGGGACAGCTGTCGAGGCAGCGCGTACAGCCTTGAATGCCGCTGCGGCCGTGGGCACAGATCTCAGGGTCGTAGAGGACGTACTCCGGCTTCTCGAGCTCGCCCCCCAGCTCGGGGATTGCGGCGAGCGCCTGCGCGAGGACCGCTTGGTCCCTACCCGGGGCGAAATAACCGGGAGGTTTGCGCTCGCTGGCAATGGCCGGGGGCTCGCTCAGATCGAGCACCAAGTCCACATAGGGGCGCGGACTCGCCGTCAGCTCATGGAGCCCGATGGGCCGATCGGGACCTTTCACAAGAACGCTGAACCGCCCGAGATGGCCGCTGATCGACTCGGGGGCGCCGGCCAGGACCGTCCGGTTTCCGGCGCGCGGCACGGCATCCCTTTCATCGAGCGATGTATCGGTGACAAGGAGGATGCAGTGAATCCGGTCGGAAAGACCCTTTGCCGCGCCCAGCACCGCCGAACGCGGACCGACGATCAGAAGGTTTCCCTGGGAGCGATAAGAGATGACGCGGGTGGGATGGAGATCGGCTAGCGTACTGGCGGCCAGGGCGGTCGCCCTCGCTTCACCGTTCTTGGATCCGCCGGGAAGGGATAAGGCCGAATCCAGACTTGGTGAGTTTACAGACACTACTTACAACTTCCTGCGCTGCTTACGGCACCTCCCCGCCTCCGCTCCCTGCTCGCCGGCGACGGCCGTCAATAAGCTCATTCGATAATACTAATTTAACCGCACTGCCTCCGGTTGGGGTTGACGCACGTCAACGATTCCCGAACCAAGCGAGTGTCCCTTGCGGATTCTCAAGGAAAATCAACCAGCTTTCCCCGCGTCACTTTCGGCCTTCTGATCGGCGGAGGACACTGAGGTCGCTTCTTCCTCGACGGACGGATCGGAGGATTCGGCGGTTTGCAGGCTCCGGTGAGACGGCTGGTCGTCCGCCTTCCCGGCGGCCGGCTCCTCCTCCATCGCCAGCATTCTGCGCATCTGGCGGGTCATCAGATCGCCAAGAGGCGCGAACCGGGTGAAATCCTCTGCATAATCGTCCAGACCGTCGCAGACGTTGAAGCGGGGCGACGTGAACAGCTTCGGGTCCTCTTTCCAGTTGTCCAGCTTGCGCTTCTTCTTGCGCTCGGGGGTGTAGTGCTCCAGGACAAAGGTCTCCACCCAGCGGTAGATCTCCGGCGGCATCGGGACCGAGAACACGGCGTCCTCCACCTCCATGTAGGATGAGGCCTCGTCGTAGCTCAGTGTGACCAGAACGGGGCGCGGACTCTCATCTTCTGCCGCCTGGCAGACTACGAAGACACTGGGCCGCTCCCCGGTGAGGTTCATGTAATAGCTCTCCGCCTCGTCTTTGTAGAGCCGGAGCTGGAAGCCCGGGCAAAGCACCTGTTCCCCAGCGCCATCGCTACGCAGGAGCCTGTCATCCCCGCCCCTGTCTCCTGCCACGACACCAACGACCTCGCCGGAAGCCGAAGGCGCGGAGACGGCGAGAATGACAGAGACGGCGAATCGGTCCGGGGTTCCGGCAGGGCCAGCAGAGGCATTCGGATCAGACATGAGGCGACATTCTCACAGTTGCAGAGGAAATCGATACTTGTCCCATGCTATGCGAGAGAGTTGGCAGGTACATTGATGCAGCGCAACGCATGCAGGCTAGTCCTCTGCGCTCCATCGACCGTCGGCGCTGAGTTTTCTGGTACATTAGGATTGTTTAATGGAGGCATCCCTGCACCACCGACACGCTGGATTCATTCGCGTTTCCGTGGAGCGACACTCAGGTCAGACAACGGAACGACGTCGGTATCTGAGTTCGATGGCCCCCGGATCAGTGCGCGAAACCCAGCAACGACCGGCAAACAACGCCGACGAGGCACCCTTGTACCGCCCGCAGATGACGCAGGCCGGCCTTGCGCCCACCCATCCGGTGACCGCTGTGGACGAGTACGGCGCCGCACGGGAGGTGCAGATCGCTGGCGAGTCACCACTGACGCTCTATGTCGACAAACGGGAGATCGTCACCCTCATGACCCTGGGCACCCACCCGGAGGCCCTCGCCCTGGGCTACCTGAGAACCCAGCGCTTTGTCGAGCGCATCGAGGACATACGCGCGGTACAGGTATCCTGGGAAGCGGAGGCCGTGGCGGTGACGACCTGGCACGGCGTCGAAGACTGGGACGAGAAGCTCAAGGGGCGGACCGTCACGACCGGCTGCGGCCAGGGCACCGTATTCAGCCGTGCCCTGGATGACCTTCATCGGATCCGTCTGCCGGAAGTGCGCCTCAGCCAATCCGGCCTGTACGGGCTGTTGCAGCGCATCCGCCGGCACAACGAGATCTACAAGCGTGCCGGTGCCGTGCACGGTTGCGGCCTGTGCCGCGGCGAAGAGATCCTGATGTTCGTGGAGGACGTCGGCCGCCACAACGCAGCGGACGCCATCGCGGGCACCATGTGGCTCGAGCACATGCCGGGGGCGGACAAGATCTTCTACACGACGGGGCGCCTGACCTCTGAGATCGTCATGAAGGTGGCCCAGATGGGCATCCCCGTCCTGATCTCCCGATCCGGTGTCACCCACATGGGTCTGAAGCTCGCCCGTGAGCTCGGCGTCACTATGATCGCCCGCACCAAAGGGAGCCACTTTCTGGTCTTCAACGGCGCCGAGCGCGTCCTGCTGGACGCAAAGCCGAAAGCATCGGCCCACAGCCCTGATTCCGCTGTCGTCCACAGCCGACTGCCGGACTGATCTCCGACCTCCCTTCGAATCGACCGTACGACGCTTGCACCTCGAATGAGCAGTTGATTGAAAGGGGTTTCACAATGACGTACCTGCAAAGATTCCTCGGCCTCGCTCTGTCCTGTCTGCTTCTGTCTGTTCAGTATCCAGCCCTGTCCTCGGAGAACATCATCCGGCTTGCCACAACGACCAGCACGGACAACAGCGGCCTGTTGCGGGTCCTGTTGCCACCCTTCGAGGAGCGGACCGGACACAAGGTGCACGTCATCGCCGTCGGTACCGGCAAGGCCCTGCGGCTGGCGCGGGAGGGAGACGTGGATCTGGTGCTGGTCCATGCCCGCAAGGCCGAGGACGCCCTGGTCGCCGAGGGTTTCGGGGTCAACCGACGCGACCTGATGTACAACGATTTCCTGATCGTCGGGCCCAAGGAGGACCCGGCCGGGGTCCGCGGCTCCAAGAACGCCGTTGCCGCCATTTCGCGTATCGCGGGAGGGGACTCCCTGTTCCTGTCGCGTGGGGACGACTCGGGAACCCACAAGCGGGAGAAGTACCTGTGGCAACTGGCGGATATCGCATCCCAGGGGCATTGGTACCGAGAGGCCGGTCAGGGCATGGGCAAGGTTCTGCAGATGGCCGGCGAGCTCGGCGCCTACACCCTGACGGACCGCGGCACCTGGTTGGCCTTCCGCGGCCGCGTTCCCCTGGATGTCCTGGTCCAGGGAGATGACCGGCTGTTCAATCCCTACGGGATCATCGCCGTGAATCCGGCCCGTTATCCGGAGATCAACTACTTGGGCGCCATGCGACTCATCGCCTGGGTGACCTCCCCCGCGGGGCAGGCCCTGATCCGAGACTTCCGTCTTGCGGGCGAGGCACTGTTCGTCCCCAGTGCGGTTCCACCCCAATAGGCCATGAAAAGCCTGTCGGAGGCCAACTGGGAGGCCCTGGTCCTGTTGCTCTCGGGTGATCCCGCGTTGTGGACCGTCATCGGCATTTCCTTCGCCGTCTCCCTGCAGGCCATTCTCATCGCCGCCCCGGTGGCGCTGGTCACCGCCTTCGCGCTGGCCCACTGGCGCTTTCGGGGCCGGCGTCTGCTCATCTCGACCTTCAACACCCTGCTGGCGCTGCCGGCGGTGGTGGTGGGGCTGACCGTGTACATGCTGCTGTCGCGAAACGGCCCCCTGGGCGATCTGCGGCTCCTGTTCACCCAGTCGGCCATGGTCATCGGCCAGATCATCCTCTGCTTCCCCATCCTGGTCGCCATGGGCCATTCCGCCATCCAGGCCGCCGACCAGAGGGCCTGGGAGACGGCCATTACCCTCGGCGCGAAGCCCTGGCAGGCCATGCTGACGCTGATGTACGAGGTCCGGTTCGGGCTGTTTTCCGCACTAATCGCCGGATTCGGCCGCATCATCGCGGAGGTTGGCTCCTCCATGATGGTGGGAGGCAACATCCTCGGCTACACCCGCAACATCCCCACCGCTATCGCCCTGGAGACGAGCAAGGGCGAGTTCGCGCAGGGCATCGCCCTGGGGTTCGTGCTGCTGCTGTTGGCACTCGCGCTGAACTTCGCCCTCATGTTCTTCCAGGGCAAGGGGGAGATCGCGCCTTGAGTCTGTTGTTGCAGCTCAAAGACCTGCGCAAGAGCCTGGGCGGCAGGCCCCTGCTGGATATCGCTTCCTTCGAGATCGAGGAAGGCTCGAGCCTGGTGCTGAGCGGCCGAAACGGTGCAGGCAAGAGCACCCTGCTGAAGATCATTGCGGGTCTTGAGGCCCCCGACCGCCTAGCGGTCGTCTATCGGGGTCGCACCTGGCCCTGGCGCCTGGCCCGGCGGATACTCCAGCGCGACGTCATCTATCTGCACCAGCACCCCTACATGTTCGACCAGAGCGTCGAAGAGAACATCGCCTACGGTCTGCGCCACGCGCGCACACCAAGATCGGAAGTACGCGCCAGAGTGAGCCAGGCCCTTGATTGGGCGGGTCTGAAACACTTGGCCAACAAGAACGCGCGGCGCCTTTCCGGAGGGGAAAAACAACGCGTGGCCCTGACCCGGGCACGGGTGCTTTGCCCCCGGCTGCTGCTGCTGGACGAGCCCTTCGCCAGCATGGATCTGGAATCCCGGGAGCAGACCCTTTTCTTTATCCGCCGGCTCAAGGGCGAAGGCATCAGCACCATCGTCACCACCCATGAGCCGAACGTGGCGAAAACACTGGGCGATCAGCACCTGCACTTGTGCAAGACCGGCCCCAGCCGCTTTACCATGGTGGAGCCGTTTCTCTACGATCGCACAGGCAGGAAAGTCCCATTGGCCGCAAAAGGAAACCTGGAGACCATGACTTCTCCATCCGAACTGGTCCCGCCCCCTCATCCCTCCAACGACATTGATCCGGCCGGCACCGCCGCCGTCCCGATACCGGACATTACGGGCGTGATCCTCGCCGGAGGCCGCGGTCGGCGAATGGGGGGGCAGGACAAGGGGTTGCTCGAGATCGACGGCAGTCCGTTGATCATGCGGACCATCGAGATCCTAAAACCGCAGGTTGGCCGGTTGGTGGTCAATGCCAACCGGAACCTCGAACGCTACCGGGACCTTGGTTTTCCGGTGGTACAGGACGTGGTAGGAGATTTCTTCGGGCCCCTCGTGGGTATGGCCAGCGCCCTAGAGGCGACAACGACCCCATATCTGTTGACGGCACCCTGCGATTCCCCTCTGCTGCCGGCGGATCTGTGCGCGAGGCTCTACAATGCCCTGAAACGCGGGGATGCGGAGATCAGCGTCGCCCACGACGGCACCCGCATGCAGCCCGTGTTCGCCCTGCTGCGCCGAGAGCTCCTGCCCGACCTTCTGAGCTACCTGGAAAACGGCGGGCGCAAGATCGATACCTGGTATGCGGAACACCGCTTCGCGCTGGCGGACTTCTCCGACCGTCCCAAGGCGTTTTTCAACATCAACACGCCGGAAGAATGGACCGCCCTGAAAGAAGGCAAGGACGATCGCTGATCCTCCTTCCGCCGATTCTTGTATTCAAGTCCAAGGTTGATTCGACGGTGACCACCGAAGCGGTCGTCGACAACCGACCGCACCCGCGAAGATCTGATCTCGCGCCTCGCCAAGGCCGGAAGGCTAGCTCTTCACGGGGTCGCGGAGCCGCCCCTGGCGAACGCTGCGTGCTCTCGATTCAGCTTCCCCACCTGGCTTCGCACTGCCTGAATGCTAGTGAGGATGCTATGTGAGTTCCTCAATAGGTTGTGGTCGACCGATGTAATAACCCTGAGCATAATCGATTCCGATCTCTTGGAGCTTCCCCAGTATGGCCTTATTCTCTACGTACTCGGCAATCGTTAGCTTGCCCATCGCACGCCCAATTTCATGGATGGATTTTACCATTGCCAAATCGATAGGATCATCCACTATATCCTTCACAAATACGCCATCGATTTTCAAATAGTCTACCGGCAAGTTTTTGAGATAGGAGAATGAAGACATTCCGCTGCCGAAATCGTCCAGTGCAAACTGGCATCCGTAACTCTTCAGGGCTTTCAGGAACCGAGTAGCACCGGACAGATTGGCAATAGCTGCTGTCTCGGTGACTTCAAAGCAGATCTTCTGTGGTAGGACGCGATTCTCTTTAAAGGTTTTGGCGACAAAGTCCAGAAATTCTTCATTACCCAGGGATAGACCGGATAGATTGATGGCGCACAGGGATAGCTGTTGCAGATGATCAGGATGGTCGGCCAGCCATTCAAATGCCTTGCTTGTTACCCAGTGATCGAGCTTCGTCGAGAGATTGTAGCGCTCAGCGGTGGGCAGGAAAGTACCCGGTAACGCAACCCGCCCGTGTTCGTCGGACATCCGCAATAGCAGTTCATAGTGAGTGCCCTCATGGACGTGGTCGTTGATCGGGACAAGCGGCTGGAAAAGAAGATGGAATCGGTCGTCTTCAAGCGCCCGAATTATTTGTGTTACCGTCTGCATCTCACCGCGCGGGCGGGTCAGCCCCGCATCATCTTCATGATAGAGGTGAATGCGGTTCCGCCCCATTTCTTTGGCCGCGTAGCAGGCACTATCGGCTGCGCGGAGCACAGCTGTGAGATTCTCACTGACCTGCGTAATAGGTACCAGACCAATACTCACACCGACCCTGAAACCCTTACCTTCCCAGAAAAAGCGGAAGTCTTCGACCGCCTGGCGTAGAGCGTCAGCCACGCGCCTGGCCTGCTGCAACGGGCAGTGCTCCAGCAATGCACCAAACTCGTCACCACCGAGGCGCGCTAAGGTGTCCCGTTCCCTGACCTGTCGTTGCAACGATTGCCCCAGCTGACGCAAGAACTCATCGCCAGCAGTATGACCACAAGTGTCATTGATAACCTTGAACTGGTCCAAGTCGAGATAGCACAAGGCGTGCTCCACGTTTTCCTTTCGCGATGTCTTTAATATTCGTCGCAAGCGGTGCTCAAATTCCCGTCGGTTGACCAAGCCTGTCAGGACGTCATGAGTGGCCTGGTGGCTCATTTCACGAGCCATGCGGCGGGCCTCGGTCACGTCATTGAACACCAGCACCACTCCCAATACTTCGCCGTCCCGGTTGCGGATGGGGGCGACCGAGTTCTGAATAGCGTACTCCCGGCCACTGCGGCTAATGAGGATGCTGGGATCCGGCGGGCTGGTACCAGGCTCTTGCGCGAAGCACTGAGCCACGGGATCCGGTACAGGTTCACGATTGTGTTCGTCGACTATGTGAAACACTGCACTGAGGGGCTGATCGGACGCCTCGGGTACCGACCAACCGGTCAACGTCTCAGCCACCGGGTTAAGATACTCGACGATACCTTCAGCATTGGTGGTGATTACCGCGTCTCCGATAGAATGCAAAGTTACCTGCGCACGCTCCTTCTCTGCGAACAGGGCTTGTTCGACCCGCCTGCGATCGGCGATGTCTTGCTGAAGATAGTCGTTCGCGGCCGCAAGCTCGGCGGTACGTCCCGCAACCCGTTCTTCGAGCTGCGCGTTCAGTCGTTCGACGCGCGCCCTTTCTGCGTCCAGGTGCGCGATTAGCTGTGCGTTGCGCAGCTGCATTTGCAGCCCGTGCACGAGCGTTTTGTGCATACGCAAGGCGTTGAGAGAGATGAAAACCAAGAATATCAGCTGTGCGCCACCGATCGTTGCGGCCAAAGCCTCCCCCTGCATCAGCAAGTACAGGATTCCAGGCGTCAAGGCCGGGACCGAAAACGCAAAGAAGGCCCCCTTGACCACTGCGAGCGCGGCTACTGCGCCGGCTGATAGTCCGCAGACCCAAAGCACCGCGAATCCCACGTGCACAAGGGACTCCACGGGTACCAGCAGGATCACGCTCACGCCCCAGATCGCGCCTGACAGGATGACTCCCGCGACAAACCACCTGAGCCAATGACGCGCCCGCTCTGGCCCGTCCGACGAGCCTCTGTACCGTCGGATCAAGCCTATGCGCACTACGGTGACAAGCACGGATAATCCGAACCAACCGAGGAGAATCGGTTGAGGTGAGGCCCCCCAAAACATGCCCACGAGGAAAATGGCCGCAGCCGCGCTAGCGGCTAGAGCGACGGGTGATTGGTCAAAGAGCACATCGACCTGTTTAGCACGTAAACGAGCCGCTTCATCATCCATCGCGTCTGGGGCGTCCATCAGCGGAACCGATACTCCAACCCGAGCAGCGGCCCGTGGGTCGTGGCGTCATAGGCAAACCTGTTGAATCCCTGTCCGGTCGAGTAATCCTGCTTCAGGGCGCGGTAACCGATAGCCAGGTCCCAGTTCGGGCGGAACACCCAGCGGAAGACCAGCCTACCCTGAAGCGCCAGGAAAGAGATGGTTGCCTCGCGCATCGTTACGTCCTCGCCAACCTGATGAAATTCAGGAAGATTCTGGGTCTCCGGCCCGGGGAAGCGCTGGTTCGGTCAGGTGTCCCCGGCCGGTTTGCCGTGGGCCGCGTCGAGGCGCTCGCGGATGAGCTGCGCCCAGCGATCCATGGACTGTTTAGTGTAGGCCCAGGTGCTGTAGGCCCGCAGATAATCCTTGGTGCCGACCTCCACAGCCTTAGCCACGCCGCCATCGAGATCCACGTGGTACTTCTTGCCGACCCGCGTCTCGACATAGGCGGCCACTTGCTCGTTGCTCTCGCTATCGAGGGCCTCCATCTCGACCGTCGCCGCTCCCACGAACGGGGTGCTTCCGGCCTTACCCTGGGCAACGCCCGCCCCCGCATCACCGACCCATAGAAACGGCACGACAAGCGAGACAACCGACGCCTCCACTGCGTTGGGAACCAGGTCCGTGATCGCGATACGCAGCCGCACCACGTCCGGGCCGGGCTTCGTGACCACCGGATAGGCAGGCCCAACGGCCTTGACGATGGCCGTATGGAAGTAGTCCGTGAGCTCTTTCATGGCCGCCGGGTCGATCTCCTTCGACTCCGCGTCTTCTCTGAGGAAGATCTTGATCCTGTCGATCATGACCTTGTCGTACTTTGCGGGATCGGCCTTCGGGTTCTTGTACACGCAGGCCTCGCTCTTGCCGCCCTCCGGCTTGAGCTTGGAATCATCGCTCAGGAATCCCTTGGTCTGATAGTCGCCGCATTTCGCCGCCCATACCGAGACCGGCGCACAAAGTACCGTTGCAAGCACCAGGATCGAGGCCATCGCCAGTTTACGCATCTGTCATTTCTCCTCTGTTCAACTTATGGTATATCCAGCTCGATGCCGCAGCCTAAGGCCGGCCTGAAAACATAGCCACCAACCTGCGCGACCTATTGAAAAAGCCGCTGTTGGTGCCGCCCTGCACCTGCCACCCGTACGCCGATGCCCATTGGCGGCCGGTCCTTCCTCGGAGTCATTGGCGACCCCCGATCACTTGAGGTCGGTACGGCCAGCGCGCCGGCGGCAAGGATGTTCATTGGACGTTTCATCTTTTTTCCTCGTCCTGTTGCGATGGTTGACTGTCGGCCGGGTTGTCGGTCGTGAGCAGCCTGTGCCGCTCCACGATGAGTCGATCCTCCAACTCGGTGGCCTGCGCGGCGAACATTGTGGGCTCCGCCATCTCGTAGTAGAGACACAGGCGTGCGCGGTTCTCGACGTCGAGGGGCCCGAAGCCCATGTCCTCGAACAGAGTCCTGATGTAGGCGAGCCGGGTCTCGTCCACTTGCTCGACGACATCCCGCGCCGTCGGGTCGTGCAGGGCCCAGGCGCGGAACACGACGTCGTATTGGGCTCCCCGGCGGTGCCGGACGGCCCGAATCAGCGCCAAGAGGGTGTTGCGGGGATCCAAACCCAGGGCGCGGATGTCCTCGCGGATGTCCAGGGTCCACTTCTGTGTCCAATACCCGAGCATTTCGCGCAACAAGTCCGCCCGGTCGCGGAAGTGGTGGTAGAAGCTGCCTCGCGTGACACCAAGACCCGCCGCGAGCTTTTCGATGCTGACCTCGCTGATACCACCCTCCGCCAGGCTCTGGATTGCAGCCTCGAGCCAGTCAGCCCGGTCCAGCCGCGTCTTTCTCTGTCCAGCCACATCCATACGCTAACGATACAGGCATGTATGTTTAGTTGGCAATCCTGTTCTTACGGCTGAAGAAACTGGGACGCGGCGGCTCGGACTGCTGCCGGGTTTGCGGCCGCTAGGTTCCGAAGCGGCTAGTATGGCAAAGCGGCGAAACGGAGGGTGATCGCCGCCTTCTAAATTGTTCTTTGCTGCGGCAGCGGGGAGGCTACATGTTTGTCGGCATGTGGACGCGGGAACCGCCGAAAGAAAACGGCGGTCCCCCCGAGCTCTACACACACCCCATGCCCACAGGCTTGGGCAATCCCCCGCAGCAGCAAGCGGTTCTGATCCCCTTCGGGGGAAACAGCTTCCTCAGGTAGGTTCCGGTCCAGCGGGGATCATTCAAAGACAGCCTGAGCTGCCTACACAACACGACGGCAGGGGGCGCAAACTCGTGCTCGGCACAGAATCCCCGCAGGAACTCGATGACGATTCTCTGCTCCGCGTTCCACTCCTCCCTATCCTCATTTGCCGCGATCATCCGGTCGCGTGGCATTCGTCCCGGTGGGTACTGCGGTGCCTCCCCAGCCACACCCTGAACCTTGTGCTGGTACATCTCACATCCTCCCGCACCTTGCTTTCCACAAAGGCACACAGGAGGCGCTCCCTCTTCTTCCAGATCTGCATTCCTTTGCCTCCGTGGAATCCGGCCGGCCTGCCAACCCATCCCCCTTTCTTCGCCGGCCTTTCCCGCATGCCATCCTCACTTAGAACTATAGAGCGCTTAAACCATGGCGTTTGTCAGGAAAATCCCCATCCCAGCGTCGCTGAAGGCGACAACCTGGCGCTAGCCCGTTCGATACTTCAACGCCAACCGAATCCGGGAAGAGATTTCCTCGATCGAATGACTGGTTGTATCCAGCACCGGGATGCCCAGCCGCGTGAACATCCTCTGCGCCTGACGCAACTCCGAGCGGCAGCGATCGAGAGACGCATAGGAGCCGCCCGGGCGCCGCTCTACACGGATCTGATGTAACCTTTCGGCGTCGATCGTGAGACCAAACAGCTTTTGGCTGTTCAAACGCAAGGGCTCCGGGAGGTCGTCGCGCTCGAAATCCTCTTCCGTGAGGGGATAGTTGGCTGCATAGAGACCGAAATGGGTCGCGAGATACAGGCAGGTGGGGGTCTTGCCGCTACGGGAAACGCCGGTCAGGATCAGATCGGCCCGGCCGAAGTTTTCCGGTCGTACGCCGTCATCGTTGGCGACGGCGAAGTTGATGGCATCGATGCGCCGGGCATAGGAGCTCTCCCGGCTAATGGCATGGCTCTGCCCGGTCTTCCGGCTGGGAGCCACCCCGAGGATCTCGCTCAAGGGCCCGACGAAGGTCTCGTACAGCTCGACGTAGATGCAGGCTCCCTGCTGCAAGACCGCCCTCACCTCCTCGTTCAGCATAGTACCCAGGACGATCGGCGGCTGGCCGTCCTGCGCGTAGATCCCGTCAAACAGGCGAACCAGCTCGCGCGCCGTCTCGGCCGTGTTCACATAGGGCGTATACACCCGTTCGAAATCAACATCTTCGAACTGGGAGAGCAGGCTGTTGCCCAGGGTCTCTGCGGTGATGCCTGTGCTTTCGGATACAAAAAACACGGTCCGCTTCATGCTTCACCTTCTGGCTATGCGTTCTTAAAGAAAACGCGCCCCGAGTGCTTCCGCCCCAAGCGGTCGCGCGCATCGTACAGCAGCGCGTAAGTTTCTCTAACAGTCATCATGCCAGTAGATTCTCTTCGCGCCCTTCGCGGCTTCGCGTGAGACTTTCTCTCTTGCTACGGCGTCTTAGGCGCGCCTGTACTAGCATCTGGCCGCCCTCGCCTTGCCGAGACCGCACAATAGGGTGGAACGAGGTACTATTCGTGATCAACGTCAATGCGTAACCCATCTAAAATGGGATGAAATCCCATGTACTGAATACCCCGCTCCCCGCGGCCGCCCCTGAGCAAACACCGAGCAGGAACCAACCCATGGCCGAAATCTCCAACGACCAGGCGCTACGCACAGCAATCGATAAGCTCGATCCGCAACGACAACGCATCCTCGGGGCCCATTTCGTACAAAGCGTACTGCACCTGTCCCAGGATGCCCGGATCAATCGCGCGATCGAGGTCGCGAACAACCGCGACGCATCGCCTGCCGAGCTGGAGGATGCCTTCAGGGCCGCGAAAGGCTATGCGGTCAAGACCTATACAGCGTGCGGCAAGGACACGGATTGGCTCGCTCAGGCCGACCACTTCGTCGCCGCTGCCGCGGCGGCTGCACTGCAGCCGGCCTCCGAAGGCGGCAAGGAGGTCAGCCGGGCCTGGAAGGCGGCCATCCAGGCGCGAATGGCCAAGAACTGCGAGATGATGGAGCAAGAGGGAGTCGAGCCGGATACGGAGGCCCAGAAACAGTACGACGTCGCCGGGGCGTTTCTCGGTTAGGGGCAATCAGCGAAGGAATGGCTTGGAAGCGCATCGCCATGGAGGCATGTCGCGGGGTCAACCCTGGCCGGGAAGGAGAAACCTTGCGCGGAAACCGGGCCTACGCGGTTGGAGCTCTTGGCCTCAAGGGCTGCCGCCCGACTCGTCAGCCGCGGCGAGCATTTGGTCGTAGACCTCCCAGGCCGCGCGCGCCTCCTCCTCCGATACCTTATCCATCGCATAACCCAGGTGTATGACAACGTAGTCCCCGGGGCGCAGGTTCTCCTCCTGCAGCATCAGCAGATTGGCCTCCCGTTCGACGCCCTTGGCTTCGCAACGGGCGGAAAAGCCGTTGATTTCCCGAATTCTCATAGGGATTCCCAGACACATAACTCAGGATCCACGCGCTATGCTTCTTGCACGGAATGAGCTTAGTGGCATCATCCCTGACACTGCAAGAACATTTGGGGGAGATTCGTGTGCAAGGACACACCCTGGTACTGGGTATCGGCAACCGCCTGCTCACTGACGAGGCAGTGGGGCTGGAGGTCGTCCGGCGACTCTCCGAAGAGCATGGCGATCTTCCGAATGTGCGTTTTCTCGACGGCGGCACCCTCAGCTTCACGCTAGCCGGACCAATCGCCGAGGCCAAGCGTCTCATCGTGGTGGACGCCGCGCGCATGGGCACAGCGCCGGGCACGGTCCGGATATTCGATGGCCCGGCCATGGACCGTCAGCTGAGCGGCAACGTCAGCAGCGTGCACGAGGTCAGCCTGGCCGACCTGCTGGACATCGCCAAGCTCACCGAAAGCCTGCCTTTGCTGCGGTGTCTGGTGGGAATCGAGCCGGCGACCGTCGATTGGGGCGACACACTCACGGGGAGGGTTCAAGAAGCCGTACCCCAGGCCATGACCGAGGTGTTGACAATGATCGCCCGGTGGAACGGCGGTAACGCGGTTCCTGAATGAACCGGTTCCCGAAGGATGCACCGTCGGTGCGTAATTTCACGGTAATTCGAAATACCATGTCTGATACGTGGATTCGACGTACACCAAAAAGTCGCTTTTCTGCCCCAAGTCAAACCATTATCGAGAAAAATCGATAGAATCCATTGACAGTGTAATCCCAAGCGACGTGGCCCCCTCGTTGCGTCCTGGTAACCAAACCTCAGGTTGCGTCATGTCCGGACTGAATGACATCCCAATCAACGTCGAAGAGACGTCGGAAGGTCTGCGGGGCAATGCCCTGCCGATACTCCACGAGATCCGCCACGGCCTTAGCCGCTTGGCCGAGACCGGCGAGACGACGCTGATCGACCTGCACGCCATCCCCTTCGGCCCGGGTGACGAGGACCTCCTGCTCAGCCTCCTCGGACGTGGCGAGGTCGAGGCCAGCATCAGTGCCCTCGGTCCCACGCGCGTCTGGGAGACGCAGTTCCCCGGCGTCTGGCTGGTGGATCACTGCAACGCGAACGACGAGCGCATCGCCTTACACATCGAGATTGCCGGGATACCGGACATCTTGCGCTCGCAACCCCAGGACATCGCGGAGGCGGTCGCCAGGCTGGACGCCCGACTCGCGGCGGGCCTGGACAAGACGGGCCATCTGCAGGGCTGACCGGCCCCTCTCTGAAAAGGGCGGGGCGGCGACCCGGGAACATCGCGGTTTCCCGTTTCCGCGGCCTACGAGCCCCGGGGACGAGCCTGGCTGACACGGTTACCGGGGACGATCCGAGGCCCTTGGATTTTTACCGGTCCTGACTACCGAAGGAGGGGCAATGGCGGCTCACAAGACGGCTGTTTCCAGAACGTTAGGCGAGAGCCTGCGAGAGCATGGGGTGTCGCGGCGCGGCTTTCTCAAGTTCTGCGCCGCCACCGCCTCGATGATGGCCCTGCCACCAACGATGGCGCCGGCCATCGCCGCGGCCCTTGAAAAGGCGAGGCGGCCTTCGGTGATCTGGCTGTCCTTCCAGGAATGCACCGGCTGCACCGAGTCCCTCACCCGCAGCCATGCCCCGACGGTGGAGGACCTGATCCTCGAGGTCATCTCCCTCGACTACCACCACACCCTGCAGGCGGCCTCGGGCGATGCCGCCGAGCGCGCCCGCGAGCAGGCCATGGAGGCCAATCACGGCGATTACCTGGTCGTGGTGGACGGCTCCCTGCCTGGACCGGACTCGAACCCCGGGTACTCGACCATCGCCGGCATCAGCAATCTGGAGATGCTCAAGGAGACCCTCGAAGGTGCCAAGGCCGTGGTGGCCGTGGGCACCTGCGCCGCCTTCGGCGGTCTGCCCCACGCAAGCCCGAACCCCACCGGTGCCGTCGCGGTTCAGGACATCGTCGAGGACCTGCCGGTAATCAACGTATCGGGATGCCCGCCGGTGCCCATGGTCATCACCGGCGTGCTGGCCCACTACCTCACGTTCGGAGAGCTGCCGGAGCTCGATCAGTACAACCGGCCGCTGGCCTTCTTCGGCCAGTCCATCCACGACCGCTGCTACCGCCGGCCCTTCTACGACAAGGGACTCTTCGCGGAGACCTTCGACGACGAGGGCGCCAAGAAAGGCTGGTGCCTGTACCGCCTCGGCTGCAAGGGACCGAGCACCTACAACGCATGCGCGACGACGAAGTGGAACGCCGGCACCAGCTGGCCCATCGAGTCCGGCCATCCCTGTCTCGGCTGCTCGGAACCGGACTTCTGGGACGCGGGCGGCTTCTACCGTGCCCTGTCCATCCCCAACACCAACGCCACCGGAACCCTCCTGGCCGCCGGCGTCACCGGCGCCATCGTGGGCGGGGCGGCGGCCGCCCTCGCCAAGAAACAGCAGAAGGCCGAGGAGGACGAGCGCCAACCGGTCAAGATCGAGGAACTGGAGCAGAAGCTATGAGCGATCCGATGGAATTTCTGCTTTGGGCCAAGGGTCCCATGTTTGACTGGGCCCTGGCGATCTTCGCCCTCGGGATGCTTGCGCGCATCGCCGAGATCTTGATGCTGGGGCGTAAGCCCAATCTCGCCGAGCCCCGCGGGGGTGAGTGGGGGCCGGGCCTCAGGACCATCATCACCCGCAGCGTTGCCGACCCCGGTACCTTCCAGCGGGCGGCCTTCAACGTGACGGTGGGATGGATCTGGCACCTGGGCTTCCTGGTCGTCCTGCTGCTGTTCATTCCTCACATCGAGTTGATCAACAGCGTGCTAGGCTTGCGCTGGCCGGGCCTGCCCAACCCGGTGGTGGACGCGGTCTCCGCCGTGACCATCGCGGCCCTGATCGCCTCGCTGGTCCACCGACTGACCCATCCGGTCAAGAAACGCATCAGCACCGTCGAGGACTACCTGGTGTGGACCGTGACCTTCCTGCCCCTGTTGACCGGCTATCTGGCCTATCACAGAATGATCAATCCCTACCCGCTGGCCCTGGGGCTGCACATCCTGATGGTGGAGATCTTCCTGATCGTCTTCCCCTTCACCAAGCTGACTCACGTCTTCACCACATTCATCGCCCGCTGGTACAACGGCGCCACCTTCGGCCGCAAGGGGGTCGAGTCATGAGTGAACTGTCACTGGAGCGGGGGCTCGCCGCCTTCCGCGAGGAGATGGACGCACCCGTCGCGGCCTTCTTCTCCAGCTGCGTCCACTGCGGCCTGTGTGCCCAGTCTTGCCCCTTCTACGTCGAGACCGGTGATCCCAAGTACACGCCGATCCTCAAGCTGGAGCCTTTCCGCCTGGTCTGGGAGCAGGAGTTCACCCTCTGGGGGAAGATCAAGGGCACCCTGGGCCTGTCGAAGAAGGTGACGGACGAGATGCTGGCCGAGTGGGAAGAGCTGCTGTACGACTCCTGCACCATGTGCGGGCGCTGCTCCCTGGTCTGCCCGGTGGGCAACGACCTCCAGTATATGATCCGCAAGGCCCGAGAGGGCATGGTCGCCTCCGGTCACGCCCCGGAGGGCCTGATCAGCGCCGCCTCCCGCGCTGTGCACACCGGAAGCCCCATGGGACTCAAGTGGAAGACCCTCGAGGTGCAGATCAAGCACGTCGAATCGAGCTCCGGCCTCGCGGTGCCCCTGGACAAGGAGGACGCGGATTACCTGGTCCTGCTCTCCTCCATGGAGATCATCAACTTCCCTGAGTACCTGGAGGCCATCACAAGGATCTTCGACCACGCCGGGGTCTCCTGGACGCTGAGCACAGCCTGCTTCGAGGCCACCAACGCCGGCATCCAGATCGGCTCCAAGGACATCGCCGCCGAGCTGGTCCAGCGGGTGGTCGACGCCGCCGTCAAGCTGCGGGTGAGAAACGTCATCAGCCCCGAATGCGGGCACGCCTACACTGCCCTGCGCTGGGAGGGTCCGAACCTGATCGGCAAGTCCTATCCCTTCCGGGTCTTTCACATCATCGAGGTGCTGGACGAGCTGCGTACCTCGGGCAGGATCAAGACCGAAGGCAGGGAGATGGACAGGCTCTCCATGCACGACCCCTGCAACCTGGCGCGCAAGAGCGGCGTCATCCGGCAGCAGCGAAACCTCATGGATCTGGTGGCCGGCAACTTCGTCGATCTCAAGGAGCACGGCAAGTACCAGTGGTGCTGCGGCGCCGGCGGAGGCGTGAGCAGCAATGAGCGGGCCGAGGAGCTCCGGATGGTCGCCTTCAAGCGCAAGAAGGCCCAGATCGAAGAGGTCGAGCCCGAGCGCATGGTCACCATGTGCGCCACCTGCCGAACCCAGCTCGAAGAGGGCCTCGAGGATTTCAACATGGAGGTCCCCGTCGTGGGGCTCACCGAGATGATCGCCGATCACCTGGTGGAGAAGAAGAAGCCGGCCTGAGCTGCCGGCGCGGCGAGAAACAGGAGGTAAGGCCCCCGCCCTCGGGCGATGGGGGACGACCTGCTCGAACAGACCGCTTTACTCCGGGCCCGATGAGGGGTCCCAAAGTGGAGAGATCAGACAATGAGTGAACGCGTAGTCGTCGATCCGATCACCCGTATCGAGGGCCACCTGCGCATCGAGGCGCAGATGGACGGCGAGAGGATCGCCGAGGCCTACTCGTCCGGCACCATGGTGCGCGGCATCGAGATCATCCTGCGCGGACGGGACCCGCGCGACGCCTGGGCCTTCGCCCAGCGCATCTGCGGCGTCTGCACCCTTGTGCACGGCATCGCCTCGGTGCGGGCGGTAGAGGCGGCCCTCAACTACGAGATCCCGCCCAACGCCCAGCTCATCCGCAACCTGATGATCGGGGCGCAGACGGTGCACGACCACGTCATGCACTTCTACCACCTGCACGCCCTGGACTGGGTGGACGTGGTCAGCGCGCTGACCGCGGACCCCAAGGCCACGGCGGAGCTCGCCCAAAGCCTGAGCCACTGGCCGAAGTCCTCCCCAGGATACTTCTCGGACGTGCAGAAGCGGCTCAAGGGCTTCGTCGAGTCCGGTCAGCTCGGAATCTTCGCCAACGGCTACTGGGGCCACGCGGCCTACAAGCTCCCCCCCGAGGCCAATCTGATGGCCGTCGCCCACTATCTGGAGGCACTGGCCTGGCAGCGCGACGTGGCCAAGCTGCACACCGTCTTCGGCGGCAAGAATCCCCACCCCAATTTCATCGTCGGTGGCGTCGCCTCCCCCATCGATCTCAACTCCGACTCCGCCATCAACGCCAAGAAGCTCGCCCAGGTGCAGAGCTACATCAGCCAGATGCGCGAGTTCGTCGACCAGGTCTACGTGCCCGATACGCTGGCCATCGCAAGCTTCTACAAGGACTGGGGCAGCCGCGGCGAGGGCCTCGGCAACTTCCTCTGCTACGGCGATCTGCCCGAGAAGGGCATGAACGACCCGGCGAGCTTCCTGATCCCGCCGGGGGTCATCCTCAATCGGGATCTATCCACGGTGCATGAGATCGACCTGAACGCCGCCGACCAGATCGAGGAGTACGTCGCCCATTCCTGGTACGAGTACGAGGAAGGCAAGGAGAAGGGCCTGCATCCCTACCTGGGGGAGACCAAGCTGGACTACGACGGCCGCGGCGGCGTCCAGCCGCCGTACCAGCAGCTCGACGCGAACGACGGCTACTCCTGGATGAAGTCCCCGCGCTGGAAGAACCAGGCCGTGGAGGTCGGGCCCCTGGCGCGCGTACTCATGCTCTACGCCACCGGCCACGCCCAGACCAAAGAGCTGGTGGACATGACCCTCTCGAAGCTGGATCTGCCCGTGGACGCCCTCTTCTCCACCCTGGGCCGCACCGCGGCGCGGACCCTGGAGACCAAAGTCGTCGTCGATATGATGCAGGTCTGGTACGACAACCTGATAGCCAACATCAAGGCCGGCGACACCAAGACCTTCAACGAGACCCTGTGGGATCCCTCCACCTGGCCGAAGAAGGCGCAGGGCGCGGGCTACATGGAGGCTCCGCGCGGCGCCCTCGGACACTGGGTCGTCATCGAAGACGGCAAGATCGCCAACTACCAGGCCGTGGTCCCCTCCACCTGGAACGCCGGTCCCCGCGACCCCCGGGGTCAGCCCGGTGCCTACGAGGCGGCCCTGCAAGACAACCACCAACTCATCGACGCCAAGGCACCGGTGGAGATCCTGCGTACCATCCACTCGTTCGACCCCTGCATCGCCTGTGCGGTCCACCTGAGCGACCCGCAGACCGGAGAGCGGATTCAGGTCAAGGTCACCTGACGGCAACTGTGGTCGCCGCTACAAGCCGCGAAAGAGAAAACAGGCCTACGGCCTTCTCTTTCCGGTAGACTCGCCGCTCGAAGGCGGCACCGCCGCATCCCGGGCTGACTCCTGATGACACCTGTGTCGCCCCGGAGGATGAAAACACAGCTGTCATGACGGATTTCCCCTCTCCCCGGCCCTCTCCCCGAAGGGGCGAGGGGGACGAGGAGCGCCTTCGGCGCCTATTCCCATGGTTGCCCGCATGCGAACGAACCAGAAGCGCCGGCCTCGCCGCGGGACCCGCCGGAAAGGAGGGCAGCTTTTGCTTGTTTTGATTGGCATTCTGCTCGTTCTGACCTCCACGGTTTCAGCCCTGGTCCGGTACGAGAAGGACATCCCCCCGCGGCTCGCCGAGCGGCTGCCGAAGGCGGATCTGGTACTCGTGGACAAGAGCGAGGGACGCCTGTCCCTGATCAGGGACAGCCAGGTCTACCGGTCCTATCGCATCTCCCTCGGCGGAGAGCCGATCGGCCACAAGCAGCGCGAGGGCGACCTGCGCACGCCGGAGGGTCACTACATCCTCGACTGGCGTAACCCTGAAAGCTGCTGCTACAAGTCCCTGCACGTCTCCTACCCGAACGAACGAGACCGCGTGCAGGCGGACGCACGTGGCGACGACCCCGGCGGCCTGATCATGATCCACGGTCAGATGAACGGTTGGGGCTGGCTCGGCTGGCTCGCCCCCTACTGGTATCGGACCCACGGCTGCATCGCCGTGCGCAACGTCCCCATGGAGGAGATCTGGAACGCCGTGGACGACGGCACACCCATCGAGATCCGGCCTTAGTTCTCCTTTGCCAGATTTTGGCGTCGGTCAGTTGGGTTGCCGTCATCCCGGCTCGGACGCCGGGATCCAGCCACCATAGCCTGCCCCGGACTCGATCCGGGGGACGGCGACCCGGCAGGAGGCGGCTGCGCTATCCGCAACCAATCGCGGTCCAGAGGCCCGTTCCCAAAGAGCCGGCAACCGACTCGCGCTTTCGCTTGCAGGCGCAGAGGGACATAATCGGGCAAGACGCCGACCAAAGGACTGCCCATGCCCGGATTCCACGTCTTTGTCTCCCATAACAGCAGCGACAAACCCACGGTTCGCGCGCTGAAGCAACTCCTGGTAATTCGAGAGATCCGGGTCTGGCTCGACGAAGACGAGCTCCGGCCCGGCCTAACTTGGCAGGACAAGCTGGAGCAAGGCATAAAAAGCTCCGACAGCGTCGCCGTCTGCGTGGCCGCAGACGGTCTTGGTCCCTGGGAAGATGAAGAAATGCAGGCCGCCCTCCGGCTAGCAGTGACGAGGAAGCTGCCGGTCATCCCCGTGTTGCTTCCTGGAGCCTCGGAGAGGGTCGAGTTACCGATGTTCCTCGGCAATCGAACCTGGGTAGATCTGCGAAGCGGACTAGTCGACCCCGGCCTCGAAAAGCTCCTCTGGGGCATCACCGGAGTACATCCGCGGCAATCCACTGCGAAAGCGGAAACGGCGTCCATGCCGGAAAGATCCGACAGCGGCCCACGGCCTGACGAAGACTCGTCGCGGCCTCATGCGCGCTGCCCGTACCCCGGACTCATGGCCTACGACTGGGACCGGGACCCGGAAACAGCGCGTCTGTTCTTCGGCCGCGAGACGGAGACCCAGGACCTGCTCGAGCGCTTGCAGATGGACCCCGCCGGGCGCTTTCTCATCGTCACCGGGGCATCGGGCTCCGGCAAGTCCTCGTTGGTAAAAGCGGGTCTTTGGCGGGCACTGAGCGGCAGCGAGGATGGAAAGGAGGAGCCGCTCCCCGGCTGCCGCAACTGGGCGATCAGCGCCATGGTACCCAATCTGGACGGTGACGCATTCCACACGCTGATCGACAGCGCCAAGCCGTTTTGGGCTGAAGGGCGCCTGCGCCCGGTGGAATGGATCCCTCGGCTGCGCGAAGATGCGCGTCTCGAGAAACCGGAGCATTTTTCCCGATTTCTCGACCTGCTCCTCATCGCTCACCCCACCTGGTTGTTGATCTTGGACCAGATGGAAGAGCTCTTCGTCCCAGAAGCCAAGGACTACTCGGACGCCTTTATCGCCTTCCTGGTCAAGGCCGTCACCGACCCGCGCTTCCGCGTCGTCGCGACCCTGCGCTCCGACTTTCAACCGCAGGCCATCCGAAAGCCTGCCTTGCTGGAGATACTGAACAAGCCCGGAGCATCCTATTACGTGGACGCGCCCGATCCGCTCGCACTGGCGAGCATGATCAAAGGACGTGCGCGGGCAGTTGGCCTGGACCTGGAGCCAGCACTGACCGCCCAGTTGATCCGGGAGGCCCAGCCCGAGACGGGCGGCCTCGCCCTGCTAGCAGCCACTTTGCAGGACCTGTACGAGGCCGGAAAGGAAGAGGGTGCTCTGTCCCTGCGCCTCTACCAAGATGAGGTGGGCGGGCTCAAGGGTGTGCTGACCCGGCGCGCACAGCGGGGACTCGCCATACTCGGGCGCGAGCACATCGAGCCCGACGCCGCCGTGCGTCGAGTGTTCGGGCGCCTGGTGAACGTCGACCCGAACACCAATGCGTCCACGCGCAAACGCGCCTCCCTCGCTGCCCGCCATGGAAGTGCGAAGCACGAGGCGGGTAGTCCGCGGCAGGTGTAGGCGCGTGCGTATGGCCGTAGTGGCGAAGGGGCCGCAGGTCCCGTAGCCAGCGAAGGCCATATGCAAGCGCATCCGACACACCGTCAAGCCATTCGTCGTAGGGGCCTTGGCGTAGGCGCGCAGTGCCGAAGTCGTGGCCCCGGAGCGGGGCGTCCGCGGCTTAAAGGTTGTCGCCGAGCGCAAGGCGAAAGGGGGACTGGGACGTCCCGTTTCGCATCCTGAGCACGGCGACACTCCGACGAAGATTGGCCCGCGGCTAGCCCAGAGCGGCACCTGATCGACATCTTCTCACGCGACGCGGACGACCCAAGGGACGCCGTGCGCCTGCTCATCTGCGCCGAGAGCAAGGGTCAGGCCACCGTCGAGGTCGCCCACGAGGCCCTGCTGCGAGAATGGCCCCTCTTAGCGGACTGGATTGACCAGCAGCGCGAGGCATTTCTGCGGCGTGACGAGGTCAGGCGGTCGGCACGCCGCTGGGATGAGAATGGCCGGCCCGATCACCTGCTCCCCAACCCCGTGCTGGTAAAGGAGAACCGCGACCGCCTAGAGCAGGCGGGACTGTGGAATGATCTGCACCTGGATGATGCCGTCGCTTGGTTCCTGGCCAAGGACTCCGTCGAAGAGCTCATCGACCTTACCGAGCGGGAGTTCCGGCATCGAACCGAAGCAGCGGGAGCGATGCAACCCGCCCTGCGCCTTCTGCTCGGGCTCACCACGCCCGATCGGCACACCTGGGAGACCATCGAGGCCCTGGGCCACTGGGTGCTGGAGCAGGACCCGCCCCTGGCCGTCTGGCTGCGCGAGGGACTAGAGCTAGTTCTCCGGCTGTTGGAGAAGGACGACGCCCGGGACTGGCACTGCCGCCGCGTCAAAATCGGCGACCTGATGTCCCTGCTCGGCGACAGCCGTAAGGGAGTGGGCCTGCGTGAAGACGGCCTGCCGGACATCGACTGGGCCGCGATCCCCGGCGGAGACTTCATCTGGCAGAGCAACGAGCACCGCACCCTCCCCGCCTTCCGCATCGCCCGCTACCCGGTCACGAGCGCACAGTATTCGGCCTTCACCGAGGACCCTGACTACGACAACCCGGACTGGTGGAAGGAAGGGATCAGCGCCCCTTTACCCGCCAAGCCCCGTTGGTCACAGGCCAACCGGCCGCGCAATGAGGTGGCCTGGGTCGAAGCGCTCGCATTCTGCCGCTGGCTGACCGCGAGGTACCGGGAGGCGGGCCTCATCGGTCCGCAGGATGGCATCCGCCTGCCGACCGAATACCAGTGGGAGCGCGCCGCGCGCAGCACCGACGGGCGCGAATATCCGTGGGGACCCGAATACCGAATCGGCTACGCGAACATCGACGAGACCTACGACCGGACAGGTCCTCACTTCTTGCGCGAGACCACCGCCGTCGGACTCTATCCGCAGGGCGCCTCGGCCGACGGCCTTCTCGATTGCGCCGGCAACGTCTGGGAATGGTGCCTGAATAAGTACGCGAACCCGGACGACACCGACACGGCGGGCTCCGACCAACGCTCGCTGCGCGGCGGGTCTTGGGGCGGCAATCGAGACGGCGCGAGCGCCGCCTTCCGCTACGACAGCAACCCGAACCTCCGGAACACGGGATTCGGGTTTCGTGTGGTGTGTGTGTCCCCCATTGACTACTGATCACTGAATCCCTGGGCACTGTTCACTGTCCGAGCCCGCGAAGCGGGCTCGCCCTGTTCACTGATACGCCGCGTCAGCGGCGACATACGCGGCGCGAAGCGCCGCCCGCGATTTTTTTTAGGCGGGCCCTTTCGGCCCCCAAACAAATGGCTTCAGCACCTGTCGACGCAGCCCCCAGGTATCGGCGGAGCGAACATACAACTCGCCGACAGGGGAGCAGATTCTTTAAGCTCCTACAACTTCGGCCCAGCAGCACCCAGCACCGCGGTGACGAGCCCCAGCAGCAGGTTGGTCAGGATGACCTTGCGGATCAGGGCGAGGTGGGCGCCCGCGTCGGGCCAGTCGGACCGGGCGACCGCGGCCTTCATCCGGCGGTAGGGAACGAACCAGATGAAGCCGAACAGCGCCGTCATGATGGCCGCGATGCCCATCATGGCGTGGACGTACATCCCGACCTTGCCCCCGTAAACGCCGAGAAAGATCCAGAAACCGCCGGCCCAAAGTAATCCGATCGCGACCCAGACCCAGGGGAAGAACCTGTCGAAGACCCGCAGCATGAGCGGCAGGCGCTGCGGGGGATCGAGCAGCTCATTGGCGGCGGGACGCAGGGCCATGTGGGCGAAGAACATGCCCCCGACCCAGACGATAGTGCCCAATTGATGCAGGGCGATGGCGAGGGCCCATTGATACGACATCTCTGTACTCCAGGTTCGGTGTGATCGGCTAAAGATGGGGCTGAATCGGGGTGGTACCAGTACCTCGTTCCACCTTATTTTGCGGTTTCAGCAAGGCGAGAAGCGGCCAGATGCTAGGCGCGCGACCGCAGGACTAGCCGAAGCTAATTCCAGGGAGCGCAACGACGCAGATGGTCGCTTCTCGCCATGCCCGCAGGGAGCCCCCCAAGCGCGCCAATGCGGCGTTGCAGCCCTTGGAAAGGGAATGAGCCATTCCCTGCGGGCTGCGCCTTGCCTTGGCGCGTTTGGGGGGCTCTGATACCCGTAAAATAAG
>JAYEJW010000202.1:0-2738 GCA_034716535.1 Pseudomonadota bacterium
GTTCTGATCCGCCTTCGTCCCAGGCTGGATCGGGGTCGTGTTCCTCCTCGACTCGCCTGGGACATCGCCTTGCGTTTCGACTCAGATAGGTCGAGCCAATTCGCCTGAATCAGTGCGGGACGTAACACCCAGCATCGGACAAAACACGGATAAGAGCCTTCTTGCATCAGGACCAAGCCCGGGTGTACCCGAAGATTGAGGAGATCCGGATTCTCCACGGACCAGGGGGGAGGAGGGGGCCTCAGGGGAAGTCTTGATGCTACCGAGTGTTGCCATGTCTGGTCCTCCTCTGTGGAGATTCAGGCAGAGACTGCCGGACGGCGCGCTGTTTCCGGCGGTTATCTACCAGCCGCACTTCCCTGGAGTAACCAAGGATGCGGGTCGGATACTCGAAAAGTTAGTACATGAGACGAAAATGGGAAGACCGAATCCAAAAAAGCTTGACCAACTCCCGGGGGCGCGGCACTACAAGTACCTGATCGACTGAAATGATAGAGTAGTGGAATACATACCAAGCTTCACTTGGTCGACAAGTGGCGACTTGACATCGGCCATCGAGAAACCGTTGTGAGGAAGAATGAACGGCGGGAGTTCCCGCGGGTGCGCATCGGCGTGAGCTCCTGCCTGCTTGGACAGGAGGTCCGCTACAACGGCGGGCACAAGCGCGATTCGTTCGTGGTCGGCACCCTCGCCCGATTCGTCGACTACGTGCCCGTCTGCCCGGAGGTCGCCATCGGTCTGGGGATCCCGCGCCCACCTATTCGACTGGTCGGCGAGCCGGCGCGCCCCCGGGCGGTGGGCGCCGATGATCCGAGCCTCGATGCCACCGCGGGTCTGGAGACCTTCGCCCGACAGCAGGTACCTGCGCTCAGGGGGATCGATGGCTATATCCTGAAGAAGGACTCGCCGAGCTGCGGCATGGAGCGGGTCAAGGTCTACAGCCTGAGAGGGGGTGCGGCCGAGCGGAAGGGAGTAGGGGTCTACGCCCGCGTTCTCATGGAACACATGCCGGAGCTCCCGGTGGAGGAGGAGGGCAGGCTCAACGACCCGGTGCTGCGGGAAAACTTCCTGGCGCGGGTCTACGTCCACGCGCGCTGGCAGCGCCTGCGGGCGGATGGTCTCACCCGCAGCCGCCTGATCGACTTCCACTCCGACCACAAGTATCTGGTCATGGCCCACTCTCAGGCCGCGTACCAGCGTCTCGGGCGCATGCTCGCCGACTTGCGCAAAATCGATCTGGAGGCGGTCGCACAGATGTACTTCGCAGAGCTGATGGAGGCACTAAGACGGCGGGTCAACCACAAACGCCACGCCAACGTCTTGCAGCACATGTTCGGCTACCTCAAACGAAGCATCGACAGTGGAGACAAGGCGGAGCTCCTCGACAACATCGAGGCCTACCGCTGGGGCGAGGTGCCTCTGATTGTGCCCACGACCCTCTTTCGGCACTACTTTCGCCGCCACCCGGATCCCTACATGGAGCGGCAGGTCTACCTTCGTCCTCATCCCGATGAGCTCGCCTTGCGCAATGCCATCTGAAGCGTCACCCGGACGCGAAGGCACTGATCGAAGGGCGCTTCGGGCAGGAGGCCTACCCCAGCCGCATCCTCATGGCCGACCTACCTGCAGGGTGTGACCTGATACCCAATCCCTACAATCAGATCCCCGGTTTCAGCATCGGGCGACACTACTTCTTGCCCGGCTTCCCGCAGATGGCCTGGCCGATGGCGCAGGGCGTGCTCGAGAGCCACTACCCCGCTGCTGGCCACCCGATCCGGGAGCTGGCGGTCATCGTCCGCCGGGTCTCGGAGAGCCGTTTGGTGCCCCTCATGGAGCGGCTAACGGAGAGGTATCCTCAGTGCAAGCTCTTCAGCCTGCCGCACCTTGGCCCGGATCCGCACATCCTGCTCGGGGTGCGAGGGCGGGAGGACATCGGTGAAGCCTTCTCCGCCCTCCGCGCCCAGCTGGAATCCGAGGGTGTGGAGTACGAGCTGGCGAACGTCTGATTCCGGTTCGCCCGTCTGCGTTTCTCGGCGGCCGGGGAGCTCATTCTATTTGTTCCAGGAGCAGGCCGCTCAGGATAGAGAACAAGAGGATGCTGAGCACGAACAGCCCCGTATACAGCCCTCCAAAATAGTGGACCATGAAGGGAAGCATCGGGATCTTTACCGCACGGCTGTAAAGGAAGGCCGCCGCTAAAGCGGATCTGAGTCCCTGTCTGCGCAGCTCACCGAGCATGGGGTACCACAGGTACATGGGCCCCATGGAAATCACACCGCCCAACACGGCGAGCATCCAGCCACGCGGACCGGACTGTTGGCCCAACCGCCGAACCACTTGCTGCGGCTTGACGAACAGGTTGAACAACCACAGCAGCAGGAACATGACACCCAAGAGCGGGAGCAGCCTCGACAAGTTCGCGGCAAAGCCATCTAGACTAGCGGCGCTGAGCCGCGGATCGACCAGACGAACGATCAGATGGAGCAGCAGCATACTCGCGAGGAACCACCAGCCGCCCCTGCCGGCGCGCCGGGCTTGTCTGCCGTTATCCCGAACCACCGGCCAGACCCGCTATGGCGAAAGCGATGAGTATTGCAGATACAAAGGCAAACAAATTGCGTACGGCGGCGAAACGCCACCCAAGCACCGAAGCCTCCATGGGAAGGTGAGTCAGACCTACGGTGACCCAGGCCACCACCAAGGCGGTAACACCAAGCAATCCCACCCCGTTGTCGAGC
>JAYEJW010000203.1:0-2732 GCA_034716535.1 Pseudomonadota bacterium
GCCCGGCTGGGTTTATTCCAGCTCGCCTGAGCGCTATGCTGCAACGACAAAGGTTACTGATAAGCACACGGGGAAGGTCATCGGAAAGCCGTAACGGGGAGAACCCGACTTACGGTTTGACGAGGGGGCCAAGGGAAACGACTCACGACATTGGGCGCCTGGCCAGGCGCGTAAAGAACAGTGGCAGGCATCTTTTGCCGAATTCACCAATGCCGCAGCCGTGCACTGAGGTTCTACTCTACTCGCCGAGATGTGCCCGCTCCGCTGGGTCGGAACGGGCAACCTGCTGACGTCGGTTTTGGTGCTGGGGATCCGTTGATCTAGCCGCGACTAAAAACAATATCGAAGTTCAGGTACTATGCTTTCAGGCGATCTCACAGTTGCGCACAGCTGCGTGTAGTTCCTGTGTAAATGCGCACAGAAAATTACACAGAAGCCGAGAATTGGAAAGAACGCAAGCAACGGAAGCGTCGACCTTAAGTGCCAGAAAAACAAGCCGTTGAGAACTCGTTAGAATTTTCTGGAAAACACTAGCCGAATACTCTTAATCCATTGGTCGAAGGTTCGAATCCTTCACGGCCCACCAGAAAAAACAAAGGGTTAAGCGAAAGCTTGGTAGCTTCTCAAAAACCCGGGGCACCGCGGCCGCTGTAGGGTGGGTCAAGCGAAGCGGACCCACCAAAATCGCGGCCATCGGCGGATCCGTCGCTGCGCTCCTTGATCCGCCCTACGAGATTGCCTCGGGTTATTGAGAAGTAGCTCTTTTTCTATGGCGGCATCGTCCCCGAAGAGCTTTGCGCCAGCCTGAAGGCATTCGTGCCCGAGCCCGAGGCCGACACCCTGGGAACGACGGCGGACGAGGACGTACCGGACGCCTATCCCCCCGAGGGGCAAAAGTATCCGGAGGATCCCGCCGCTTCGCCCTTTCGCGTCAGAAGAGCGGCAATGGAGACGGTGGTGCGTCACGACCTGCCTGCGCTCCTGCACCTGGTGGACAGCGGTCAGGTCGGCGTCAGCGACAAGACCGGCTTGACGACTGCCGCCTCGCTGCGCAAGATCGAGGCAGTCCTGATCGGCGGCGACTTCTACTGCACCGAAGACGAGAGGGGCCTGAAGAAATGGGACCCCGGACCGCTCCGTCTCATTCGTTCCTATGCCTGGCCCTTGCTGCTTCAGACCGGCGGACTGGCGAAGCGCAACGGGAAAAAGCTGGACCTGACACGCAAGGGCAAGATGGCCTTGCGCGCCCCTTTTTCCGACACGGTGAAAGAGATCTACCGGCGTTGGCGCGACAAGGGGATGTTGGACGAATTCCGCCGGATCGACGTGGTCAAGGGACAGGCCGGCAAGGGGCGGCGCATGACGGCCGCGGCGGAACGGCGGGCGGTCATCGAGGAGGCGCTGGAGTGCTGCCCCGTGGGCGGGTGGGTGCAGGTGGATGAGCTGTTTCGTTACATGCAGGCGCAGGGCCACGACTTCAAAGTGGCCCACGACTACTGGAAACTCTACGTGGCGGACAGCCACTACGGCTCACTGGGTTATAGCGGATATCACGGATTCGAGATCCTGCAGGGCCGCTACATCCTGGTCTATCTGTTCGAGTACCTCGCCACCCTGGGGATGATCGACACGGCCTATGTCCTGCCCTATGGGATGCGCGACGATTACCGGGGTCTCTGGGGGACCGACGATCTGAGCTTTTTCAGCCGCTATGACGGCCTGCTCTATTTCCGTCTGAATCCCTTGGGCGCCTGGTGCCTCGATCTCAGCGACGAGTATCGGCCGGCAGAATCCCCCGAGACCCCCGTGTTGACCGTGAGCGAGGATCTGGAGTTCGACCTGGTCCGGGCGGCCGAGCCCGGCGAATTGCTGATGCTGGACCGGTATGCGGCGCGGATCTCCGAACAGACCTGGCTGCTCACCCCCGAATCGGTTCTGCGCGCGATGGATCAGGGTCAGGACCCGGGGATGTTTCTCGAGTTCCTCGAGCATCGTTCAGAACGGCCGCTGGGGCCGGCAGCGGGCGATTTTTTTGCCGAGATCGAGAACCGGAGGGTTGCGCTGCGGGATGGGGGGACGGCGCGCCTGCTGCACTGCTCCGACGTCGGGATCGCCCGGCTGCTCACCAGTGATGCGGCGACCCGTGACCACTGCCTGCAGGCAGGGGCCAAGCTGCTGGTTGTCCCCGAGAAGGCGGAGAAGGGCTTTCGCGAGGGGGTGCGCAAGCTCGGTTATATCTTCCCGGCCGGCTGAAAAAAATGAGTCACGAAGAACGAAAAGAGCCGGTCTTGGGCGCGCCCGCGAATACACGACTGATCGAGGCCTATGAGCGCTATTCGCAAGCCGAGGGGGCCATCCTGCAGGTGTTGTCGATTGTCTATCAACCGATCATTCAGACAACGCTGCAGAAGATTCTCGATCGGCTCGACTGGCGCGCCCCCGACGGTGCACGCCTGGCCGAGATCATGGCAAAGCCCTTGCGGGAGCGGTTTCTCGCCGATGGCCTGGTAACCCAAGAAAAAAACCTCCTGCAGTGCCATCCAGATATCGTGGAAGTGCTGACGCGGCAGGCTGCGGCCGCCGGCGTTTTCGGTCAAGTCGCCATGGCGGCCAACGCCATCGTACCCCTCGCGGAACAATACACCGCGCGTTACCGGGAAGAGGGCCCGGTACATGTGCGCAAGCTACGCCTGGACCTGTACGGCGGCAACGACGGTGCGGCACTGAAACAG
>JAYEJW010000204.1:0-13405 GCA_034716535.1 Pseudomonadota bacterium
CATCTCCTTCTGGGACTATCTGGGTGACCGCATCGGACAGAACGGAAACATCGCGCCATTGCCCGATATCATCCGCGAGCGCGCCGCAGCGGCGAGCGTAGTGCCCTGAGATATTGAGAAGTTACGAAAATGCCTTCAACTGCAGGCAACGGGGGACCTCGAGCGCTTCCGGCTCCTGACGCGGCCGGTGTGGTCGCCCAGCTCGAGCGCATACTGTCGAGTCGGGCTTTCGCGGAGTGCCAACGCTCTCAGCAGTTTCTCCGCTACGTCGTCGAGGAGACGCTGGCGGGCCGGGCCGGGCGTATCAAGGGCGTGACGATCGCCAACGAGGCGTTCGACTTCGAGGATCCGGGGCAGGCGCAGACCAGCACCGTGGTGCGTGTCGAGGCGGGCCGGCTGCGGCGGCGGCTGGAAGACTACTACGCGGCTGATGGCCATGGAGACCCGATACACATCAGCATCCGCAAGGGCAGTTACGTACCCACCTTTGAGCCCCTCGCTGCAGCAGAAGCGAACCGGTATCAACAGCCGTCTCACGCACTTCCGGAGTTGCCGCCGTGGAGCCGGCGATTCGCTCCCAGGCCAGCGCATATCGCAGTGCTCGTCATGCTGTTCGCGACTGCAGTCCTCGTCTGGTGGATCCTACCGCACCGAGAGGCGGCTGACCGGTCCGTACCTGAGGTTCCGAGCAGACCCGCGATTGCTGTGTTGCCGTTCGGGGACGCGACAAGCGACGGCGGGCGAACGGCGCTGGCAGCCGGGCTGACGGAAGACATCATCACCGACCTTTCCAGACTCTCCGGTATCGACATCATCGCGCTCTCGTCGGTGCGCCCTTATCTGGAGAGGAAGGCGACCCCCCAGCAGATACGCCGCGAGCTCGGGGTGACCCACGTCCTGTACGGAAGCATCCGCGGTACGCCCGATCAGTTGCGGGTGACGGCGCAACTGTACGAGACTGAATCCGGCAACGAGGTGTGGGCTCAGCGTTTCGACCGAAAACTGACCGACCCCCTCGCATTACAGGATGAGCTGGCGGTCAGGATCGTCGAGGGTATGGCGGTCGGTTTTCGAGGCGACGAACGCGAACCGCTGCATCGGGGGCGCGTGGAAAACGCGCAGGCCCGTGCGCTCTACAGGCAGGCGCTCGATCTGGTGAACCCGCCGAATGACGTCGGACGGCTGTTGGCCGCCCGTCGGGCCTTCGAACGGGTGATCGAGATCGACCCCGACTTTGCCGGCGGATACGCGGGCGCGGGCTACACGCACGCATTCATGGTCTTCTGGGGGAGGAGCGAATCTCCCGAAGAGGACACACGCAAGGCATTCGAGCTATCGGAGCGAGCGCTCGAGTTGGACCCCTCTTTCGGGCTGGCGTACAGCACACAGGCTTTTGCCTATCAATCGCGCAGGGATTTCGACAATGCTTTGGCCGCTTCAAGCAAGTCAATCGAGGTAGAGCCCAACGATCCCTACGTCTCCGTCTACTATGCCGCGGTGCTCTTGAGCTCCGGAGAAGCCGACCGGGGTATAGATTATGCCAAGCGAGCCCTGCGCCTGGACCCGCTGGCTCCCCGGACGCCTTATTTGAACATCCTTGGAATCGCCAACTTTCATGCTGGCAACTATCAGGAGGCCTTAGACGCCTTTCGCCGCAACATCGAGCGCGGAGGTCCCTTCGGTGCGCACATACAGTGCTATGTGACCGCGACCTATGCCCATCTCGGACGCATCGACGAGGCGCGGGAGAACCTCGAGACGTTGCGCTTGTACAAGGACGGCTTTTCCTGGGAAGACTGGATTCGGCGTTGGATGAAGGAGCCTGAGGAAGCGGAGCGGCTCCTGGCGCCGCTGCGAACCCTGTCCAGCGAGCCCTGATAGTGATAGCCACCATCGAGATCGAAGCGCCATGGACTACTTCATCATCAAGGGTACGGTCGATGGGATCTCGGATACCGGTCTGGCAACCGAGTTCGGGCCGGGAAACGTGGTCGGGATGGTCCCACACATCATGGGGGTTCCTCATCCTGGTGGATTGTTCCTTTTCAACTTTCCTGAAGCCCTGGCCAGTTCGGCAAACATGCGCCTTCAGGGCTGGGGGAAACAAAGGATCTTTCTGCTTTGGTTCTCGCTGATGGTTATCACGGCGGTGGGGGCTGGGGCCGGATTCGTGCTCGCAGATTCGCTGAGTCACGCCTGGTTGATTTTTGCCGAAGGGCTGGCGGCGGGGGCAATGCTCACCATGATCGCCGCCGCGATGATTCCGGAGGCCGTTCACAGGGGTAAAGCCAACATGGTGGGTTTGAGCACACTCGCCGGCTTTCTTGCGGCCATATCTTTCAAGCTCCTGGAATAGCAGTGAGTAATGAGCCGAAACGTCGGCTCTACATTGATGGTTGGCGATCGCTACCTATCACTGAACGACCGCTGTCAGGATCCAACCGCCGTCCTGTTCGCGGGCCTGCTCCTCGCGTATCTGGCGGTGTTCCCCGCCGGCGCCGAAGGCTTCTCACCAAGTGCGGCGCAGCAGATCGCCGCGCGGCGATCGCCACCTCGGGAAGAGGATGTCGGGCCGTTTCTGGACCGTACCCTGAATGCCCAGCTCGCGCTCCATGGAATCCCAGGTGCCGCGGTGGCCATCGTGCAGGGTGGCAAGATTCTCCATCTCGGTGGCTACGGCCAGGCAGACCTTCAACAGGGCAAGCCGGTCTCGGCGGAAACGACCCTGTTCCGAACCGGCTCGGTGTCGAAACTCTTCACCTGGACCGCCGTGATGCAGCTCGTGGAGCAGGGAAACCTCGATCTGCACGCCGATGTCAACCAGTACCTAACCCTTCATGACACCCGTGTCGCCGCGGAGGATGAACACACCGGTCCCTTGAAGGGTTTCCCCTCACCCCTAACCCTCTCTCCGGCGGGGCGAGGGGGACGACGGGCGCCTCCGGCGCGGATTGACAGGATCGCTGCCGTCCAGATCCCCGCCAATTACCCCGAGCCCGTCACGCTCGCACATCTTCTGACCCACACCGCCGGGTTCGAGGACCGGGCGTTCGGGTTTTACGCACGAACCGCAGCGGATCTACAGCCCTTGGGCGCATTCCTCGCGGCTCACATGCCGGCAAGGATCTTTCCGCCGGGTGAGGTATCGGCCTACGCCAACTACGGTGCATCCCTGGCTGGGCACATCATCGAACGGGTCTCTGGCCTCCCTTTCGAGGGTTACATCGAGCAGCACATCCTGGACCCGCTGGGAATGTCCAGCAGCAGCTTCCGCCAGCCCTTGCCGCCGGAGCTCGCGGCGCGGCTGGCCACCGGCTACCGCGTCTCGTTAGAGCCGGGCGACTTCGAATGGGACCTGGCCGTCCCCGCCGGCGCCCTGTCCGCCACGGCGGCGGATATGGCGCGGTTCCTGATCGCCCATCTGCAGAAGGGACGCTTCGGAACAACGCGAATCCTTCGGGAGCATACGGCGGAGGCGATGCAACGGCGCCAGTTCACCAACCATCCCGCCGTGAGCGGGCTGACTTACGGTTTCCAGGAGCTCCACATCGCCGGCCACCGCGTTCTGGCCCAGCCCGGCGACATGCTGCACTTCACCGCCGCCTTGTTCCTGCTTCCCGAGCACGACCTCGGGCTCTATGTCGCCTACAATCGGGGCCGCGCCGCGGACGCCCCGATGGAGCTGCTGCAGACCTTTGTGGGTCGGTTCTTCGCTTCCCCGCCCTGGCTACTGTCGGCTCCGGTAGCGATGTCCGACAGTGATGTCGGCCGCTTTGCAGGCAGCTACCGCAGCACACGGCGCAACGAGACGGGCTTGAAGAAGCTCCAGAAGCTCTTCACCCCGGTGCGTGTGCGCGTCGCTGGACCCGGCGTGCTGCACATCTCGGGACTGGCGGTAGTGCCGGAGTCGCTGTGGATCGAGACGGAGCGCGGCGTCTTTCGCGATCGATCGAGTCCGGAGATCCTGGCGTTCCGCGAGGACGCCTCCGGGCGCGCGACCCACCTTTTTGAAGGCAATTTCCCGATCGCCGGTTACACCCGACTCCCCTGGTACGGCGCCCCGGAGCTCCATTACGCCCTCCTGGCGATCTGCACGCCGCTCTTCTTTCTCACCCCGCTCGGCTGGTCGGTCAGCCTCCTCCGCCACCCCTACCGCGGCGGCGCCCTGCTTGCTCAGCGGGCGCGCGTTGCGGCCGGCTCCATGTGCGTGGTGAACCTGCTCTTTCTGGCTGGAATAGTCGTGGTAATCGCGAAGGGGCGCGAGCTACTCTTCGGGATCACACCGCTCGCGCGGGCCGTGCTGCTCTTGCCCCTGCTGTCCGCAGTGCTGACGGGCCTCACCTTGGTCCTTGCCGCCATCGCCTGGAGACGCGGCTACTGGAGCCTGTGGGGCCGCCTACATTACTCGGTTGTCGCCCTATTCGGACTCGCCTTCATCGGATCGTTACACTACTGGAATCTACTGGGATTCAGGCTCTGAACAGCTGAGCGCAAATCGGTCCCAGGGCGGACCGGCAGCCAAGAGCTGCGCCGCCAGCTGCGAGGGGTCGAAGCGCCCGTAGACGCTGGACTCATCCCACAGGCGCAGAGCCTGCCGGACCCGATCGAGGCGAAAGCGGCCACCCCCTGTCACCGCAAGCTCGGGGTGATCCACGACCAGGTTTTCTGCGTCCTCCCAACGGTGAGGTATGCCCTGCTCCGAGAGAAAGCGCGCGAGGATCTGATTGTGGTAGCGGTACTCGGTGGCGGCGGCGAACAGCAGAAAGTCCCGACGAGCCAACCTGAGCTGCAGGAACTTGCCCTCCATCGGCGCATCGCCGTCGCTCTGGGTCGGATAGGCCAGGATCAGAGTGCGCACTGCCCAAGAAGCTCGACAAGTCGGCAGCGGATGCGCCCGAGCCCGTCTGCCCCCAGCTCGAGACCTTGGACGCCGAGTTCGCTAGAGAAATCGGTATGGCTGGACACTGGCAAGAGCTTTCACCTGCGTGAATCAGCCTCCGCGTAAGCCCGATGTTGACCGCTCGATTCTGCGGCGAGACGACAACAGGCTACCGGGGCCGCGTATTGTACCGCCGATCGATCTTTGCGAGCGCCCGGGCTGAGTTTTTCTCGAGCCACCGGACAACTTCCGGAGATACTCGGCCCTGCAGCTCGTCAAAGGCCGAACCCTCTTGGCCGAGAAGCGCGGAGGTGCCGAAGATCCCCAGCGCATCCCCGGCATTCTCGTAAAAGGACTTGGTCCGCAAGGCGTCGATTCGCGCCTTGAGCTCCGTTTCCAGGTGCGCGTCGAAACGGCGCGTAGCCTCGACGTAGACATCTCCGTTGTAGGCGAACACGAGCGGGAGATAGGGTGTAAACGCCTCCGGAAGATCGGCGAACGAGGCAAAGAGATCGGACTTGGCCACCAATTCCAAGGGACCCTCACCGTCAAGCTGCCTGGGCTCCAGCGTGGCGTAGTGCCCCAGGTTGACCTTGAGAAGCTCGCGGGCGGGCTGCCCGAGCCGGACAATGCGTCCCTCCCAGCAACAATCGGCACCGCCCCCGAACAGGGTGTAGCCGAGAACCGCATCATCGGTGTCAAGCACCGGCTCGCACCAGAGAGGGGCGATCGTCTGGGGCGACCAGGCTTCACGGAGCACTTCCAGCACGCGCACGCCATCCGGCGATTCGACGATCAGGCTGGCCTTCCCCGGCACTTGGCGCGGCTCGGGGTTCGACCAGGCGATCCGATAACCGCCGCAGGCCATTGACTCACCGGGCTCGACCACGGCCCGGACCAGCCAGCAGCCAGTAATCGAACTCGGTCTCGCCTCGCCAGCAGTCCGAAACGCGGTATGTCTTCCCCAACTCGAGTGGTTGCGGATCGAGGAGATGCCCCCAGGGCTGCTGGGTTGCGTTTACGCTGACGATCCGGACCCCCTTGCCCCGCATGCCTTGAGGCGAGATCAACTCGATCTTATAGCCGGGCTCGAAGATCGGCGCATCTCCGCCGACATAGCCTTGTCCGACACGGATTCTTGCGCTGACCTTGAATCTGGCGTCTTTCAGAACGCACCGGGGGTTTTCGGGCTGGAGCGCGGCGAGATGCGTTTCGTTGGGTTGCCGGGATGAAGGTTTTCCCGCCGCAGTAGCGCCAAGAGCATCGACGAGTGTGTTGTATAGGTCCCGAAAGTACGTCAACTGCTCCCGCAGGTTCATGAGGGAGATACGGTTGAGTAGCGAATAGGTGATGATGCTGTGTTCCGCGGACGACAACGTCGTTCCGACTTGGAGCGGTAAGACGCTGGAAGGCAAGTTTCTGCCCTTGAGAGCCGTGTCAAAAAACCCCCGCGTGGCCGGTAGGTAGTACACCGCTGCCATGGTCTCTTCCGGGGAGGTTGCCTGCTCGCAGGCACGGAACTGAGCGAGGACCTGCAGCCAGCGGCGAAGCCGTTCGAGAAAGTCATCCCGGGCGCGATTCCGCATTCCCTCGAGTAGGCCACCGATGGCACAGCGCAGAGCCTCTTTGCGCGCGGTGCTCAGCAGCTCCGGAATTGCCTCCGGCGCATGCGTGATCCACGCTTGATCACCGGCTGCATCGAGGAAGGTCCCCCGAGTCCGGGACAGTGCGAAGAAACCCGCATAGACAACCGGGCCCTGTGTCTCAAGCAAGAAGTCGACGCGGGAGGTCATTGCTGCAGTGCAGGAAGACGAGCCTCCTGCGTGGGCTCCCGCGCCCGGCAGGAGAATCGCCAGGAGCAGAAAAACGAGCCTTACCCCCTCGTCAATTAGCCGCCTCATTTTTCTCACCGACAGTCCTCCGGACAGTTACAGCGACTTTCCCAGGTTTCGCAGAGACACGGTCGTGCCGCTTTTCTCCTGCTCCTTCCCAGGTAACCCAGGAAAACCGCGACCTTCTGCCCGAATCGCTCTACCGGCGGCTGAACGCGGTGCTCGGCAGTCCGTATCGGCGCTCGAAACGGTCGAGCAGGTCGAGGAAGCCGCCCGGCAGCCGCGCCCGCACTTCTTCGGCGATGGCACCGAGCATGGTTTCGCCCTCCTCTATCCCAGTTCCCGGCGGTAGAGCCACGGACGCTCCTGCACGAGCTCCGGTACTGGCTCGGGTAAGGACTCGTGGGATCCCAGCACCAGGAGGCCGCCCGGAAGGAGCGCCTCGGCCAAGCGCCTGGCCATGGCCACCTGTAACGATGCCTCGAAGTAAGTGAAGACCAGATTCCTACAGAGGACCAGATCGAAACCTCCGTCCGGGAGGGCCCGGCGGATGTCCTGTTCCAGGAACCGCACCGATGTCCGGTACGATTGCCGCAGACACAGCTCGTCCTCCGACGGCTCGAACGCCGCGCGCCAAGTCTTTGGCAGCTCCCTCAGGCTGGTCGGCGGGTAGCAGGCTCGCCGGGCACGGCCCAACAGGTGGGGATCGGCGTCGGTCGCGACGATCTCCGGCTCACAGCTCATGGGTGCTCCGCCGAGAGCGAACATCAGGGCCAGCGTGTAGGGCTCCTCCCCGCTGGCACAGCCCGCGCTCCAGATCCGCAGCCTGTCCTCACCGCGCGCCAGGGCCTGCGCCGCCAGTCGGGGCAGCAGCTCGCACTCCAGCAAGCTCCAGACCCGCTGGTCTCGGTAGAAGCGGGAGACGCTGATCCGGCACAGGCCATTGAGCTGCGACCACTCCGCCACATCTGTTTCGAGCAGCGCGCGATAGTCCGACAAGTCCTTGAGACCCAAGGCCGCGATACGCCTGCCCAACCGTTTGCGGACCTGGCTCCGCACCCGGCGAAAACCGGCCCAGCGCAAACCGAGCCGCGGCAGGGCCCATTGCAGAAAGCCTATACAGTCGGCGTCTTTCACCAAACTCGCTCGTGGCTGGAACCCGCCTCTCAACAAAGGCCACTTCGGCCTTTGCCTCCCGCTGGCATTCGGCTGGACGCTAGGACAACGGCGTACAGAGCCAGTAGTTGCCGAAGTCCGATATCCGCTCCTCCTGATCGATCCGCAAGGCTGCCCTGCGGAGCTCCTGCTCTCGGTCCTCCGCGATGAATGCCGGATAATTCGGTCCCTCGACCCACTCGATGAAGCGCACGAACCAGCCACCGTCGCAGCAATAATCGAAGATCAGGACGTGCGTTCGGGCGATGCGTGCCGACTCGCTCAGGATGAACCGGCGGAAGCCCGGGGACAGACCGTGGAGGAAGTAACCCATCGACACCACGTCGTACGCCTTGGCGTCGATGCTGTCCAGGTTGAGCAGATCGAAGTTGCGAAAATCGACCCGTGGGAATCTCCACCGAGCGCGCTTCAGTAGCTTGTCGGCGAAGTCGAGCCCCGATACGGTATGGCCGCGCTCCGAGAACGCCCCAGCCAGGAGACCGGTCCCGGTCGCAAGGTCGAGCACACTGAGCTCCGACTGCAGCCCGATCCTCGACAGCGCCATGCGGTACTCCGGAAACAGATGCCGCTCCACGACGGGATAGAGGGGCGACACGCGGTCGAAGAAGCGCTGCGTGCGCCTTCGCTCTTCGAGAAACTGGTTGGTTGATGCACGCGTCATCGATAACTCCGTGTTCCGATCCCGCATCGAGCCTCGGGGTACGATACCAGCACACGCATTGAAGCGGAGGCAAGGGCGCACGATGTTGCACTTGTGGGCCAGTATGCGGGTTTCGGGAGGAGACACTGGAGCGGGGGTTTCTGGCGAAAGATGACGAAGGAACACCCGCGGCTGGTGGTGTTCTGAGTCTTGTCGTTCACGCTTTGGGTGACGTCCGGCCAACTTTCGGTCTTCCGGCAAGGGTCACCTTATTCCTCCCAAAGAACTACCCTTAGCACATGTCCCGCATCCTTGTCGGCACTACATCCTGGACGGAGAAGACACTTGTTGAATCCGGGCGCTTCTATCCGCCCGACGTGAACACCGCCGAAGCGCGGCTGCGTTGGAATCCGTTTCAATTACAGGCGCTGCTGGGACGTTGAGCGAAGGGTTTCCTGCCCAGATCAACAATCACTTTCCCCTACTGACCACCTTCGAGCCATGCAAATCGACCATTACAACTTCGGCCGTATCGACATCGGGGGCCGCGGCTACGACGCCGATGTGATCATCTTTCCCGACCATGTCCAGGAACATTGGTGGCGCCGGGAAGGACATCGTCTCGCGCATGAGGACCTTGAGACCATCCTGGCCGACCCGCCCCAGCTGCTCGTGATCGGTACTGGCTACTATGGGCGGATGCAGGTGCCGGAGGAGACGCTCGCGCCACTACGGGCCGAGGGCGTTGAGGTCAGGGTCTTAAAGACCAGCGATGCGGTCGCCGAGCTCAACCGGTTGCAGAAGGACTGCCCACGCATTGTCGCCGCTCTGCATCTCACGTGCTGATTTCACGTGCGGACAACTCGTGAAAGTGGAATCCGTCTTCCGTCAGCACACCGCGCGCAAGCTCGGTCAGATGCCGGTGATGGGTAAAGAGCAGCACCTGCGTCTTCCTGCCCAAGTCACGCAGGATCGGAAGAATGGCTGCGGCGCGCCGGTTGTCGAAGGTCACCAGCAGGTCGTCCAGGATCAGGGGCATGGGCTCGTGGTATTCCTGGTGGCGTTCGATGGCCGCCAGGCGCAGGGCCAGGTAGAGCTGGTCGCGGGTGCCGTCGCTCATGCCCTGAATGCCCACCTCTTTGCCCTGCCGCAGCCCCACCAACACAGGGGTGTCATCCGCCGCGAACGCCGTCCCCAGACCCTCGAAGCTGCCTTCCGTGATCGCCCTGAACACCTCTCCCGCCCTGGCCAGGAGGGGCGCCTGGTTCTGCTTGCGGAATTGGTCGATCTGCTCCCGAAGGAAGTGCATGGCCAATAGAAGCCGCAGGTAGCGTGAGGCATCGTGACGGATGCGCGCTGCCGTATTGAGCGCGGTTTGACGGTACTCGGACGCCTCCGCACCGGACTGCTCCAGCTCGAGCTTCTCGTCTTCCGCCGTGGCCAGTTTCTGTACCGCCTGATCCCGCTGGGCTTCCAGGGCCGGAATCGCCTGATCCAGGCCATCCCGCTCGGCCGTCAGCGAGTCCGCCGGTTCTGCCCTGACCCGCTCGATGAAGGCGTCCAGGGGCTCCCCCCGGGCGGCGACATGGAGGGTTTGGCGCAGACGCTCGATCTCCGCGTCGACGGCCTGTCGCGCCCTCAGGTCGGTCAAGAGGGCTTTCAACGCGGCCTCGTCGGAGGTCCCGGACAGGACGATGCTGTCCGCAACCTTCCGCGTCGCCTCAGCCAGGGCCTCCTGCACCCGGGGTAGCTGCTCCGACTCCTGCTCGAGATCCGCCTGGGCCTGGGTTTGTCGGGTCTGCCGGGCGCGCGCCGCTTCCAAAGCGGCCCATAGGGCGCTCTCCCGCACCTCAACCGCGCCTGCGGCTAGATCGATGCCGTCCGCCAGCGTATGGACATGGGTCTCGAACTCACTGATCGCCTTTCGCGTTCCGTCGATTCCCGGTTGCAGGCCTGTCCATGCGTCGAGCTTGCCAACGACCTGCTTACGCTGGTCGAGCAACGCCAGGCCCGTCCCGGTGCTCGCCTCGGTCGGTAGGCCGAGGACTGCGCACTGCGCCTGCCAGGCTGCGCGCGCCAGCTCCTTCGATTGGATAAGCTCAGGTTGCGCGGTAACGAGCTTCTCCATGTCGGCGTTGAAGTCCGCTTCCTGGGTCTTCAGCAGCGCCCGCGCACCCTTGGCCTCGTCCGCCTCCTGGACCTTGCGCTCGGCTTCCTCCCGGAGCACCGGCAGCGGCCGCTCTCGGGAATCGCCAAGGAGGGGGCCGAGAATCGCAACGGCATTCTGGATATCCGCCCGCGCGCCGGCAAGCTCATCGAAGGCCTTTTCCCAGGCCTCGTAGCGTGCGCGGAGCTCCGTCCACTGATCCCTCCACTCCAGCATCTCGGCGGGGCTGGCCGGGGCGATGCCACAAGGCGACCAGAGCCTATTCCAACGCCCTTCCCAATCCTCGCGGGTCGTCCGCACCTCCTCCAGCTTGGCCTGGGTTTGCACCTTCGCGGCCTCGGCGTCTCGCAGTTGCAGGCGTAGCTCCTCCGCCTGCGCGACCGTCTCGGCATCTTCCCGCAACTGGTCGGCGACCAGGTCGGCCTTTTTCACGGTCAGGGGGTAGGCGTCGGCCAGGGGCCGGCCGTCGAGCTCACCCTCTTGCCCACCCCCCTTCCATGCCGCCAGCACCTGTTCCCAACCCCGGTTCCGGTGGTCCCGTGCCTCCTGGAGTGCGGCAATGGTGGGTAGGGCGCCACGGCGCTCCAGACGGTCCAGCTGCCCGCCGAGCTGCTGCAGCTTCCCGTCCGCCTCCGAGACGGCGTCTTCGGCCCGGGTCAGGTCCAGGTCGATCCGTGTCGACTCCGTCTCGAGCTGGCGCAAGGTGGCCGCGGCCGGCACGCGCAGCTCGAATGTCGCCCGGTGGTCGGCAGGTGCGCCCTTCAGAAGCCCATGTTGGCGCTCCAGCTTCCTGAGAGCCGTCGTGAGATCAGCCTCCTTCTCGGATAGTCCTTTCGCGGCCTCCGCGGCGCCCGTCGTCCGGGCCAATGCGGACCGCAGGGCGGATACATCCGCCGTGGGCAGGGCAGCCAGCTTCTTGGCGGCCTTGTCCAACTCTCGTTTGATACGAGCCGTCTCGTCCTGATAGGCCTGTAACCGCTCCGCGACCGAGTCCAGGTTACCGGCCGCCTCCCGCAGCGCCAGCTCCTCCGCCGCCTGAGCACGCAAGGATTCCACCGCGTCCGGCTCCCCGGTGATCCCCAGCTGCCGCATTCCGGCCCGCAGCTCGGACTCCGCTCGGGCCAAGTCCGCCTCCATACTCACCTGCTCGTTCTTCCACCGCCGATACACTACAAGTTGCTGATGTACGGACTCGATCCCCGCCGATTGGGCAAGCACCTCTTTGCTCGGTTGGTTGTCACGGACCCTGTCCTTGAGCTCCTCGGTCCTGAGCGTCAACCGGCTCAATTCCGCCTGTGCCTTGTCACGCTCCTCAATCGCCTGCTCGGCCGTATCGACGAAGTCCGAACCCAAGTCCGGCATGGCGGGCAACTCGGCTCGTCGTTGTTCCTGCTCGCTCAGCTGCCCCAGAGTCGGCAGCGCGTCCAGGCAGCGTTGCAGCCAGTCCCGACGCGTGCGGCGCGCCTTCAAGTCGTCGTCGAGCCTGTCCCGCGCCTCCCTGGCATCCGCCAATGCCTTCAGGGTCTCTTCCCATGCCTCGGGCCGGACCAGGGCCGCCCTGCTCTGGCGCTGGCTCTCCTCGTAGGCGCTCACCGCCGGCCGAATACTGACGTTGATGCGTGCCCGGCCGTCAAACAGGGTCCGCGCCTCTGCGTCCAGTGCCTCGAGGATGCGGTGTACCGGCGTGCCGGCGAGGCTGGCGGAGAAGAGCGCCTGGCCCAGCTCCCCCTGGCCGTGCAGCAGCGCCTCCGCGCCCCGGCGCAACTCATCCGCGCCCAGACCGAAAATGCTGGAGAAGAACCCCCGGTCCACCACCCCCAGAAACCCCGCAAGCGTCTCGTCCGGGAGGACATTGCCGGTCTCGTCCAGCAGCGTGTTCCTGTTGCCCTTGCGCCGCTGGATGCTCAGGCGTTGGCCGGCGCTGTTGAGAATCGTCCCGGCAATTCGTAAGTCTTTGTAGTCGTGCAGGAAGTTGTCCGGCGTCTGGCCGTGGATACCGTAGAGGAGATCCCGGATGGCCCGCAGGAGAGAGCTCTTTCCGGCCTCGTTGGGGCCGTAGATCAGGTGAAAGTCCGAGCCCCCCGTGGGGAGCTCCAAAACGAACCTAGTAAAGGGCCCGAATGCAGGGACGGCGAGACGTTCGAATCTCACGACTCACCGCCCTTCTGCGCCAGGGCGTCGAGGAGGATCGCGCGCACATCGTCCAGCAGCGCGGCACGCTGACCCTCTGCCAAGTCCGCCTCCGCGTCGCCCCGGATCTCCGCGGGCAGTATCCGCAACATATCTGCCGCTTCGCTGGGCAGGTCCAATCCGCGGACGCCGGCGGTTTCGAGCGTCTCGAGGACGATACGGGTCAGATCATCGCGAGCGGCCAGGTCCGCTAGATCGTACAGCGGGGACGTGTCGACCTCCACCTCCTCGATCCAGACGCCCTCGCCCGCCGCTCGATGACCCTGGGCGATGCATTCGGCCCGTAACCAGGGAAGATCGCGCTTGAAGCGCCCGTGCAATGGGGTCGCCCCGGTCAGGGTGATGCGCGCGGCCAGCAGTCGACCGTCGGCCCGCGACACCGCATCCTGCAGGCCGTCGCCGATCCGGGCCAAGGCCTCGCTCGCGTCCTCGATAGCAGAGACATCCACCAGGACCCGATCCCAGCGCACCACATCCAGGTGGCGGTGCTCCGCACTCACTACCTCCATAGAATCGCTCAC
>JAYEJW010000205.1:0-2731 GCA_034716535.1 Pseudomonadota bacterium
GCTGCTCGACCTGCGCGAGCAGCTCGGCGGTAGGGTGCAGGTACAGTTGGGTTGAGGCGATACTCACATGTCCCATGTAGGTGGCCAGCGCCGGCAGCCGGGCGTTGACATCGCATTCCTCGCGGTACCAGGCCAACAGGCGGTTGACGGCGAAGGTGTGACGCAAATCATGCAGGCGTGCGCCGGTGTGTTCGCCCCGGGCGATACCGCATTGTGCCAGCAGCCGGTGGAAGTCGCGGTTGATGCTGCAGTGATGCAGCCGGTGGCCGCGCAGATTAATGAACAAGGGGGCCTGCGGTCCCAGTGGCGTGAGCTGCAAGCGGCGCTGGATGTAGTTCGCCAGCGCATGGCAGACCGAGGGTGCCAGGGGTATCCAGCGGGCCTTGCGGAACTTGCCCGCGGCGATAAAGAGCCGCTGTTGGGGCGGGTGGAAATCCGCCAGGTTCAAGGCTAACGCCTCGCCGATGCGCAGCCCCGTGCTGTAGAGCAGTCCCAATAGGGTGCGGACGGTGTAGGGCCGCAACGAATCGGGCAGCGGCAGAGCGGCGGCGGCCGCCAGCAGCGCTTGAATTTCCTCGCGGCTGTAGATGTAAGGGCAGTGCGCCCCCAGGGAGGGGACGGCGCGTACGGGCTCGGGCACATAAACGAGCCGATCGCGCGCCGCCAGGTACCGGCACAGCTGTCTGACTACGCACATGCGGTTAGCGCGGGTGCGTGGGGCAAGCGCCGAGAGACCCTGTTGATAGGCATCGACGAGTTGGCGGGTCACCCGTGGCTCATCGAGCACCTGCTCGGCCACAAAGCGGTCGAACGCGCCGAGCAGAAGCGTCTGGCTGTGGTAGTCGGTACCCGAGAGGCGGCGCAGATCGATAAATCGTTGGATCGGTTCGGCCAAAAAGCTGCGCAAGCTCAACATGTCCGCTCCTCCTGCGGCCACCCCAGGGCCACCTCATCGAGGCGGTTAAAGTCGACCTTGGTATAGCCGAAGGTGGTGCTCAGCCGGCGATGGCCCAGCACATCGGCAATCGCCTTGAGCGAATGGCCCTGGCGCAGCATCCGGGTGGCGAAGCCGTGGCGGAAGGCGTGCGCGCCTCGGCGGGGAGTATCGATGCCGGCTTCGCGGACATAAAGACGGACGATCTGCGCGACATTGCTCGAACGGCGCAACGGCCGATACGGCGCCCGGGTAGTCAAGAACACCTGCGGACAGACATAAGCGGGACGCCCCTGTTGCAGATACACGAGCAGCGCCTCACCCACCGCCTCGGTCAGGGGCAAGCAGGCGTCTTTACCGTTCTTCATGGCCCGGAACAGGATGCGGTTCTCGGACCAGTGGATATCGTCCAGGCGCAGGGCACGCACTTGGCCCGAGCGCACCCCGAAGGTGTAGAGCAACAGCAGGATCGCGTAATCGCGCCGGCCGATGGCGCTACGACGGTCGACCGACTCAAGGACCTTGTGCGCCTGCTCCTCGCTCAATGCGCGTGGCACGGTGGACAGCCGGTACGTCCTCAGGGTCGGCACCGCCTGATCGAGGGGCTGGTGGATAGTGCCGCATGCCAGGCAAAAGCGCAGAAAGGTGCGCACCGCCGACTGCAACGCGCGGCGCGCCGCCTGTCCCATCCCCTGGGCCTGCGCCAGAAACAGTCGCTCGACCTGATCGCCGGTCAGTTGCGCCAACCCATCGGCGGTGGCCTGCGTCCCGAGCCGGCGCAAGAACCCGCTGAGGCTGTGGCAGCGAACCGCCAGCGTGCCAGCGCCGACGTGCCGTTGCTCTTGCATCCAAGTTCGGTAGGCATTGAGCAGGGGCTGGTAGAGCGGTGAGGCGAGCGACTGCTGGAATACCCCCTTCTCGCGCAGATAGTCGATAAAGCGATTGATCGCCCCATGGACGTCGTGCAGATGCTGCTCCAGCGGCCCGCGGTTGCGGCACTGTAGCGGGTACGCCCGGAAAAACCCCTCGATATCCTGCGCGGTAACAACCTCCCGGGGCGTGTCCTCCGCGCCCAGGTACGCGTTGAAGTGAGAAACGTACGATAAATGCGTGCGAATCGTCGAGCGACTAAAACCGCGGTCTATCAGCCAGAAGCAAAACCCCTCCAGCAGGCAGCCCAGGGGTTCATTTTGCAGCCGAGCAAGTGTCTTCGGACAACTGAAGATCTGTTCCAGTGCCATGACAACCTCCTTCCATCGCCCCGTTCAGCGAGGCTCTTATGGAGGGCCATAGCACGGAATTATGTGCAGTAAAATCGAAGGGAGATCGAGGACAGGGGTTGAAATAATGCGCAGGTCTGCGGCTTGCGGAGGGAAATTTCACATAATCGGGGACTTCACATTATGTCTTATGTGGAGCTTCACATAACACATGGTTCGTCATCAGCACGTAAGCATGCACGCCAACCGACGCCATGCCACCAACCTGCGAGAGTTTGGTAAGGAAGTAGCGATAGTCGTTGTCGGCGAAGAAGATCGCCCCCCGATCAATGCCGCGCAGAATGACATGCATCGGAATCCCGGCGGCGCAGAGGCGGGGTCTTCTTGGCAAGAGGCTGGTCTCGAGTGTGATCGCCTGTTCAGCCTAAAATAGCAGAAAACGTGGTCTGTCCCTGAGGTATCCCCAGATTATTGCAATCTAAGACAAGAAGTTGTGGCATACATTTAACGTAGAGTTGAACATGCATGGGGTTTTGCGGTCCATGGAAAGCGACCAAACCCACCAGGAGCCACCCCA
>JAYEJW010000206.1:0-2731 GCA_034716535.1 Pseudomonadota bacterium
GGATTTTCGTTCGTATTCAAGGCGCGCCAACTGAAGCATAGCAAGCTATGTGACGGTTGGCGCAACGCAGAAGACGGGCGAAAAGACAAGCAGGCTGGTATGTCATTTGACAGAAATCGCCTAAGCTCTATTCTTGAGCCGTTGTTAAGTGCGTTAAACTTTCGTTCAGACGATTGGCATGTACCGCCACCCGTTTTGGACTGGTATGCTTAGGCTGGTTCAGCTGAGACAAGGAGCGACGCGATGGCGGAGAAGCCCAATCCCAAAGATCTCCCTCCCGATTCCGGCTACCGACGACTTGCCCAGCGTTGGAGCAGCTTCCTCGACCGGCTGCGCCGCCGTCCGGCCGTTAGGCTAATATTCAGGATCTGGAACCGGATATGGACGACGACCCGCATGCTCTGGTTATGCGGCTACGACGTCGTCGCTGTCTTGGTGGTCTGGATACTGTTCGTTTTCAACAATCAGGGGCAGGACCTGTTACGCATCTCCGCGGAGCAATCGGTATCGGTATGGAATATCATATTCTTCGTGAGTACTGCCGCTCTCTCGCTGACCGTATGGTTTACAGCGCGTCTTCTACTTGGGCGCAAGTTCGAGACCGAGCGCCTGGACCCCAGCAAGGCCTCCTGGTTACAGATTTGGCTACCGCGTGGTCTCGGCGTAGCTGTGCCACTTGGCGTCGCCATCGGTTTGCTACTACTCGACAGCGACATCTATCGGATTGAAATCCGCATTCTGTCGGTCGTCTATGTGGTCCTAACTGCCCTAGTCTTCCTCTTCGTTAGGTTCCGGCGGGATTGGTTTGGCGTCTCAGGAAGTAGCTTACTCCAGGATCAGATCGAGGTATTGCAGGGGTGGTATTTGTTCTCAGTAGTGGCGCCTGCGATTCTGGCCTTTTTCTTACTTGTGGCCTTCATGATCTGGCCTGTTGGTTTGGCCCAGTGGCTTGGTGCGCCGGCCATCGTGATGCTCGCATTTGTCGGAATCGTCCTGTTCGGCAGCATGGTGCTGACCTACCTTCCTCTCGCCATGGGGCAACCACGTGCGACTGCATTAGCGGTGGCGTTTGCCGTCGTGTTCGGCTTGTGGATCGATAACCACTATGTGAGGCTCAGCGACCATGCGGCCTCCTTATCCCGCTTGCCGCCAGCACAACACTACACCGAATGGCGCAAAACGCACTCGAACCCGACGCTCATCAATGGGCGCGAACCCGTGATCCTCGTGGCGGCCGCCGGCGGTGGCATCCGCGCCGCTTATTGGACGGCTACTAACCTGGCGGCCTTGGAAGCCGTTCCCGGCTTCGGCGAGAACCTTTTCGCCATCAGCGGCGTCTCCGGCGGCAGCTTGGGCGCCACGACCTATACCGCTTTGAAGCGGACACTCGGACAGCCCGAGCTCCTCGCGAAAAAGGTCCGTGCTGTCCTAAGCCAGGACTTCCTCTCTCCGGTCGTTGCCGGACTATTGTTCCCGGACCTCGCCCAGCGCTTTATTCCATTATCTATCCCGGCGGCGGACCGTCAGCGGTTCCTCGAGCTGTCCTGGGAGGAAGCCATGGGTGAGGCCGTCGGCGCGGCGCCCAATCCTTTCGCGGACGCATTCGCCAATCTCTATGACGAGGACAAGGCGCTTCTTCCCAGCCTGTTACTCAATACAACCCTCGTTGACTCCGGCCGCCGTGCCATCGTGTCTAACCTGGACATCAGTGACTTCACCGATACCGTCGACCTTCTCGCAGTGGATCTCTCCACCCCTGCTATACGACTCAGCGCCGCAGCCGGTGCAAGCGCACGCTTCACCTACGTCAGCCCCGCCGGGACCCTCATCTGGTTCCAAAAAACACCGGACAACAATACGGAAGAACACAAACTGCGTGTCGTGGATGGCGGTTACTTTGAGAACTCGGGTGCCGCGACGGCCACGGATCTCCTGGTCGCCCTGCACAAGGAACACGCGGACAGGCTGTTCCCCATCCTGATCCTGATTCGTAACGACCCCACCGCGCCGATGGTATGCCAGCGCGGCACAGTCGACGATGCCAAGGACTTGAGCGGCGATGCCGCTTCAAGTTGGTCGGACAACCTTCTCAAAGAAGTTTCCGCTCCCATCCGCGCCCTGCTCCACGCTCGTACGGCCCGCGCCCGCTTGGCGGAGGTCGACGCCGCCCGCGAATTCGAGGCGAACGGCGGAGCAGTGATCGAGCTACCACTGGCGGCAGTGCTCCAAACCGCTGTCGCCCGTGCCAAAGGCGACCGAGCCACGCTGAAACGACTGAAGGCCCGGGCGATCGAGCCGCCTCTTGGCTGGTCCCTGTCGAACGACGTACGCAATGAAATGGACCGGGTATTGGCGGATGGCCACGGCATATTGAGCCGTGAATATGCCATGCTTCATGCCCTGCTCCAGGGGAATCAGGTCAACTACGAACCCTGCCGAGCGCGCTGACCTGTGCATGGCGAAATGCTAATTATCGCTTGAACACCGACACTTAGCCATAGATGGCCGCCCCCTTTTGCCAAGCTTTCAATCGATGACGGTAAGAAGGTAGAGATTGCAGCCTGTCCGTCTCGAATTCGTAATTTTCTCTTGAAAAAGGCACATTATGCAATCTTGACGCTCGCTATCAGCTTACCCTAACCTGAGCCAACATGAAGGACATAGTTATTCTATTGGCTCACCTGCTAACCACCGTCGCGAAACTCCTCGGCCCGGGTGGTGCGAAGGCCAT
>JAYEJW010000207.1:0-2726 GCA_034716535.1 Pseudomonadota bacterium
ATAGGCATCCCGACCCGGGAAGTCCGGCGAATTCCCCGCAATGAGCTGCGGCATGTTGTTTTCATAAAACTCTGCGCTAGCCGCCCACTGGTCGATCATGCCATTCCAGACACCGTAATAGGCATAATCGTAGCCCTGGCTTTCGGGAAGATGCTGTTCAGCCTCGCCCAGGTGCCACTTGCCCCACATCGCGGTGTGGTACCCCGCCTCCGAGAGCACTTCGGCAATGGTGACTTCTTCACCCGAGAGGCCTTCCTCCGCTCCAGGCCACAGTACGGAGGTCAGGCCGGTGCGAACCGGGTGCCGCCCCGTATTGATGGCGATGCGACTGGGTGTGCAGGAGGGCTCGGAATAAGACCAATTAAACCGCATGCCCTCGTGGGCCATCTTGTCCAGCGAAGGCGACGGGGCACCTCGATGCTTGCCCCCTCCCTGCCAGCCGAGTTCGCCAAAACCGACGTCGTCGGCCAGGATGTAGATGATGTTGGGTTTCTTGCCAAATCTTTTCTCGAGAGCCGCGAGCTTGTCATTGATGACATTGTCATCCTTAGCCCACTTTTCGGCGTGTTTCTCTTGTAACGCCAGGAACGGCGCATCGAACTGCTGGGCGAATGAGTTGCCTGGAAGCCCGACCGCGATGCCCAGCGATAAAATACATCTCCTGATCCATAACGCTCTGAGATTCAGTTTCCTTCCCTTCATATCACGCCTCTTGGTTTTGGTTTGGTATGGAGTACGTCGGCTTCGCTGAGGTGATCGACAATGTCGCGCTCGAGGTCTGATCTCAGCCGGAGCAGTTCGGCCAACACCGCACTTCCGTGGTCAGGCGTGTGCTCCTGGCGGGTGATATCATCGACAATCTGGGCATAGTCCCGGCAGATACCGGCAAACTCTTCGTTGCGCCTCATGAGCGCCGAAATTCGGTCTGCCTGGGCCGGGAATTTCAAAGTCGCCGGGTGTTTGGAACTGGTCACCGTTGCCTCACCGTCGTAATATTGCGTCGAAGAATTGACCACGGACGCCAGTAAAGCACTGGCAACGGCGGCACGTAATGAGTCACACCGTAACTGTTACGGTTTCACCGCTACATGTAACGGTGAAACCCCGACCAAATTCGAGGTTCCGCGGAGATAGCCTGTTGTCCATTGCCATGTTGGAAACGAACAAAAACATATCCAACCTCCCGGCGTCAGCCATTCGCGAGGCCACGGAGCGCGTGCTGTCCAGCCAAGAGTTTCACGATGCCGACCGCTTGCAGGCCATACTCCGCTATGTGGTCGAGGAAACCCTGGCGGGTCGGTCGAAGGGGATCAAGGCAACCACCATCGCAATGGAGGTGTTCGAGAGGGTTATCGACAACGACGCCGCGTCCAGTTCCATCGTGCGTGTCTCTGCGGCGCGGCTCAGGCGGAAGCTGAGCCATTATTACGCCTCAAGCGGTCAAGACGACCCGGTCCGCATCGAGATCCCCACCGGCTCATACGTGCCGACATTCACTCAAAGCGAGAATTTCGGGGCCGGGAGCCAGGTCGCAGACGTGTCGTCACCCGAGCGTGATGCCGCGGCTGTCGATGTCTCTCGTCCACGATGGCCCCGTTGGCTCGCCCTGGCCTTCGGGGTCGCGGTACTGGTCGCTGTCACCTGGACATTGGCCCCTCTCCAGGACCCGAACCCGGGATTCACGGGCAAGCCCTTTGTTGTCGTCTTGCCGCTTGTGGATGCCGGCGGAGGCGAATTCAATGCGAAGCTCGCTACCGGGTATATGGAAGCAGTGGTCGCTGATCTCACCAAGTTATCCGGGCTCTCCGTTATGGCACCACGCTCCGCAGTGAGTGTCGCGAACGAAGCAATACCCTTGCAAACCCTGAGAGACGACCAGGGGGTGAGCCATATTCTCAAAGGCACCCTGGAGTCCCAGCTGGAGACCTTGCGCATCAGTGTGCAGCTGATCGACACCGGGACTGGAGAGGCTGTGTGGGCGGAACGCTTCGAGGGAAACCTGAATGATTGGTTCGGCCTGGAGGACAAGCTGGCGAACCGTATCGCTGCCGCCTTGTCCGTTACCATCGATCCTGACGAGAGCCGACGTGTGTATCTCCGCCATACCAGCAATCGCGAGGCCATGGAGCTGCTGCGGCACGCGACCGTCTCCATCAATCCGCCAAACGAGCGCGGGCGCATAGAGGCCGCGCGCAGCTTGCACCAGCGTATAATCGACCTCGATCCAAGCTTTGCCGGAGGCTATGCCGGCATGTCACAGGTCCATTCGTACATGGTTCTGTTTGAACATACCGAACAACCCGGGGAGGACCTGGAGAACGCCATCACGTACGCGCAAAAAGCGATCGAACTGGACGACAGTTTCGGCATGGGTCACTCGATGCTGGGTCTGGCCTACTCCCTGGCAGGGCGGACTGACCTCGCTCTGGCGCAGGTGCGTCGCGCCGTGGCGCTGGAACCCGGTGATCCTCTTTCATATCAATGGCTCTCGGGCGTACTGATCTTTTCGGGCCGACATGACGAAGCCATCGCGGCGATGCAAGAAGCACTGCGTATCGACCCGATCGAACCCGGAACACCGTATCTGAATATTCTCGGAATGGCATACTTCAACGGAGAGCAGTACGACTTAGCGATCGATGCGTTCGAGCGTAACCTGCGACGGGGCGGTCCGGACGCCCCGAACATGGAGGCCTACCGTGCCGCCACCTATGCGGCGCTCGGGC
>JAYEJW010000208.1:0-13388 GCA_034716535.1 Pseudomonadota bacterium
AACGCAGCTGATTATGCGGAGTAATGCGAGCCGACTTGACGACCCGGGTCGGCTTCGCAGTCTGCAACTCCGCATAACCCTGAACTCCGCATAAACCCCTTTATGCGCCGCAGCGCATAAGTGGTTTCAGGAGCATCAGCACCAGCGTGAAGCCGAGGGCCAGCACCATCAGACCGATGGTCTGCTGCAGTCGCAGAAACTGCTCGTTGACGTAACTGAACAGAGCGGTCAGTCCCAGGATGGCAGCGACCGTGAAAAAGACTTGCATGGCATGCTCCTCGGGCATTGTGTAACCAGTTGTTCGACTTGGAGCAAAGCCTAGCCATGACACCCAAGATCATGGAGCGGATGCAATGTCTTGCCCAGTCTCCGATGCGCGGGCGCCCCCCAGATCCGCCAGGAAGCGCTGATAGTCGGGATTGCCGCGCAGTAACTCACGACCGGCGGCGATCAGCTTGTCCACCTGCTCGTCGGTCAGAGAGAAGCTGGTCGGGACTCGGTTGAAGAACTGCCGCATCTCGGGCTGTTCGACATCCCGGAAGCCGACCTGGATGAAGTCCGACGTGACCGGCCTGCCCGGCGTCGACACCTCTCGCGGCCAGCGCTTGAGGCTCTGGTCCATCAGCTCGAGGGTCGCCGCGTTGTAGCGGTCGAGCTGGACGTCGGACACGGCGCTGATCGTCTCCTCCAGGGATGGTTGCTTGTTGCTTACGTCCATCTGCGGCTCCGGGTCGGTGGACGCGTTGACGGAGATGATCACGAGGCGACGCGGGGTTTGCGGTCGAACTTTCTCAGGAACGCCTTTGCGCCGCCGGCCACCTCGACCACCTCGTAGATCGCACGCAAACCCAGATTGTCCGTGATGCCGCCGTCGACAAAGTGGGCGTATCGGCGTCTGTCCTTCTCGTAATAGCTTTGCAGACCGTCGACCACCTGGGCCAGCTGCGGGTCTCCCGCGGCCCGCTTCTCCGCCGCAACGAGCCAATCGGGTTTTGTCTTCTTGCAGTCGGGGTAGTTCTCGACCACGACCGGGTTGAAGAGCACGGGCACCGCGGACGACGCGGTGACCGCCCGCGCGACCGGGAACGAGGAAATGTCCGAGCAGAGCAGGTTGAAGTACTCCTGAACGAAGGAGAAACGCACCCCGTAGCCCAGGTCCGAGGCGTTGATGAGGACCATCGGGCCATCCTCGCGCTTCATGTCGGCGAAGGTCGCCCCATGGAAAACGCTCTCTTCGTAGAACTTCACCGCCATCTCTGTGCGGCCCGTCTCGCCGAACCACTGCAGCGGATTGAGCAGCCCGCGCATCAGCTGACCCTGAACGTTGCGTTTGAGGAACACCTCCTCGAAGATCTGGTCCCCGTAGAGGCCGTAGTAGGCGGAGGTGAAACTCCCGCCGGAGACGGAGCTGATGGTATCGACCTCGTCGAGAACCCTTTGCCGGCGCCCACCGATCACCACATGGGTGTCGCGCAGCTCTTCCAGGACCCCATAGGCCAGTGCGGCGGCCCGTGTCCCGCCGCCCGAGAAGGCGAGGATCAACGAGATATCCCCGGTACCTTGTTTGCCGACACCTGGTCTGATCGAGTAGGTCTCGGGGGACGCGGGTATCGTCTGCGGCGCATTGTCGATCACGCCATAGGACGCGCAGCCGGAAAGGAGCAGCAGGCCACAGCCGAGAGCAATCAGTTACGACACGAGTCACCTCGTTACAGGATCAAGAGAGTTATTCGGAGCCTGCCTATGCGGGGCAGACGAGTCCAGCCCAAGAAACGCGAGCACCCGTGCCTCGACATACGGGTAAAAGGGGTTCCAGCGCAGCCGCAGCATGTCCGAGGCGGGTATCTGGAGCACACCCCGCTCGCCGCGGAGCGCAATGTCGCCGAGGTGGATACCCGGACTCTTTTCCGTTGGACGGCCGCCGTAGAGCGGATCCTCCGGCGGGAAAGGCAAGGCGACGTGCGCCAGCGAATAGACGTCTTTGGGCCAGGAGAGACCGAGGTCCAACTCGATGATCTCGGCGCCTCTGGGATGCTTGGTGCGCGCGACCACATTCCGACGCTTGGCGTCCGTGTTGGTCACCAGGCTCAAGGTGAAGGCCCGATCCGGATCGTCCCGCAACGCCTGGACAATGCCGATCGGGTCCGACTTCATGATCGGCTCCATCTCCGCCATGCGGTTGATGTCGAACAGCACCAATTCGTGATCGCCGGCCGGAATCCGCTCGAACAGGCCTTCGACCAGGGTCGGCGTCGACACGGTCGCGTCGACGATGGAGGAGAAGGCCAGCAGTGAGGGGAAATGCTCAAGCTTTCCGGTACTGCCCGACGCATCCAGTCCTTCCTGGATCTGGTTGGTCAGGCGGTAGACCACGTCACCCGCATTCACCGCGAAGGAGCCGTATTTGTAAGGGTCATACTCCGGCAGGATCGCGTTCCAGGCGAGCTTCTCGAGCCCCAGCAGGTGGCCGAGCCGCGCCTGCCACACGGCGAGTGCGGCCACGGAGGTCACGCCGATGGCAGGTGAGAGCAGGACCAGTCGCTCGGCCTTCGGCAGGGTCTCGTCCTCGAGCGTCGCAAGCGCGTAGTGCACGGCAAGGGCGGCACCGTTGGAATAGCCCACGACGTAGAGCGGCCGCCCGGCGGCCTGCTCGGCAAGGTGACGCATGGCCAGACGCACCGCGGCGGCCATGTCCTGCCAGGTGACCTCCACGAGCCCCGACGGCGCCGTGCCGTGACCCGGGATCCGCAGGCCCAACACCAGGGCGCCGGCGGCGTTGAGCCGCTGGCCCAGATTACGCAGGCTGTAGGGTGAGTCAGACATTCCGTGCAGCAGCAGCACGCCTGCCTTCGGCGTCTCTGCTGGGAGCTCGAAGCTGCGGTTCCAGTTCGGCGACCAGCGCGCCGGGTCGGAGAGGCTGTCCTTGTCATAGCGGTTGATGAGGCGCCGCTCCTCCACGGGAATCTTCGCGTACACCTGCTCGTCCAACTGGGCGAACAGGCGCTCCTCGAGGGCCAGGTAGTCCGCGAAGGTCTCCACCTTGGAGGCCACTGTGAATTCTTTGTCGAGATCGGCCAAGTGCCAGACGTCCAGGTCCGGCCGGCTCTCCATGTAGACGATAAAGACAATGACGATCACCAAGGCGGCGCCGGCAGCGCTGTAGGCCGTCGCCGCGAGAACATGCCGAAGAAGTCGGGTCAGTCGAAGCCTCATGATTTGTCTCGTCGAAGGCAATGGGCGGCTCTGGTTTTCGGCACTCGTCGCCGCGAGAAAGGCCTGCAAATCTTTGCATGCTACCTCGCTCTGGCTTCTGGCGAGCAATTCTCTTCCAAGTGTGCGATAAATGGTCCCCGCCGATACACAGACGTTTGCTCGGCGCTTCGACGATCGATACTTTTCACTAGGAGAATCGACATGCTGACGAAGAAGCTCGCTCTGACTGGTTTCACTGCCTTCGCGCTCACGGCCTATGGCGTCGGCTTTGCCGGCAGCGAAGCCGCCGCAGAGGACAAGGCCATGCAGGGGAAGGCCGACGCGGCCCAAAAGTTCGCTGATGAAAAGCAGGCAGAAGCGGACGCTGCCGTGAAGGCTGGCGCATCCGATGCCGGCGCAAAGCTGGATGAAGCCGCCGCGGCAGAAGACGTCGCGGCGGAGAAGATGAAGAAAGCCGCAGAGTAGAAGGTCCACCAGCGGCCGCGCAGGGATCGATCTCAAAGCGGCCGCAAACGCCTTTTTCCAGGACGCCGTCCCCCGGGGCGGCGCCGCCTTTCTTCCCTACTCAATACATGATTACTCGCCTTGATGTTCGCCTTTGCGCATGACCGCATCGCAGGGGTTGCTGAAGGTCGTCAGCCGCTTGACAAGCTGATCATACAGAAGGCTCAAACCGCCCGTGGCCCAGGCGGCACCCCCGTGTCGGAGTGTCGCCGTGCTCGGGATGCGAAACGGGACATCCCAGTCCCCCTTTCGCCCTGCGCTCGGCGACAGCTTATTAAGCCCCGGCCGTCCTGCGGTCGCAGCGGCGCTCCACACAGCGGAGCGCCACAGCGCCCACAAATGACTCGACGGCGTGTCGGATGCGCTTTGCATATGGCCTCCGCTGGCTACGGGGACCTTCGGCCCCTTCGCCACTGCGGCCATACGCACGCGCCTACGCCTTCCGGGGACTACCCGCCTCGCGCTTCGCGCTTCCCTGGCGGGCAGCGAATGAGCAGTCCCGTAGGTCGGGTGAGCGCAGCGTAACCCGACGGCATGCCGAACGTCGGGTCACGGCGCGATCAGGGTCGATCGGCTTCTCCGCGGTTCGGGGCGTGCCTAACCCTACAGCTATTGGGACCGCCGGCCATTATGTGTTTCAGTACGAAGATGACCTCGGTGATGCGAACCAACGAAAGGCCGATCGCACGGCTCTTCCAAGCCTTGGTGCTTGTTTCACTGCTTCCTCTTGTCTTTGCGCTGTCGGCATCGCTGGCTGGTGCGCAGGAGTCTGGTGACGATCCCGACCCCGAACCGCTGCGCCCGCCCGACACGTCGAGCCCACGCGACACCCTGCGCAGCTTCTTGACGAACGTGAGCAAGATCAGTGAAGACCGGCGCCAGGGTACATTGGGTCCCGAGACCTATCGTGCCTTTCGCCGCGTCCTGGATACGCTCGACTTCACGACGACCCCCGAAGGAGATTCATGGTTCGTTCGAACCCTGCGCATGTCGCTCCTGCAGGAGGTGCTTGCCCGCATCGAGCTTCCGCCCGAGAATCAGATCCCCGGCGATGAGGAGGTCGCCGATCGTGCCGCCACCCACTGGACCATTCCAAACACGAGGATCCGGATCGAGCGGATCGAGCAGGGACCGCAGGCGGGTGAGTTCCTGTTCTCGGCGGACACCGTTGCGAAGATCGACCGACTCTACAGGCACGCCAAGCACCTTCCTTACAAGCAGGGCGCCATTCCCGGCAGCTACGAGGATCTGGTCCGCGCCGAGAACACGGTGCACGCGCGCGAGCGCAAGCTGCGCAACCGCCTGAGACCGGTGGACACCTCGAACCCGCGCGCCACGCTTGACGGCTTTCTGGACAGCATCAACCGCGCACACGTGCTCGTCATGGAGACCAACGCCGGACTGAGGGCCACGCCGCCGACCATTCCCAACTCCGAAGCGGTCTCCAAGAACATCGACAACATGGGCATGCGCACCTACAGACGCGTGTACACCAAGGTCGGCATCCGCTACGACACGCCCCCGGAGCGGGTCGAGGCCTTTCTCGAGGGTATCAAGCGCATCATTCAGGCCAACCCGACCACCCGAAAGGACTACTTCCACGTGGTCCTGAACGACTTCGGTCCGGACAGCCTGGTGGTCATGCTCTACTTCTTCGTGAAGGTACCGGACTGGTCCGCGGAGCTGGTTGAGCGCCAGCGGGTGTTCCTGGAGGTAATCCGGCTTGCCGATGCCCTCGGCGTCGGGTTCGCGTTCCCGACCCAGACCCTGGAGATCGAGAGCTTCCCTGGCCAGCCGGGCCGCGAGCCCCGGCCCGCCGCCAGCGACGATGAGCTGCGGCGCATCGCTGAGGACTTCGGCCGCGGTACGTCGGCGCGGCCCGGAGGTCTGGGGATCTTCGTGCCGCCCCACGAGGAGCATGCGGCAAAATCCTGACGTCAGCCATCGGAATGATCTGCTTTCGGTCGGTCTTCGTGTCGGTGACGCGGATGGTGCTGCGAGGGAAGTTCAGGTCGCTAGTGCGGAGCCGAAGACCTCCGAAGCGCGTGCCGGGCAACTAACCGCAAACTCCGCCATCGAATCGGCGAGACTGCGTCGATAGAACGGCAACAGCAACAGGACCGGGACCGCCGTTAACAACACGACCGCAATCAGCGATACGCGCTTGAGCGCGAAATCGATTTCACACGCCCTGGACCCACAACGGCCGTTCGATTTGCTGATAGGAATGGCAGCGACGCTGCAGGAAGCGGACATATGGAACCATAGCAGCCAGCTGTGGCGCCCTGGCGCGACTCGCGTGGCATCGGTGGCGGTCCGCGCATCTTGGGGTGACAATCGCAGCCGTCACCAACTCGTCTTGGAGGTTCGTCCGTGAAGCGCCTATTGTCATTGCCGTTGCTTTGTATCCTGACCCTGCCGGTATGTGCCGAGGAGCTGTCGCATCCGCGCATCGGCCTGGTTCTCAGCGGCGGCGGTGCCCGCGGCGCCGCCCATGTGGGCGTGCTGAAGGTGTTGGAGGACATGCGTATCCCGATCGCAGCCGTCGCCGGCACCAGCATGGGCGCGCTGGTCGGCGGTGCTTACGCCAGCGGGGTTGGAGCGGACAAGCTGGAAAAGGAGTTGACCAGCGCGGACTGGGACGACCTGTTCGTCGACGATCCGCCGCGGGAAGAGTGGCCGATGCGCCGCAAAGACGACACAGAGCGGCCGGCCTGGGACTTCACCGTCGGCGTGCGCGCCGGTCGGGTGAAGTTGCCCAAGGGAGCGTTGGCCGGGCAGAAGGTCGAGCTATTCTTCGCCGATTTGGTCAAAGGGGGAGAGCGTGTGGAAAGCTTCGACGAGCTGCCGATCCCCTACCGCGCCGTTGCGACCGATCTAGAAGACGGCGGTATGCGGGTGTTCTCAGACGGCTCGCTGCCGAAGGTGATGCGCGCGAGCATGTCGGTGCCCGGGCTCTTTGCGCCGATAGAGATCGACGACCGGCTCTATGTGGACGGCGGACTGGTCAGAAATCTGCCGGTGGACGTGGCGAGACGCATGGGCGTGGATCTGGTGATCGCGATCAACCTGGGCAGCTCCTATCTGCCGCGTGATCGGCTGCAGACCGTGGTCGGGGTGATGGGGCAGATGGTCGCGATCCTGACGGAGCAGAACGTCCAGCGCTCGCTGGCCGAGATCGACCGGAACCGGGACGTCTTGATCCTGCCGGACCTTGGCGACATCGGTTCCAGCGACTTCAAACGCGCCGCCGAGGCCATCGCCGCCGGGGAGCGCGCAGCGCGCACCGCCGCGCCGCGCCTCGCACACCTGAGCCTAAGTCCGACCGCGTACGCCGCTTGGCGGGCGAGCCGACCGAGCCCGCCGCCTCCGGCAGGGCAGGTCGACGAGGTGCGTGTCGTTGGCATCGATCGGGTCGACGCAGCCCTGTTCGAGCCGCTGATCGAAAACCAGCAAGGGCAGCCGTTTGACCGGCGCCAACTGGAATCCGACATCCAGGACCTGTACGGCCGCGGTGATTTCGAGCGCATCAGCTACCGGGTGGACCGCTCCGCGGGTCGGAACCTGATTATCGTCGATGCGCTGGAGAAATCCTGGGGCCCGGGTTATCTAAGCTTCGGCCTCGGCTTTCGCAGCGACTTCTCCGGCGACAACCGCTTGGGTCTGCGTGGCACCTATCGCCGCACCTGGCTCAACGCGCTCGGCGGCGAATGGCTGACGTCGGTGCAGCTCGGCAACGAGCTGGACCTGTTCTCAGAGCTGTACCAGCCGCTGCGGCTCGACCGCGCCGGTTTCGTCGCGCCCTACCTGCGTGTCAGCCGCAGCCCGATCAGCGTCTTCGAAGGATCTCAACGTGTCGCGCGCTATGATCTGACCCGCAGCGCGGTTGGGCTGGATCTGGGCAGCACCCTGTTCGACGAGCGGGCGGAACTGCGCGTCGGCGCGCTGCTCGGTAAGGCACGGACCAAACTCGACACCGGCGAGCCCTCCCTCCCTGAGACAACCAACAACGAGTCGGGCCTGCGTGCCAGTTTCCGCTGGGATACGCTTGACAGCCGCTATGTGCCGCGCAGCGGAACGCGCCTGGCGTTGGACCTGTTCTCGCCCCAATCGGCGCTGGGGGCGGACGTCAGCTACAACCGCCTGTCCGCTAGCTGGAGTGGTGCGAAGAGCTTCGGCAAGAACACGCTGGTCGGGCGGGCGCGGCTCGGCAGCAGCTTCGGTAGCGACATGCCCTTCTACGATCAGTTCCCACTGGGCGGTTTCCAGGATCTGTCCGGTTACGCCAACGAACAGTTCCGGGGCAATCAGGTCGCTTTCGGCGCGCTGATCTATTATCGCCAGCTCGCAACGCTAACGCCGCCGCTGGGTCGGGGGATCTACCTGGGGGGCTCCCTGGAGGTCGGGTCGATTCAGGATACCCTGGAGTTCCTGTCGAAGCCCAAGACGCGCTTCGGCAGCAGTGTCTTTCTCGGCGCCGACACCTGGCTCGGCCCAGCGTATCTCGGTCTGGGCGTCGGCGGGGAAGGGGATTCCACGGCCTACTTCCTGCTGGGGCGGCCTTGAGTCGGGCGGCTGCGATCCGTACCAGCCCGAAATCTGTTCGGCCGCCCACTGCGGGGTCTTGTCGGCATTGCACTTGTTGCAGGCGTTGTGGGTGCCCATGAAGGCACCAGAGCCCCTTTAATGGCCGCCGTCTGTTCCTGTCCCGCCGGAAGTCGAGCCCAGGCGGGCAATGAAGGCACGCTGTTCCAGGCCGGTCAGGGGCTTAGAAGACGTTGGCAGGCGTGGCGCGGAGGTGTTCCTGATGCAACAAAAGTTCCGCGATGGGGTCGCAAAGGACCAGTACGCGATCTCCTCTGCGATCAGGCTTACGAGTCCGGTCGCACCCCCGTCTCTCACATGGGCGCGATTCGACGTTTCTTTCGCTACGATTGGTACAGGAGGTTGCCATGAACGAGACAGTCGCTCGCTACGAATTTCGTGCCTTCGCCCACGACTTCGGCATCGTGGAGGAGGCGATACGCCGGCACGCGCGGGTGGCCCGTTACCGAGAAAGCCTGGAGGTCTACATCATGTCCGCCGGAAACGACGAAAACAACACGAAGGTGCGTGGCGGTCTCATGGACATCAAGGTGTTGGTCAACCGCGACCGGGGCCTGGAGCAATGGAACCCGCGGATGAAGGGGGAATTCCCTCTTCCGCGCCACGTCATTCGAGGCGAGGTATTCCCCGCCTTCGGTGTGGCGCTGCCCGACCTGAAGCGCGATGCCTATTCCTTCGAACAGTATCTTGACGAGATCGTCGTCCCGCATCCGGATCTGGCGGCAGTCAGCGTGTACAAACAACGCTCCGGCTTCGACATCGATGGCTGTATCACCGAACTGGCGAACGTGTATATCAACAGCGCCTTGATGAGAACCGCCTGTCTGGAGTCCACGGACCCGGATCTGGTATTGGAAACACGCGCCCGGTTACATCTCGACGACCACGAGAACGTGAACTACCTACTCGCCATCAAACGGGTCATCGGCATGGCGCCGCTGCCGGACGGTGCGTTCTACGGTGCGTTCTGAGCATCAAAGAGGCTGAAAAATGGGAAAAGAGATCGAACGAAAATTTCTGGTCAACGGCGATGCCTGGCGTTCCCTGGGGCAGGGGACCCGCTACCGGCAGGGTTATCTGTCCACGGTGAAGGAGCGCACCGTACGTGTGCGCACCATCGCCGACAAGGGCTATCTCACCATCAAAGGGGTGACCGAGGGCATCGCCCGAGCGGAGTTCGAATACGAGATCCCCGTGGAGGATGCCAACACCCTGCTCGACGGCCTCTGCGAACGCCCTTTGATCGAGAAGGACCGCTACAAGATCCCCCACGGGGACCATACCTGGGAAGTCGATGAATTCTACGGCGACAACGCCGGTCTCATCATGGCCGAGGTGGAACTGGAAAGCGAAGACCAGGCCTTCGAGACACCGGAGTGGATCGGCCGGGAGGTCTCGGACGATCCCCGTTACTTCAACGCGAACCTCATCGCCAACCCGTATAGGAACTGGGGCGGGAAGGGGTAGATGTTGCGCAAACGTTGATTCCGGTGAGGGATGCTGGGACGGTGGGTGCAGGAGTCGCAGAGCGATGAGGTCGAGGCGTTTCCGGGCAACGGCGAGCTGACAAACGAATAACAGAACGTGTCTCGCCAAGACCCGTCGGGGTAGTCCGGTGCAAGAGGCAAAGCGGCCACTCCCTGACGAGCCAAGAACCCGTTGCCGTTGCGTACCTATATGGTAGCGTTAGAATCCAACGTTGATTCGCGATTCGTTGAACGAGGGCAACCGCAATGAGTGCTAACGCGACCCGAATTCTCTCCGATGCCCTGGCCCTGACGCCGGTAGAACGTGCCGAGCTGATCGACGAACTGCTGCGCAGCTTCGATCCGCCAGAGGACAGCGCTTTGGCAGAAGCCTGGAAGGCTGAGGCGGAGTCGCGCGTCGATGCATATGAATCGGGACGCCTGTCGGCCGATTCTGCGGAAGCGGTGTTTGCGCGGATCGATAAGCGGTGAAGGTCCGCATCCTAATCCTGTGCAGAACGCGAGTTCGTCGAAGCTGTGGATTTCTACAATGCTGAAAGACCAAGCTCGCCAACGAGTTCGCTGAGGAGGTGCAGGACACGTTTAACCGAATTGCCGCGTTTCCTGAAGCCTGGCCACGATTCTCTCGCAGAGCCCGACGATGCATTGTCCGGCGCTTCCCGTACGGCGTGCTCTACCAGATCCGCGCTGACTGCGTGCTGGTTGTTGCCTTGATGCACATGAAAAGGAGTCCACAGACCTGGCAGCAACGAGGTGATATCTGAGGTCCGCGATGCTGGGGCAGTAGCCGCGGGGAATTGCGCCGTTCCGCGATTCCGCAGGGTGCAAGAGATTTCATGGTCTGGCCCCGGTTTCGCGCCGGTTTCGCGCTAAGAAGCCGTAGTTAGTGCTGGTCTCGGGTCTAGTGCTCGGGGTGGTCATCGTCCTTGAGCTTGCCGAAAAGGATCTTGAGCGCCTTGGTCACATCGGCACTCTCGCTCAAGGCCTCAATGGTGCCGGCGACCCGGGAGATTTTCAGCTCCAGTGCGCTGATCCGATCATCGAAGGGCCGCACGGTCGCTTGCGCCGTGGTCGCCTTCTCCTCGGCGACGGCATTGTGGCGGGCCTGCTGATCGACCGATTGGCGTACCTTGGTCACGGCGTCCTCGGCAGCCGAGAACCTGTGCTCGAAGCCAGCCAACCGTAGATCGTAGGTTCCCACCTGCTCCAGGGTGACCGCCGTCTTCTGGACCGCATTGTAGGCGGCTTCCTTGGCGCCCTGTGCCGCCTCGGACGCCACGGTAGCCTGATACCAGCCACCGGTTAATCCTGTCTCGCCCACCGCGGCGTACACGAAGAACTCCCGCTACGACTCAATCAAGGACCCACTGCGCTGGACGGATCGGCGCAGCCTCGTATGATCGGTGTTTCGGGCGCCTCTGCCAACACCGACGACATCGGATCTGAAACCGTTGGGTCCGTGGCGCAGAAAATCTTATTACTGCCGGCGGTAAGGCAGTGCGGGAGACTGGCAACTGCCATCCGTGCCTCGGGCAGTGTAGTCTTGCCGAAACCGGATCACTCGACCGATAGCAGCGAGACAGGATGGACCCTACCGCCCCTGAGCAGACCAAGCCCATCAAGCGAGACGAAGCCTGGCTTTTCGAACAAGCCGAGAAGCGCCTTGCTGCGGCCAACGAGGCGATCCGCTCGACCCGCACCTTCTTCTTCGCCCTTCTCTCGGTCGCCGCCTACATTGGCGTTGTCATCGCCAGCACCACCGACGAACAGCTTCTGCGCATCAGCCCCGTCAAGCTGCCCATCATCGGGGTGGAGGTGCCGCTCACGGGATTCTACCTCTCCGTTCCCTGGCTCTTCGTCGTCCTCCACTTCAACCTGCTCATCCACCTCGGGCTGACCAGCAGGAAGCTGAAAGGCTTTCTAGACGACCTGAAGCCGCTGAACCAGGACCTCTCACAGAGGCTGCGGAGGGATGTTGCCAACTTCCCGCTAGCGCAGTGGATGGTGCGCAATCACGACCAGTTACTGCGCCCCGTTCTGGCGATCATGGCGTGGATCACACTGGTAGCTATTCCTCCGTTCCTTCTCCTTTGGATGCAGCTTCGCTTTCTTGCCTTTCAAGATGAGACGATCACTTGGCTGCAAGCGACGGCTGTGGGGGTTGATGCCATCCTGATTATCGGCTTTCACGCTTGGTTCGTGCAGCATATTCAGCCAAAGACTCGGTGGCTTGCGGGATGGAAGGAATTGGGAGAGCGGGAGGATAAGGCTTTGGCAATCTCCTTCCGCCTGACCGTGACCAAACCCCTGTTCCGCTATCTGGTTCCACTGGTCCCACTTGGGCTGACGGGGTACCTAACATTCGGTCTGTCGAATCTGATCGATTCTGATAATGTATTGGAATGCAACCCGCTGCTACGCCCACTGGGTTCGGCTGCCGACGACGGCATGCCTCACGAACGGTGGCTCTGTCGACAGTACCGCGTAGATCTAACAGAGAGTTTCGTGACTCGGAACACGCCTTCGCCCGAGGTGGTGAACGCGTTGCGCGGAGATGATGCTGAAGCACGGAAGAAGGCCCTGGGTGAGATTTTGGGGTTTTATCTGAAGGATCGGAACCTCCGGGGAGCAGATCTTTATCGTGCGGTACTCCCGAGGGCAGATCTCAGAGGGGCGCAATTGCAGGGGGCTAGACTCGAAAAGGCGGTATTACAGGCCGCCAATCTGGAGGAAGCGAACTTCAAGGGTGCGAATCTGCGAGGCGCAAACCTGGAGGGCGCGAACCTGCGGGACGCGAAGCTCCGAGGCGTAAACCCGATGATGCTTTCAGACGCTTTCACGCTGCTTCTACAATTCTTTACGCAGTCACAGCCCGACGCGACCAACCTGTCGGACGCGACACTGTGGGGGGCGCGCCTGGAGCACGCGAATCTACGGTACGCCAACCTGACGGGCGCATCACTGTGGCGGGCGCACTTAGAGGGCGCGAATTTGACTAGGGCACTCTTGCAGGACGTGGATCTAGAAGGCGCATACTTGACCGGCGCGGTCCTCATGAGCGTGGACCTGCGAGGGGCGACGCTGCTCGGCACACACCTAGAGGGCGCGAACCTATGGTACGCCAAACTCGGAGGCGCAGATTTCACAGGCGCGAATCTGCACAGCGCGAAACTTCACGACACGAACCTCGAATGGGCTGATCTCACCGAAGCGGACCTATCGTTCGTCGACCTTAGGAAAGCCCAGAACCTCGATACCGCCGAATTCGCGGGAGCGGACTACCTGTTTGCTGATCTAACCGGCACCTTCCTCGACTGGAACCAACCGCCGCCGGACGTGTTGCCAGCGCCATGACCGACCTCGATGACTTCCGTGCCTTCTACGAGCTTGCCGACCGGATCATCGCCGACGCCGCCAAGGGCGACGCGAGAATTCGAGAATTAGCGAGAATTAGGGGGTCACCATTTAGCTGACCCCGATCAATAGCACGCTCTTTCCTGTTCGTGGCGAAGCCACGATCCTTTTCTCGGCCGCAAAGCCCGGTGTTCAGACCAGATACGCGTCTTCGGTTTTCGTTGC
>JAYEJW010000209.1:0-13374 GCA_034716535.1 Pseudomonadota bacterium
TTTTTGCCCACCGGCAGAACCAGCGGGTTGTCGACGGCGCGCAGGTACTGGTCTCCCGCCTGGTCCTTGGGGAGATAGCGGCTTTCCACCTTGACCGTCTTGGGCTTGCCTTCAACCTCAACGGAGTGGTCCAGGTACTCGTACTCCCACCACCACTGGTGGCCGATGACCTTGACGTCGAGGAGGTCCTCTCCTTTCGGGACTTCCCAAACCCTTTCCAGGGTCTTCTGCGCGGAGCTGGCAATGGTCAAGTCCACGCCCAGCACGAGCACCGGCACGATGACCCAGGCCCAGTGGCCGAACCAGCTCTCATGAAAATTCTGATCGGCCTCGTAGCCACGGCTCTTGCGGTGGTGGTACAGCGAGTAGCCGACGACCGAGAAAATGATCGCCAGGAGCACCGTCGCGATGGTCGTGGTGAGCATGTGGATGTCGTAGATCTCCTGCGCCACGCCCGCAGCAGGCTCGGGGAAGTTGAGCCCCAGCTCGGCGGACGCGGTTCCTGCCCAGGCGGACAGCAAAGGAAAGACGGATGCGGCGCCGATGCGCTTCATGATTACTGCCATATGCCCTCTCACTTTTTTGGAAGTGCGCCTCTGGCGCATCTTGTCGCCCTCTCCCTTTCCCGTGGAAGAGAAAAGCCGGTCAGCGCGCGAACGCCGTGGCCGGTCGGTAACGGAGACTCCAGCCCGGGTGAAACAGCCTCGGCAACGGCCTGAGCGGTGCCGGACTGCCGAAAACCCAATCTGCCCTGAAGCGCCACGCCAAGCTCCTCGCGCTCGGCCTCCACGAGCTTGACGCCGACCTCATAACGCCCCCCGTGACAGCGCAACAGCAGCCGGCTGGGATACCAACCCCGGGGATCGCGCAGCAGCGAGACCTGGGTCCAGTACCGCGACAGCCGGGCGACCTCCTCGAGCCGGCGCCCCCCGCGCAAGACCCGAAGGTCAGAGCCGTTGATCTCGATCACTTCCCGGCGATGACCTGCCAGGGCGCTGAGATAGAACCCCCCGGCGAGCACGACCAGTTCCAAGCCGGCGAACGGCAACACCAGCCAAGCGCCCAAGGCGGCAAAATAGCAACCGACGAGACCAAGACAGCAGGCGAAAAAAAGAACCAGCCACTTGGTGCGACGCCAGCTCAGTGCGCAATTGGGGCGGAGCGTAAACCTGTATCCATGTATCCACCGGAATCCTGCTCTTGGAACACCGCCATCTGTGTGCCCCCCTCTCAGCATCGTAACGGAGTTACAGCGGACTGCTTTCTGCGCCGACAAGAAGGCCATTGCGCTCATTCCGGACGCGCACAGAAACAGGTCGCCAGGGAGTTCCGACTTAAAGGAGTCGGAATGTCGATGGGCGGAGGATGCTCGAACTCAACAGAAAACGCAATAGTTTTTGATCTAGATCAATTAAGTTAGAACATTAAGAGTTTCTGAAATAAGAATTATCAATGTGCTCATAGCGTTAGGTGCTCGGCCGAAAGCCTATACACCGCTCCCGCCGCAGTCCTTCCCCCTGGTAGGGTTTGGAGAGGTAGGCGCCTGCGGACGTCCAGTGCACCGGGTTCGGCTCCGCCGCACCGAGCAACCGATGGCCGTCGGGCTCGCGTCGTCCCATCGAATGAGCTCCCGTCGAGGACCTGAGAGCATGAGGTGCTACGAAGGCGAAAACCCGTGCCAAGGGGTGCCGACCACGCGGTTCCTGGACAAAGGGGGGAGAGGTAATCGATTACCGCATCGCGCGATCCCTCTACCGACGGCGCGGACGGTCAATCTGTGCCTGAAGAGACTTCGCGCCCTTGCTGCCGGGGGCAGCAACTGCATACCGATCTTTTCAACCAGCTCATCGATGACATACGGGGTATCATCGGCGAGTTACGGGAAGTCAGTCATGAGCTGAGACCTCTTTTCCTGGAGCGGATGGGACTGACCGAGGCGATCCAGTACTACTGCAGCGAGCTGAACGAAAGCGCCGGGATCAATGTATGCGGCTTGGCGCAAGAGGTTCCGGTGGAACCGGATGCGCGCGTGCGGTGCAGTGTTTCCTGAGCTTGCGAGAGGCATCGACCAATGCCATCGAGCATGCGAATGCCTCGCGGATCGACGTGGTCCTGGAGTCTCCGGCGTCCGACTCCCTCACTCCGCGGTTTGCCGACGACGGAGCCGGTTTCGACACGAAACAGACGTTCAGCTCACCGGCCGGCCTCGGCCCGTCCATGATACGGGAGCGTGCGGAGAGTATCCGCGGCAGTGCGCAGATCCTCAGTACACCAGGGAAGGGAACCAGGGCGACGATCACAGTACCCCCGAAGCCGGACCCGACCTCGACTCAAGATGCGTTGGAGTCCGAGAAATGATCGGTCGAATCCAAGCTTCGAGGTAACGGAACGATGACGCAAACAGATGTTTAGCGCAGAGAATGCCTATTAAAATCGTTCTAGCGGACGACCACTCCATTATTCGTCAGGGCTTGGCGCCGCTGTTCGGGGCAGAACACGACATGGAGCTCGTGGCCCAGGCCGACAACGGCCGAGAGGCTTTCGTACTCATCGAATCGCGTCGGCCAGATGTGGCCATCCTGGATATCAGCATGCCGGAAATGACCGGAATCGAGGTCACCCGGAAGGTGGTCGATGCCGGCTTCTCTACCCAGGTTATCCTTCTTACGATGCACGAGGACCCTTCCGCCGTGCTCGAAGCACTGGAGGCGGGTGCCGCGGGCTACGTGCTCAAAGACAATTCCTTCGAAGAGCTGGTTCAGGCCGTTCAAGCAGTGGTTGCCGGGGCCACCTTCGTGACCCCGTCCGTTCGGGAAAAGCTGCGCAAACTCCAACGCCAAGGCAAGACCGCCGCCTCCTTGTCAAAGAGGGAACGCGAGGTCATCAAGCTGATCGCACAGGGACGAAGCAGCAAGGAGATCGGCCGGATCATGGACATCAGCCCGCGCACCGTGGACACCTATCGCAAGCGTCTTATGGACAAGCTGGACCTGCACACCCTCGCCGACGTGGTGCGCTACGCGGTGCGCACCGGAATGGTCTCATGACCCTGGTAAGCGCGGCATTATGTAGCAACTGCACATGATTCGGCCCGGACAGACCGGGAGCGTGGCGCAACATCCTGAAAATGGAGACCGCGTCCGAGGTGAGTCAGACGCGCGACTAGCTTATAAGCTGTTGACCCGAAAACAATGTGCAACTGCTACATACTGCCGCTCAATTGCGGGCGGCGATGGCACCGAACACACTGGAGGTCATGCGGCACAGCTCCGGGGCCTCCTTGACCAGATCGCCGAAGGGGCAGTGGTGGTTGTCCACCCGCAGACTGCCCGCCTCTCCCGGGGCCCGCTCGAAGTTGCCGCCGATGCGGTTCTTGATCTCGATGATCAGCTCGGCATACTGGTCGGGGCCTGCTGTTTCTCGAAGGTACGCATGGCCGCCTCCCGCCCCTGCGCCATGCGGCCCTGGACCGCAGGCGCGGACAGGATGATCCGCTCGGGCTCGGCGCCGCAGGCGGGGCAAGTCGGCCCCTCTGCGGTCACGGCATGGCGCGCCTGGAACTGGGCCTGGCAGTTGGGACAACGATAGTCGTAAGTGGGCACGTTAAGCCTCCTTGAACTGCGAAGGGTCTGAAGGCGGCCGGAAAGGGCCGCCCCACGGCAGGATATACAGAACCGATCAACCCCAGCGTGGTGGCTGGGGTTTGTCCACCCCGAACTGCGCCGAGGTCACGTCCGTGCGGACACGCTTGTCGGCGTCCCGGGTAGGCGGCCGCAGTCGCCGGGTCTCCACCTCCCAGACCCAGCCGCTGACGGTGACGTCCCTGGGGATCAGCGGGTGATTCTTAAATGCCTCCACGGTCTTCATGCACGTCTGGTCCACGTCGTCCATCATGCCGATCCACTTGGCGAATCCACCCGCGTCCAGTTTGAGCTCCGGCAGCGTCGGATCCAAGGTCAGGTTGTCGATATCCACGCCCCGCTCCCGCAGTGCCTTCTCCAGGTCCGCGGCGTTGGCCGAGAGCATACCGCACTGGGTGTGTTGGACGATCACGATCTCCTTCGTGCCGAAGAAATTGCAGGTCAGCATGGCGGATCGGACGGCATCGTCGGTGATGGTGCCGCCCACCGGGGTGTCCACCCGGATCCCCAGGGCCTCATCTACGGGGAGGCGCTCGTCCATGCAGGCCAGTACCCATAACTTGCGGTTGTTGGGGCCGTCCGGTCCGTAGCGGCGCCGCGTTGCCCAGTGGTCGTACTGATCGACGCGGGCTTGGATCTCTTCTTGCAATGTGGACATGGTCATCTCCTCCGGTTAGCGCTGTCTTGGTGGTATGCCCGCCATGCAGGGGCATGAAACCAGTCAGCAGCATCCGCGCCATGAACGGTTACCATATGAATCAATGCCTTACGAAGACCTACCCGGATCCACTCGGAAGGGCGGGATTCGCAGTCGCGAGCGGCACGGGGTGCCCGACGGCTCAGGGGTGGGCGGCATCGAGGTGCGAAGCCTTGCTTCCCGATCGCGATGACGAACTTCCCGGTCGGCACGCCGCCAAGTCCAGCCGCCCCGCACGCACGTGCCCTGTTGGCCTACCCTTTCAGCGGCTTCAAGAACGCCGGCCCGGCACACATGCGGGGTGTGGCCGGCTCAGAAAATTTCGCCGCGGGGGAAACCGCAGGACAGGGTGTGAGAAGGAAGAAATCCGTTCCTGAGTTTATTTTCACCGCATTGCCCCAATATGAAGATGGAAACGGGTGGGTTTTCTCCGCGCCGCCTTAGTTCGCGTCATATTGACAGTCGTGCCTCCTTCGGCGCGTATTTTCGCGGTAACCGCTGGTGAAGGCGGTCTTAATGGGCTCAACTCCTCAAAAAAAGAACCATTCCACAGCAACCATCCGCGTTGCCAATCTTCCGAACGAGACGAGCGAAGCGGATCTTCGAGCGCTGTTCTCCCAGTGCTGCTCGGTTCAACGGGTACGGCTGTTCTCGGGCGAACCCAGTCGCAGATCCGAGGGCTTCGGCTATCTGGACCTGAACTCTGACGAGGTCGAGAGCGCCGTCGCCGGGCTCGACGGACAAGTGTTCAATGGATCGATCATCCGCGTCAGCGAGGTTTCCGGGAAACCGCTCGCGCCTCATGCCTCGGAGGATCATCCTGCGGGCGCAACGCCGCGCCCGGACGATGAAACACCCAGCAACATCCTTCGACGCCGGTATGAGGTCTCCTCGGTGGAGAAAGCCGCAATGCCCGACGGCGGCCAAGGTAGTGACTGGTATCGCTACGTGCTCACTAGCGGACGGGCCCGGATCACAGGGTTTCACCGCGGTACGCTCGAAGAGGTCAAGGCGTACGCGGCAAGTTGCGCGGAGGATTTCAATCTGCGCAGTACGACGGGAAAGAGCACCCGCGCCCTGGCCTACAGCAAGAAGAAATCGCCCTAGGGATGCCCTCTGCAAGTGCGAGCTCAAGAAGCTCTTCCCGCTTCCCAAGATCCCACAGACAAGCTTCTCGTGCTTTTCCCCCAGGTACCTGTTACTGTGCCTGCCGAGAGGACAAACCGATCTCCCGATCGGGACAAGGCGTTTGCCTATTTCGACGAAATCCCACCGATTTCCCCGCGAGACTCGTAGCCCCTGCCTTACCCGTGCCGATGAAACGGCATTCCACTGTCGAAGAAATTCTTGTGCTTGGTGTTTTTCGATAGTGTCAAATTGAACCAACGCACGAAATTTCAGAGATAAACGCATATGAACATCTACGTAGGCAATCTTCCGTACAGCATCACGGACGCCGATCTGCGCGAGACCTTTTCCCGCTTCGGCGAAGTCTCCCAGGTCAACCTGATCACCGACAAGTTCAGCGGCGAGTCCAAGGGCTTCGGCTTCGTGGAAATGGACAACAACTCGCAAGCCGATGCGGCGATCAAGGGCCTCAATGGCACCGACTTGAAGGGCCGCAACATCACGGTCAACCAGGCCAAGCCCAAGAGCGATCGCCCCTCGCACGGTCGGCGTTTCTAAGACCCTGAGGGTCCACGCCATCCGCCGGATCACGGAACCTTGTTCCGTGACTGGCGAAAGAAAAGCCCGGCTTTGGCCGGGCTTTTCATTTGGCTAGGAGAATAGCCGGCCGAAGATGCGAAATCCCGCCACGTAGGTGCCGATGGCGGACCCCAGGGTGCTCAACAGGAATACGAGCAGGATGCGCGAGACGCGGTTGCGCCACCACCCCCTGATCTGAGCGGTGTCGTGGCGCAGGCGGCCGAAGTCCCCCACGCTGGGCTTGCGCAGGTAGAGCTCTGCAGCACCGGTGACCATGCCTGCGCCGATCGTCGGGTTCAGGGACGTGAAGGGCGCGGCCAGAAAGGCAGTGACGACGGTGAGGGGGTGGGCGGCAGCGATGGCGGCACCCAGCGCCGAGAGACTTCCGTTGATGAGCACCCAGTCCGCCACCACCTGCCAGCCGAGCCCGGGACTCTTCCAGAATCCGTACACGAAGCCGGAGAGGATCAGGGCGACAATGGCCCAAGGGATGAGCTTGGGCCAGCCCCGCGGCTGCGGGAGGCGGTCGAGCTCGGCTATCTCCGCCGCTGGATCCCGCGCCTGTTCGTCCAGATAACGCGCGACCCCTTTTAGATGACCGGCGCCCAGTACGGCGAGGACGTTCTCATGGTCATCGCGGCCGATCTCCTCGCGCAGGCGGGAAGCCATGTAGCGGTCGCGCTCGTCGATCAGCGGCACGTAGAGGTCCTGGCGGTCCTCGGCGAACTCCGCGAAGGTCGTCTCCAGCACGTCGCCCTCCTTGAGACGCTCGATCTCGTCCTCCGCCACGTCCTCCCGCGACAGCATCGAGGCCAGTAACCCTGAAAACAGGCCAAAGCGCTTCCACAAACCCAGATTGTGGGAAACCCGCCGTAAGGTGACGCCGATCTCGCGGTCGATCAGGAGCACCGGCAGATGACGCTCCCGGGCCAGGCGGATGGCCATGCGCTGTTCCGCGCCGGGCTCGATGCCGAACTGGTCGGCCAGGCGTTGCTGGTAGGCGGCGAGCGCCAGGCTCGCAACCACCATGTAGACCCGACCCTGCCGGATCACCGAGAACAGATCCATTCGGGCCAAGGCGTCCGGGTCGATCACGGCGCTGTACCGGCTCGGACAGAGCTCCACCGCCACCGCGTCATACTCGCCGCTTTCCACCAGCTCCCGCACCTTCTCGGCACTGGCTCGCGACACGTGGGCCGTACCGAGGAGGGTCATCTCGGATTCACCCAGGCGGATGTCGATGCGGGGTTCTTCTGTCTCGTGCATGGTTGCGGCAGCGTCTTCGTATCCGGTGAAAATCGGCGCATCATACTCCACCTCGGGTCACCAGACAGTACAGCCGCGTTGGTCCGGGGCGGGTCGATGGCGTATCATCGCGCGAAAATGATGCGTTCTATCGCCCGGATGATACCAAGCCTCCCTCCGCTCGCACTCTGCCTCACCGCCGCGCTGGTCGTCAGCGGCTGCGGCGTCGTCAAGGAAGAGAAAAAAACCGACGCCCTGACGGCGGCCGTCACTAGCTACGGGTCCGCCATACGCTGGGGTTATTACGAAACCGCCTACGGCTACGTCCACCCGGACGAGCGCGCGGAGATTCCGAAGAATATCGAGAACGTCCGGGCGACCGGTTACGACGTTGTTCAACCACCGGTCATGAAAGACGAGCACACGGCTGAACAGATCGCCCGCATCGAGTACCTGCATCGCGACGTCCAACGGGTGCGCTCACTCTCGGACCGGCAGGAGTGGCGTTATGATGCCGACACCAACACCTGGTGGCTCCACTCCGGGGTGCCGGAGTTCAAGTAGTTTCGCTTGCGGCGTGCCCACCGAGCGCACAGCTCTTCCCCGGGCACAACCTGAACCCGGCATCGACAAACAGCAGCGTAGGGCCGTGGGCATGGATAGCGGAACCGCCTGCGCAAGCGTCGGGTAGGAGGTCGACATGAGCACGAACATCCCCGCCGCGAGGCCGTGACTCCCAACACCGAAACCGACAGATCCGTCCTCTTGCTGAGCATCCTGCGCGATTTCGCACAGGAATCCCGCCTGTCCATTCCCAGGGGCGAGATCACGCTGGACAGCCGCCTCGAGACGGATCTCGGTCTGGACAGCCTGGCCCGCTCCGAGCTGTTGTCCAGGCTGGAAGAGGGCCTCGACATCGACCTACCTGAGGAGGCCCTGCTGGCCACAACGCCTAGGGATCTTCTGACTCTGCTCGAGGCTGAGCGCGGCGAGGTGGCGGCTGTGGGTACAGGGACGCCCCGGCTGTCCGAGGCAACGGGGGTTGGCTGCCCCGAAGACGCCCTCACCTTGATCGACGCCCTGGACTGGCATTGTGAGCGCCACCCGGAGCGGGTCCACATCCTCTATTACGGGGCGAACGAGCGGCCCGCACCGATCCGTTACGGCGAGTTGGCGGACGGTGCCACCCGGGTTGCGGCCCGGCTGCTACGAGAGGGCCTCAAGCGGGGGGAGACGGTGGCAGTGATGCTCCCGACCAGCCCCGAGTACTTCTTCAGCTTCCTCGGCATACTGGCCGCCGGGGGCGTTCCGGTACCCATCTATCCGCCAGCCCGCCCGCAGCAGATCGAGGACCATTTGCGCCGCCACGCGCGGATCCTCAGCAACGCTGGCACCACGTTCCTGATAACGATACCGGCCGCGCGCATGGTGAGTCGGCTGCTACGCACTCAGGTCGCGACCCTGCACAAGGTGCTCACCCTGGACGCCCTGGGTGATGAGCCGCCCGTGCCGATGCCGCCGGCTCCCGGTGCGCACGACATCGCCTTTCTCCAATACACCTCCGGCAGCACCGGAGACCCCAAGGGCGTTATCCTGACCCACGCGGATCTGCTGGCCAACATCCGGGCCATGGGGCAAGCCACGGACGTCAGGCCCGAGGACATCTTTGTGAGCTGGCTGCCCCTCTATCACGACATGGGGCTCATCGGCGCCTGGCTCGGCAGCCTGTACTTCGGGATCCCCCTGGTGTCCATGTCGCCGCTCGCATTCCTCGCAAAGCCCTTGCGCTGGCTGCAGGCGATCCATGACCACCGGGGCACGATCTCCGCCGCCCCGAACTTCGCCTATGAGCTGTGCCTGACCCGGATCGCCGACGCGGACCTGGACGGACTGGACCTGAGCTCCTGGCGCTGGGCCTTCAACGGGGCCGAGCCGGTGAGCCCGATCACCCTGCGCCGCTTCGCCGAACGCTTCGCCCGCTGCGGCCTGCGGCGCGAGGCCCTCGCACCCGTGTACGGGCTTGCGGAGGCGGCTGTGGGTCTCGCCTTCCCGCCACTGGGAAGGGGGCCACGGATCGACTGCATCGACCGCACCCGCTTCGCGCACAGCGGCCACGCCCTGCCCATCCCCTGCAGCGATGCAAACCGGATGGAGGTCCCCGCCTGCGGGCGTCCATTACCCGGCTATCGGGTCCGCGTCGTGGATCAGGGGGGGCGAGAGCTGCCGGAGCGCCACGAAGGGGTGCTGCAGTTCCAGGGCCCTTCGGCCACTCGCGGTTACTTCCGCAATCCGCAGGCCACCGGGGGGTTGATCCGCGACGGATGGCACGATACCGGAGACCGAGCCTATCTGGCCGACGGCGACATCCACCTCACCGGACGGGTCAAGGACCTGATCATCCGCGGCGGGCGCAACATCTATCCCTACGAGCTGGAGCAGGCGGTGGGGGAGATCCCCGGGATCCGCAAGGGTTGCGTGGCGGCCTTCGCCGCCGCCGACGAACAAAGCGGAAGCGAGCGACTGGTGCTGGTGGCAGAAACGCGAGAGCGGGATCCGACGCGCCGCGCCGCCCTGGAGAAGAGGGTGCGCGAGCGCGCAAGCGATGTCCTGGGGCTACCGCCGGATCAAGTCATACTGGCACCCCCGCGGGCAGTGCTGAAGACCTCCAGCGGCAAGCTTCGACGGGGCGCCACCCGGGATCTCTACCTGGCCGGGCGGCTTCTCGTCGGCCCGCCCCACCCGCTTTGGCAGCTCGTGCGGGTCGGAGGCGCAGGAGTTGCGGCAAGATTCTCGCGACTGGTCAAGCGGACGCCCGGGTACCTCTACGCCGGTTACGCCTGGACCCTTCTCGCCCTGATCGCCCCCTGGGTCTGGCTTGGGGTCGTCACGGCACCCCGCCCGGCTTGGCGTTGGGCTCTGGTGCGCGGCGGCATCCGCGTGCTGCGCCGTTTGGCGTTCATCCGACTGGACGTGACGGGCAGAGAGAAGGTCCCGCAGCCGGGCCGATCCTTCATCCTGACAGCGAACCACCAGAGCTACCTGGACGCCCTCATGCTCATTGAGGCCATTCCCCGACCCCTGGGATTCGTCGCCAAGCGGGAGCTGGCGGCGAATCCCCTGGTCGGACGGCTGCTCTCCCGTCTCGGTGCCCTGTTCGTGGAGCGCTTCGATCCGCGGATCAGCAGCGCGGAGACGAAACACTTCAGCTCGGCCCTTGGGCGGGGAGAAACCCTGGCCTTCTTCCCGGAAGGCACCTTCCGCGACGAGCCCGGGCTGCTCGGCTTCCGCATGGGTGCCTTCGCCGCCGCCGCGGAAGCGGGAGTCCAGGTGCTACCCGTGGTCGTGCGCGGTACGCGGCGGCTGATGCATGGGGAGAGGTTCATCCTGCGACCCGGCCGGGCAACGGTGCTCATCGCCGACCCGCTCGAACCCGCCGGCGAGGACTGGCAGGCGGCTGTCAGGCTGCGCGATACGACCCGCGCGTTCATCCTCCGGCACTGCGGGGAGCCGGATCGGAGCGGCTGAGAAACGCCCCAGTCGCGGTCAAGAGGACAGCTTTCGCGGGCGGGTGATGGCGACGAGCTGCCCACAACCGGGCACCAGCTCGCGCCAGTCTTCCGGCATTTCGAGACGCGCCAGGGCTGCGGTGGGCAGGAGCTTGCCGTCGACCGGCTCCTGGACCTCATCCCCGGCGAGGTACCTGACCAAGTCTTCGAGCCCCGGGTTGTGGCCCACCAACAGGACGGTGGAGACATCGGCGGGACAGCGCCGGAGGATCCGCAACAGGTCGGACAGCCCGCCTTCGTAGATGCCGTCGTCCCAGGTGATTTTCTTCTTCTTGAAGTCCAGCGACTTGCACACCTTGAGGACCGTCTGCCTGGCGCGCTCGGCCGGAGAGCTGACCACGAAATCCGGCACCAACCCCTCCCGGTAGAGCCATTCACCCACGAGCGGCGCATCCTTGTTTCCCCGCTTTGCGAGGGGACGAGCGAAGTCGCTGGACGCACCCGCATCCCAATCCGATTTGGCGTGACGGAGTATCAAGAGCTCGCGGGCCATATGGAAAAATGGATCAGCGTGAAGCAAAGGGGAAAGATAACGCTGGCATGCGCCGAATTTCCCGTTTTTTAACATATCCGTAACCTTAAGGAAACCGTGTCCGGGGCCGGCTCCGGGGTGCGGCCGCGGCCTCTTGCGCCGCACGGAACGCTGCTCCCGCGAGCGAACGCTCAGCGTGCCGCTGCCAGCAGGCGCTCGATCATGTCCTGCGCCTGCCCGAGATAGCCGCTGCCGAACAGGTTCAGGTGGTTGAGGATGTGGTAGAGGTTGTAGAGGGTCCTACGGGCCCGATAGCCCGGGTCAAGGGGCCAGGCATCGCGGTACGCGGCATAGAAATCCCCGCCGAAACCACCGAAGAGCTCGGTCATGGCGAGATCCGCCTCGCGGTCGCCGTAGTACACGGCCGGATCGTAGATGACCGGGTGCCCCTCCGGATCGAAGCTCATGTTGCCGCCCCACAGATCCCCATGGAGCAGGGAAGGCTCCGGCCCGTGGTCGATCAGGGCGGGCATGACATCCAGCAACCGCTCGCCTTGGCTCTGGAGCCGACCGCCGTAACCCCGGCGTGCCGCAAGATCGAGCTGGAAGCCCAAGCGCCTGTCGCGCCAGAAGCCCGCCCAGTCGGCCTGCGGCCCGTTCGGTTGCGGGGTCGAGCCGATCGTGTTGTCACGATTCCAGCCGAAGTCCCGGCGTGTGGTCCTGTGCATCGCCGCCAGCTGGCGGCCGGCCTCTGCGGCGCTGTTGCGGCGGTGGCCGCCGAGTACGATGTTCTCCATGACGATATACGACTGTCCGTCCGCCGTGCCCGTACACAGGGGCTTGGGGACGCGGATCGTGCAGGTTTCCGCCATCTCCGCAAGGCCCGCCGCCTCCGCCTCGAACATGTCGAGCCGGCCAGCGGCGTTGAGCTTGACGAAGTAACTGCGCTCATCGTCACTCAAGCGCACCGCAGTATTGATGCAACCGCCGCCCACCGTTCGATTCAGCTTGGGCCTGAAGGACCGCCCGCTGGCGGCCTCGATCTGCCCCGCAATCGCGTCCCAGTCGCTCATCTGGGCGCCTTATGCGATGCGCTTCAACAACGGACTGGTCCGCGGGAAGTGGGCGCGAAGAAACTCCATCTGATCCACGAGCACGTTGCGGCCCATCAGAAAGATATACTCCGCATGGGTGGGAGTGAACGGCACAGCAAGCAGCTCCATGCCGGCAGCCTCCGGCGTGCGCCCGGCCTTGTAGTTGTTACAGCGCACGCAGGCCGTGACCACGTTGGTCCAGTGATCCACACCGCCGCGGCTGATGGGGCGTACGTGGTCACGCGACAGGTGGCGCCCGGAGAAGCGGCCACCGCAGTACATGCAGATGTGGTCGTCTCGTTGGAAGAGCGTGCGGTTGCACAGGGGCGGTGCGTACTCGTCCTTGTGCTTGTTCAGAGCTCGGTGGCTACCGTAGGTTGCGATGATGGAGTGGATTTCCAGCTGGCTTTGGCGCTTGGTGGCCGCGTTAATACCACCGCGAAGGAGAAAAAGCCGATTGCCCCAGGCGTAAGCGACTTGGCCGAGAAAGTACAGCCTTGCAGCGGCACGGAAATCCACCCATTCGAGCGGCATGCCGGCCAAATCGGTACGAAGTACTTGCTGGCTCAAATGCAACATGGTTCGACTAGGGACGGCAGAGACTTCAGCTCCTTTCACCGCCTGCGATCCCGGACGAACGCGGCAGCGGGCGAAGTCCGTAGGCTGTGCGCGTTGGCGTGCATGATACACGCTTGCAAGCCGGGTGCAACATGCCGTGCAAGCCCGCCAGTGCGACTTGACGCGCGCGACTATTCACAAGCGGCGAAACCCATCCCACAGAAACGTGGCTCTGAGGTGCGGAATTCATAAAGATCTGCGTGCATCGTAACTTCTCAATAAGTAGGGGCAGGTATATCAATGGGCTAAGTGGATAAGTTAGAATTCTCAGCAAGAGTTCGCCATAGTCTGCTGTCTGCTCTCGTCCATGTCCGATCGCGATCAACTGCCGAGC
>JAYEJW010000210.1:0-13317 GCA_034716535.1 Pseudomonadota bacterium
CACGGCGATGTCTTGTTGGGTTCTGCCGTTGAGCGCGATCTCAGGTTTTGAAGAGGGCGCGATTGGTAATGGGTATTGAGTCGGTGGCAAGCGTCACGGAGTCGGTCGACGAGCGTCTTCGGAGCTTCGTTGCTTGGTTGGATCGCTTTGGCGAGACCTCTTACGACCACCAAAGCTTCTACGCCGGTCCGGTCGGCGGCACCGCGAAGGCCCTCTATTACAAGAGTCCGAAGCTCGGTACTCTGGCCGTTGCGCCGATGATCTTTTTCGAGGCGGCGGTTCCAAGCGCACGCCAACTTTTCTGGCGCAAGCAGCGCTTCCCGATCGCGGACGCCCACTACACGATGGGTTTCGCACTGCTGGCCGAGTCCACTGGCGACCAAGGCTATTATGATCGGGCAGTTCATTTTCTCGAGGTGCTCGAGTCGACGCGTTGCTCGGGGTATGAGCACTATGGCTGGGGATACCCGTTTGACTGGGTGACTCGCACCGGCGTCATGACCGCGGGGACCCCTCTGATCACCACGACACCCTACGTTTACGAGGCGTTTGGCTACGTCTACGGAATCGACGGGAAGCAGCACTGGCTGGAGGTGATGGCCTCCACGGCCGATCACGCGGCGCGCGACTTTCCGGACAGGATGCTTGGTGCGGATGCTGCCACGGCGGGCTACAACCCGGTTGACCGGAAGGGAGGGGTAATCAACGCCAGCGCTTATCGAGCCTTCCTGCTCACGAGTGCGGCACGTCAGTTCGGAAGGGACGATTTTTGGGAGATCGCGGAACGCAACCTCAACTTCGTGCTTGGGTCCCAGCAACCGGATGGATCCTGGTTCTATGCCGTTGATGGGGTCAGGGATTTCGTGGACCACTTCCACACCTGCTTCGTCCTCAAGGCACTGGCCAAAATCGAGCAGTTGACAGGCCATGAGGGCTGCCGCGACGCCCTTGAAGCCGGGGTTAAATACTATGTGCGGCATCTCTTTGACGAAGAAGGGCTTCCGAAACCCTTTTCACGTGCGCCACGGCTCACGGTGTATCGGCAGGAGCTTTATGACTACGCTGAATGTATCAACCTGGGGACCCTGCTGAGGGGGCGGTTCAAAGAGCTGGACGAGCGGTTGAACGCGACTCTCTCGGACCTGCTCGCCCATTGGCAGAAGTTCGATGGCTCCTTTCGTTCGCGCAGGCTCCTGTTTGGTTGGGACAATGTTCCGATGCATCGCTGGGCACAGGCGCAGATCTTCAGAAGCCTGTGCCTCTATCTGTCCTCGGAACAGAAAGCGGGACGATCAACCCTTTGGGCTCAAGTTCAGCATGAAGATCGCCGTCACTCCTCGGCGCGCCATGAGGCGTAGAAGTGCCGTCCTCGGCGCGTTACGACCCTGGAAGCTTCGTAGTTACCCGCTGTGTTCGCTCGCGGCGAGGCGCCCCTCCTACCGGAGGTCCCCGGCGTTCGCGTATCGTGGGATGGACACGGGGGAATGCGCGCCCCTGAGGTCATTCCACTCTCGAGGCGGGGCGGCCGTAACAGACCACGTCTCTTGGGCGACAGTTGGCACGCTGCTTCTGGAACAGGAGTTTCGGCGCCGCGCCGACTCCGGCTGCGTGCGATAGTCTGAGTCAGGATCAGGGAAACCCCCAAGCATGTGCGGCATCTGCGGCCAGTATAACTTCAGGGACCAGAAACCCGTATCGCCTGCGGTGATCAAAGCGATGACGGACACCCTGGTCCCGCGAGGGCCGGACGACGAGGGGTACCACGTTTCCGGGGCGCTCGGGCTGGGGTTCAGGCGCTTATCCATCATCGACCTGGAGGGCGGTCATCAACCCATGTCGGATACGGAGAGATCCGTCTGGGTTGTCTTTAACGGTGAGATCTTCAACTTCCCCGAGCTGCGGAAGGAGCTTGAGACATTCGGTCATCGCTTCCGTACGCGCTGCGATACGGAGGTTATCCTCCATGGGTACAAGCAGTGGGGATCGGAGGTTTTCCATCGGCTTAACGGTATGTTCGGGGTCGCGATCTGGGATGAAGCCCCTAAACGGCTCGTCCTGTCCCGCGATGCCATGGGCATCAAGCTGGTGTACTACCGGGTCGATGACTGCTCAGTTCTCTTCGGCTCGGAGATAAGGCCCATCCTCGCCGCGCTGCCGGACCGGCCGGATGTGGATCCAACGGCCCTGAACATCTTCCTGCGCTACCGCTACACGCCTTCGCCCCTCACGCTCTATCGCGATATTCGGAAGCTTGCACCGGGCACCATGGCCGTCTTCGAGAACGGGGAGTGGTCCGTCCAGCGCTGGTACCGGTTCAAGCCGCAGCACTTCTCACCTCCCAAGTCTGATGTTGAGGCGCGGGACGAGCTGCTGGAGATCTACCAGCGTGCGCTGAAGCGGCATCTGATCAGCGACGTTCCGGTGGGGCTGCTGCTGAGCGGGGGTATGGATTCTGGCTTGTTGCTCGGTCTGATGAGTCTCTACGGGGAATCTTGGCCCACCTACACGGTGGGATACGGTCGTACCGCGTACAATGACGACGAGTTGGTCGATGCGGCAGAGACCGCAAGAATCTTCTCCGCCAGGAATGCGTCAGTCGAGCTCAGCCGGGACACCTTTGAGCAAGCCCTGCCGAAGATCGTCACCGTGCTTGAGGAGCCCATCGCGGCGTCCTCCATCGTGCCCATGTATTTCGTCTGCGAGCGTGCTCGCCGGGACGTCAAGGTCGCCCTTGTCGGTCAGGGTCCGGATGAATTGTTCGGTGGTTACACTCGCCATCTCGGGGTGCATTACGGCCGCTACTGGCGTAGCCTGCCAAGGTTGCTGCGCAGCCCAATCGAGGTCGGGATCCAGCGCCTACCGCGGAGCGAGGCGCTCAAGCGGGGTGCTTACTCCCTCGGCATCGAGAACCGACTGGAGCGCTACCAGCACGTGTTCTCGATCATGCCCGGCTCCACAATCGACGCCCTGTTCCAAGATGGACTCCTGCCTCCTGGGGCGGGGGACAGTGTCCGGGAGCTGTGGGAAGACCTAGCGGACGAGATGGAGGGCACCGACGAGCTCGGCGGTTTCCAGGTGCTGGAAATCCGCTCCTCCCTGCCGGACGAGCTCCTAATGTACGCCGACAAGCTCTCGATGGCCCACGGCCTGGAGGTGCGCGTCCCCTTCCTCGACCGCGAGATCGTGGAATACGTCGAGCGTCTCCCCGCGTCCTTCAAGGTGCGTCGCGGCCAGCGCAAGTGGCTCCATCGCCGTGTCTGCGAGAAGTTCCTTCCGCCACCGATTCTAAATCGAAAAAAGCGTGGCTTTGCGGTGAACGTGGTGGATGATTGGTTCCAGGGGTCGCTGAGCAGCAGCATGGACGGCTATCTGATGAGTGACGAATCTCTGATATTTGAGCATCTCAAGCCGGAAGGCGTGCGTCGCCTCCTCCAGGAGCACCGTATGGGACGATGCGACAACCACAAGATACTTTTCAGTCTCGTCGTGTTTGAGGAGTGGCTGCGAGCTAGTCAACAGGTAGCACGTCGTGCGAACACCTGGTCGTGAATTCCGCAAGGAGCAATGCCGAGTCGAGGGCTGGCAGCAAACTGCGAGTTAAAGTCATGCCACTGGAATACGTGCTCATCACGCCGGCCCGTAACGAGGCGGCCTTCATCGAAAAAACCATCCAATCTGTAATCGCGCAGACCGTGCTCCCCAAACGCTGGGTCATCGTCAGCGACGGCTCAACGGACGGAACCGACGAAATCGTGCAACGCTTTCAAAAAGGGAGAGACTGGTTGCAATTGGTTCGACTTCCCGAGCGACAGGAGCGCAACTTCGCGGCGAAGGTGCAGGCATTCAACGCCGGTTATGACCAGGTCAAGCCTTTAGCGTACGACATTATCGGAAACATCGATGCCGACATCTCCTTTGCTGAAGATTTCTTTGCCTACCTTCTCGGGAAGTTCGAAGACATGCCGGACTTAGGGGTTGCGGGCACCCACTACATCGAAGGTGAGATCCACTCCTTCAGGGACAGCTACATCAATGTCCATCACGTCAACGGACAGTGCCAGCTATTCCGGAAATCCTGTTTTGAAGATATAGGGGGCTACGTGCCGATAAAAGGGGGAGGCATCGACTGGGTCGCGGTGACCACCGCGCGTATGAAAGGTTGGACGACCTATTCCTTTGACGAAAGGGTTTTCTACCACCACCGGAAGATGGGAACCGCGGGCAGCAATGAGTTGACGTCGCGCTTCAACTACGGAAAGAAGGACTACTTCCTGGGTGGTCACCCGCTGTGGCAGGTCTTCCGCGGGACCTTCCAGCTCGCGAAGAAGCCCTATGTGGTCGGCGGCCTGGCGCTGGTGATGGGATATGCCTGGTGCTGGATCACCCGGCACAAGCGGGCGGTTTCGCCTGAGCTGATGGCCTTCCATCGGGGCGAGCAGATGGCGCGGCTGAAGGAATTGCTGTCTGATCGTCTTCGCTTCGCGCGCCGGGTGGGTGATGCGGAGCGCTCCACTTGAGGCAAGGCCTGTGAGGCTGGCAAGCGCCGTAGGCAAACTTGGTTCTTGCGGTGCAGCTGGCACGATTCAAGTGGCCCAGTTGATGGGCGTACAGGACAAGTTTTACGCTCTCGGTCTGACCGGATCGCTGGTCTCAAACGGCTTCGCGGTCGACTTCATCCGCAGCGACTTGGTCGACACCCCGCATCTCCACGACGATCCCGTTATCAATTTCCTGAACTTGCGCGGAGACCAGCGAAAGGACGCCGGAACCTTCACGAAGACGCGGCGATTGGCAAGGTTCTGCGTGCGGCTGCTCAGGTATGCCGCCCAGTCGCAGCCTAGGCCCATTCACATTGTCTGGAACAACAAGTTCAAGTATTCCGACCGAACGCTTCTGATGGCGTGCTACCGCTTGTTGGGTTGGGGGCTCATCCTGACCGCACACAACGCGAACGGTGGCAAGCGGGATGGGCGCGACAGCGCGCTTAACCGGCTCTCGCTGGGGGTTCAATATCGGCTCAGCAGACACATCTTTGTCGGCACAGACAAGATGAAACGGGAGTTCGAAACGGATTTCGGTGTCGCCCCAGACAAGGCAAGCGTCGTTCCCTTCGGGATCACCGACTTGCTGCCGAGGACGAATCTGACGGGAGCGGAGGCCGGGGCGCGCCTAAGATTACCAGTCCGACGACCTAGTGGCGCTGTTCTTCGGGCAGACTGGCCCCTACAACGACCTTGCGTACCTGGTAGAAGCGCTGCCTCACATACTCGATGGATCACCACGCTTTCTCCTGGTGATCGCGGGTAAAGTCAAGCGAGGCTGTTGGTCTTATTGCGTGACGCGGACCGCCGTTTTTCTCTCATCAACCGTCCTGATCGCATGATCAAACGTATCGAAGTCGTCCCGGATGAAGAGGTAGAATTGTCTTTAAGCCGACAAACGTGCTGGTCTTGCGCTACACTGCCATTTGCCAGAGCTGCTCGCCCTTTCTGGCCTATGGCTTCGGCCTGGCCGTCATAGACGGCGATGTAGGTTCCTTGCGGGAGGACGTTGCCGAGGGGCTTGCTGGTCTCATGTTCAGGGCCCCCGATGCGAGGGACCTTGCGAGGGCAATCGATGACTACTTTGCGGCGGATCTCTACCGTCCTTTACCGGTTCATCGCATTAAGATCCGGAGGTTTGCGATCAAGCGCTACTCATGGTCTAGAGGGGAACAAATAACGCACTCCGTTTACAGGCGACTGGCTTCGGGCGCGAACGTCCATCGGGAATTCGGTTGAGCAATTTGCGCCGGGCTGTGTGCGGACGCGGCCCTTCGACATGATCGATATACGCTGCCAATCATGCCCTCCAGCATCGCCGCGCTTCTGACCGCTGCGTTTGTCGGGGCGCTCCTCTTGTGGGATCGACGGGCGTACCCGCAGGCGACCTCAGCACTATGGATTCCAGTTCTTTGGATGAGCACGACGGCGTCGCGTTATCCCACGCAGTGGTTCAGCCTTGGTGCTCCTACCAGTGGGATCGGCAACGTGGCTGAGGGCAGTCCGTTGGACGCCCTATTCTTTTTCGCGCTTATTGCGCTCGGTGTGTTGGTTCTGGCGAGGAGGCGCGTCCAGCTGGGACGATTGGTCCAGAACAATCCCTGGCTCACTGCGTTCGTCGTTTACGGGCTTGTGTCCATCATTTGGTCAGACTTCCCTTTCGTATCGGCGAAACGTTGGGTGAAGGCCCTAGGGCCTCCGGTGATGGCGCTGATCATCCTCACTGATCCCGCTCCTGCCCCCGCGTTCAAGGTGGTCATGAGGAGATGCGCTTTCCTACTCCTGCCGGCGTCCGTGTTGTTCATCAAGTACTTTCCGGAGTACGGAAGGGGCTGGGACGCCTTTACCGGGCAGCCCTTCAACAACGGCGTGGGCCTCACGAAGAACGACCTGGGATACCAGTGCATGGCGTTCGGGCTAGTATTTGTATGGATCCTCCTGACGGCAAACTCGGCAACGAGTATGGCCATCCGGCGTCAGGAAGTACTCGTCAGCGGAGGAATGCTGTTGGTAATTGCCTGGCTGCTGAATCTCGCGAACAGCGCGACGTCTGTTACAACGCTGCTCGTCGGCACCGGCCTGATGTTGATTCTCGGCACGAAGATCATCAACAGGAGGTACTTCGCGGTGTATGCGGTGTTCGCCATAGGCCTTCTGGCGACGTCCGAATGGCTGTTCGGGGTTTACGACGCCGTGATTCGAGGCTTGGGCCGTGACCCGTCGCTTACAGGGCGTGTGGACGTCTGGAAGGATGCTCTGAACCTTCAGTCCAACCCAATCCTCGGCGCCGGTTTCCAGAGCTTCTGGCTCGGGCACCGGCTGGATCTGATGTGGCAGACTTGGTGGTGGCAGCCAATCCAGGCTCACAACGGCTACATTGAGACGTACCTCAACTTGGGGTACGTCGGCGTCCTGCTGCTCGGGTGCCTGCTCGTCTCAACATTCCTCAGGATCTGTAGGCTCTTGCTCACGGACTTCGATTGGGCCCGGTTCCGCCTGGCAATGTTTGTTGCCGTCCTGGCGTTCAACTACACGGAGGCGGCGTTCCATGGCGTCCATCTAATCTGGGCCATGTTTTACATTATCGCACTACAATACCCTAGCAAGCGCGCGGCTACCGCTTGCGCACCGGGATGAGGCGCGTGTGATGCTCCTGTCCGAGCGGGGCCATTCGGGGCGGGCAGCTTGAGCTTCGCGGCAAAATCTGGCCTGGGCAACCGTTTTCGTTTGAGAACCCTTCTCCCACTATTGCACATGCAAAATCGAGACGCGCAAGTGGCTTTCGGATTACCCACTCGTCCGGCGACACTTTCGGATCTTGAAGTGACCGGGCGCTTTCTACGGATCGCTCGAGTACCGGAATCGCGGGAGGACTATGTCGACGTGCACAACCCGGAGTACGTCATCGCCATGCTTCGAAAACGCGGAGCGCGCGCCGACGTCTTCTCGTTCTGGCAACGACTTCCGGAAACGACGCCCCAATTCCCCTACAAGTTCGAGTGGGACAACGTCGCAGCACTGCGGGTGACATCTTACGATGACTGGATTAGCAAGCAGGTGCATCCGAGTGTCCGCACCAAACTGCGAAAAGCCGCTCGGATGGGGCTCACGGTCGACCTTGTTACCTTCGACGACAAGCTCATCTCGGGCATCTCCGAGATATTCAATGAAACTCCAATACGACAGGGCCGCCCGTACGAGCACTACGGAAAGTCCGTGGACCAGATACGCAAGGACTGGAGTGTGGACGCCGAAGCAAGCGTCTTCATCGCGGCGCACCATGAGCAGGAGCTCATCGGGTTCGTGAAGCTGACTTTCACCGAACGGTATGCAGAGATGAGTGGCACGATCTGCAAACTTGCTCATCGGAACAAGCCCGCGATGAGCCTACTCATTGGTAGGGCGGTGCAGTTCTGCGAGGCCCAGCGAATCCCCTGGCTGTCCTACGGAAAGTTCGAGTACGGAAACAAGGGAGAGGATTCGCTGAGCGACTTTAAGCGCTACAACGGCTTCGAGAAGGTGCAGTTGCCGCGGTACTATGTGCCACTATCGCTCTATGGACGGATCGGCCTGAAGTTCGGACTCCACCGAAGACTTCGGGATCAACTCCCAACGAGCATAAAGAGAACTCTGCTGCGGCTACGGTCGCGGTTCTATGCGCGACGACGAGGCTGATTGGTGAATCAGCGGTGCGCAGGTTTTCCGCCTGGTGGACCAGACGTGCAGGTTCGCGGCGCAAGGAGATTGGGTCATTCCGACCTAGTCCGTCCGAACGCGGGAGTTTGCGCACCATCGTGGGCATTCGAGCGAGGACAAAGTGCGCTGCGGTGGTTTGCGGGGGATGCCGACCCTCTGTCGCATGCCGCTGTTTGGCCTAGGTCGACGCATGGCCCGTGTGGCCCTAGCGAAGATGCCCGCGTTTTTGACGAGTCATGGCGTCAGGTGGAGCGATGAAGGATCGGACAGATTGGAAGGGGTTCTGGGAGGAAAAGGCCAGTCAGACTCTTTCGGATGTCGAGTTTGACCGTGGGGCCAACGCGAGAGGAGCGAAGCTGGACGAGCTGGCGCGCAGGGAGCTCGTGGAGTTCATCGATCCTCAGCCGGCCGAATTGCTGTTGGACGCAGGGTGTGGAACGGGTGCCAATCTGTCCCTTCTGAAGGGCAGAGTGAGGCGGGTAGTTGCAATGGATTATTCGAAGGGCGCCTTGGAACGCTGTAAACGCCGCGCCCAGCTCGACAGCCTAGCAAACGTCACGTTAATCAACGGAACGATCACTCAGATACCGTTGCCTTCGCGCTGCGTTGACAAGGTCATTTGCCTTAGTGTGCTGCACTACCTGGACGACGACGGCGTACGTGTCGCATTCGGCGAGTTTGCGCGTATCCTGAAACCAGGGGGTTTAGTGATCTTGCATGTGAAGAATCTCGGGTCGCTGTACCTGTCTACGTTGACCCTCGCGAAGAGACTCAAGATTGCAATGGGCAAACCGACAAAAATTGAATTCTTTCGCACGTTTTCCTGGTACGTACGCGAGCTTGGGGCGTTACAATTTGATCTGATGGACTACAATTCGTTCAATCTCGTGATGCTTGAGTCCATGCCGGAGCGCGCACTTCGGTTTCTGCAGTTCTTGGAACTGAAGCATTACGGCAGTCCGGTGTTGAGAAACGGGCTTGTGCGGCGGGCCGGAGCCGACCTCAAAATCAAGGCGCGGCTCTTGGGCGAGCAGTCCCGCGAAACGCAGCAAGGCGCAGGGCTGTAGCGCTAGACCCGCGGTGACGACTTTTTGTGCTTCTGGGTTGGTTGCCTTGAGCCTCTCGCTATCCAGCAACACGTCAATCGTCAAGGCCCGGCGTTTTAGGGACCTTTTCTGAGGGGATGTCGCCTTGGCTGGAATAGCTGGAATCATACGAGCAACGCCCTACCCTGGGATCGACCGCGACGCATCGCTGATGGTGGATGCCATGCGCCACGAGGAAGGCTGCGCTGTTGGCGAGTTCCGAGATCCCCACTATGGTATTCGCCTCGGTTGGACGGGGTATCCGCCATCGGTTGGCGACTGGAGTCCGGTGGTCACGCGCACTACCGGCGCTCTGATCGTTGTCCACGGTGAGCACTTCGGCAACGGCACTCGATCTGCGGTCGCGTCTGAAGCATGGGACGGCCGCGGGGCCTCCCAGAAGCTTCGCGAGCTGTACGAGGCGGACAGTTCTTACTTCGTGAGCCGCCTGAATGGCTGGTTCGCGGGGGTCATAATCGACTTCGCAAGGGGTACGGTCTTACTCTTCAATGACCGGTATGGCATGGGGCGCTTGTATCTCCATTGCGGAAGAGACGAGTTCCTCTTCGCGTCCGAAGCGAAGTCTTTGCTTCGCGTTCGGCCCCAACTGAGGGCGATCAACTCCGGTTCGCTGGCGGAGCTGCTTCGATACAACTGCGTGCTAAACGACAGCACGCTTTTCGCGGGCGTTTCTTTGCTCCCGCGGGCTTCTGCATGGGAGTTCAAGGCTGGTGGCAATCTGGATCGCCGCAAGTACTTCAGCTTTCAGGAATGGGAGGAGCAGTCTTCCCTATCCCCGGCTACGTTTCACCAAGCCTACACGGATACGGTTTCCAGGGTGTTTCCCACGTATGCGCGCGAACAGGGAGACGTGGGAATCTCCCTGACCGCGGGACTGGACACCCGGCAGATCATGGCGGCCCTGGGTGAGGCCTGCAAGGACCACCCCTGCTTTACGTTCGACGGGACCTTCGGCGAGCTGTTCGATAGTCGTACGGCGCGAAAGCTGGCCGCGGTTCATCAGAGTCCGTTCGAGATCATTCGCATCGACGAGCGCTTCCTCAAGCATTTTGGGGAGTACGCTCGTCGTGCCATCTATCTGTCAGATGGCACTCATGATGCCTTCGGTGCGCACGACGTGTTCTTCAACGAGATCGCGCGCAGAATTGCGCCGGTTCGATTGACGGGAAAGTTTGGAAGCGAGGTGGTCCGAATCAGGAATATCGTTCCCAGCTACATCTACCCGTCGGGCTTCCTGCTTCCCGAGATTGGCGAGCTTGTCAGGCGACTGCCTCCCTTTCCGGAGCTGAAGCGGGGCCTGCATCCGCTGACCGCAGTCGTCGGGTGGGAGATCCCGTGGCACGAGTACGGTCGGCTAAAGGTCGAGCAGTCTCAGCTGGTGATGCGCACTCCGTACATGGACAATGAACTGGTCAAGCTCATGTACAGCGCGCCAGCGGACGCGCGTGCGCGAGGTAGCTTGCAGGAGCGATACGTCAGCGAGCGCAGCCCCGAGTTCGGTGCGTTTATGAGCAATTTGGGCCGATTTGCGAGCGTGGGAGGGATGGCAAGGAATAACCCGGTGTTAACGCAACTCGCCTCTGGGGCCTTGCGTGCATTGTTCAAGGTAGAGTACATCTACCTCTACGGCACGCCACATTGGCTTACCGCCGTCGACCGGAGGCTGTCGCGCTGGCATCTCGAGAGGTGGCTGTCGGGCAGGCAGAAATGGGAGGGCTATCGGATCTGGATGACGGACCGGTTCTCCGGATTCCTGCGTGAGACGCTCCTCTCGACGAACGCCAGGTTTGGTGACTTTTTCGTAGAAAAGCGAGTGAAAACGATGTTGATGCAGCACCTCGCTGGGACGCATAACCATATAACGGAGATCAACAAGGTCCTCACTGTCGAATTGATCTGCTCGACGCTGCTAAAGGAAGGAGCATTCGATCATCGCGCTGGAGCGCGCGACGGCATTTCCGGCGCACCACAGGATGTCTTCTGATCTGCCGCAACCAACATCGGCAGCTTGTGAGCGACGCGTGCGAGGCGCTTGGCTGAGGGAGTTGGAAAGGCAGTAGCCAGGAGTAGTGGTTGAGAGCAGCTGGATCACGCAATCGGGCCTTGAACCGGCTTAACTGCGGTGTTCGTCAAATGAGCCCTCGATTCGAAGGCAGCTAAAGTGACGAGGTTTGCCGACGCTGACAGTTCCGTAGCGATTGTCATCCGCTGCGCTGAACATTTGGTACCCCGTGTGCGATACGTGTTCGACACGCTGCTGATGGCCTGCGGCATCCGTACTTCCTACGGTGACTCGCCGCCCACTAGCGGCGTGTGGATTTGCTATGCGTCATCACAGGAACCTGAAGCCGGGACGGACAGATGCATAAGAATCGAGCATGAACCGGCCGCCTGGGTGTTCTTCGAAGGCGACACCGATGTCGAAACGGCGCGCGAAGTAGAAGGGCTTGCCATTGTGCTTTCGCGCACTGGCTCGTTGTGCCCTGACCCCTGCCGTATTGCGTTCGACCTGGTCGCGAATGCCTTCTACTTCCTCACATCCTGGTCCGAACGTAGGGCCTCTCGTGATGAAAGCTCTCGCCAGCTTCATGCGGCTTCTGTTTATGCGCGCCTCGGCGTGCCCCAGGATATCGTCGATCGGTACGTTGAGCGCTTGTCCGCTGCCATTGGGAAAGTCTGGAACGGCCAATTCCAATCCGCGCAAGCTGCGGCTCGCTGGCCTGGCGGTGGCACGTTCGCGGTCGCCTTGTCGCATGACGTCGATTTCCTGCCTGTTCATCCGCTGGATAACGCGACGCAGGCGGCGAAATCGGTATTGCGGCATCTTGTCCGGCAGCGTAACCCGGGGGACGCGATTCAAGCTGGATTCGGCTTCGCGAAGGCGATTCTCACCGGGCGCGATCCCTACGGCTGCGTGCCGGAAATAATCGCGCAGGAGTGCGCTCGGGGCGTTCGCTCATCCTTCCAGGTGGCGGTGGCGAGGCGCCACCCAGCGGACGTCAATTACGATGTCCGCGACGATCGCACCGCCGACTACCTTCGTGCCATCACGCGCGCGGGGTTCGACCTTTGCCTACACGGGAGCTACCGTTCGACGGAGCGCCGCGAATGGTATATGGAGGAGGTTGAAGTTCTCGCAGAGCGCCTCGGTCGCCCGTTAGGGTCTCGTCAGCACTTTCTGTCGTTCAACTACGACACGCTGTTTGCTGCGCAGGAAGAGGCCGGCATCCAGTACGACATGTCGATCGGCTTTCCCGACCATCCAGGGCCGCGAGCAGGATTCTCATTCCCGTACTTTCCGTTCGACCTCGAGCGCAATCGGCCATTCGACGTCGTGGAGACCAGCCTCTTCTACATGGACGTGACCCTGCAGAGCTATCTGAGGCTAACGCCGGGGGCGGCGCTAAGGGTCCTCGACGCTGGCCTTGACGATCTCGCGTGCAAGGGCGGTGCGGTGTCCGTAGTCTGGCATCCGATAGTGTTCGCGGGGGCACGCGATCCGGGGTATGAAGATGTCTATTGGCATCTAGTCGAGCACGTGCGTGAATTGGGTGGCGTCGCCACCGACGGACGTACGATTAACGAGCATTGGCGGCGACTCGCACGGGACTACGCGAGCTTTGCGCGTCAACGCTAATCGAAATTGACCCAACCCCGGCTAAGCCAACTCACCCCCCCTCGCCACGTCAGGTGTGGATGGTTTCCAGAACGTGCGCTTTGTCGGTGAATAGCGCGGAGAATCACCAACGAGGGCGGTGAATACCTGTCTTTGGAACAGAGGAATTCCAGAGGGTGTTTGGACGCGGGAGGCCGGTCGAAGTAGGTGACAGGCTGAGCGGAATCGGTTAGATCGTCCGAGCCGTTGAGACAGGCGCGGCATCGGTCTTGACCGCCACAGTCTGCCCGATGCCACGCCCCCAAACCGTGCGATGCACGGCCCACGGAAAAGTATCTCTCCCGAGTGGGTTTTAATC
>JAYEJW010000211.1:0-2703 GCA_034716535.1 Pseudomonadota bacterium
CTCTGTCGAGCGGGCAACTGGAAGGCCGGTATGGAGATTCTGGGCAAGATCGCCGAGTCCGATCGCCAGGGCACCGAGCTGTCCGGTCTCTTCTATTCCTACCTCGGTTACGGCATCGCCCGCCACGAGCGGCGCGGCAAGGAGGGCCTGGCCCTGTGCCAGCACGCCATCAAAGTGCAGTTCTACGAGCCCGAGAACTATGTGCTTCTGGCCCGCGTCTATCTGCTGCGTCGACGGCGCGGCAAGGCCATAGATGCGCTGCAACGAGCTCTAAGACTCAACGCGCGTCACCCCGAGGCCCTCAAGCTGGCCAAGGAGATCGGATTTCGCCGCAAACCTGTTTTGCCCTTCCTCTCTCGCAACAATTCTCTCAACATCGCCCTGGGTAAGTTGAGGCACTCGATCAGTCAGGGCCGGCCACCGGGGCCCAAGAGCTCGAAGATCTAGGAGTCCGTGGTAGAAGTATGAGGGGTCGCGCGCCTGGGTCTTGCGACGTCGAGACTAGGCCGAAGTTTCCCTGCCCGGTAGCCCCGTTTCCAGGCATAACCCCTTGAGTTGTCAGGGGATAGGTGCGCTTGGTTCTATGATAGTGTTCCCATGTAGCAGAGTCATCAGTGCTTGACATTCACGGCCACACGTGTATATTAGTTCCCATGTATGTGGAGAAGGTCCCGAATCGGAAGTCCAAACCTGCCGTCCTGCTGCGACGCGGATGGCGCGAAGGCAAGAAGGTTCGCAAGCAGACCCTGGCCAATCTCACCCACTGGCCGCCGGAGCAGGTCGAAGCCCTGCGCAAGGTGCTCCGCGGCGAGCTGCTCCTGTCCCCGGATGAGCTGTTCAGCGTCGAGGCATCCCGACCTCATGGTCATGTCGAGGCCGTCCTCGGTCTGCTGCGCAAGCTCGGCCTCGATCGGCTGATCTCGCCGAAGCGCAGCCGTTCGCGGGACCTCGTCGTGGCGATGATCGCCGAGCGTCTCCTGCACCCCGACTCCAAGCTGGCGACGACTCGGCGTTGGCACACCACGACGCTAGCCGAGGAGCTCTCAGTCGAGGATGCCAATGTGGACGAGCTCTACGAGGCCTTGGATTGGCTGCTGGCCCGGCAGCCGGCCATCGAGCGGCGGCTGGCGGGGCGGCACCTGTCCGAAGGTGCTTTGGTGCTCTATGACGTCTCGAGCAGCTACTACGAGGGCTCGAGCTGTCCCTTGGCCCGGTTTGGCCACAACCGGGACGGCAAGAAGGGCAAGAGAATCATCACCTACGGGGTCCTCACGGATCGCGAAGGCTGCCCCGTGGCGGTGGAGGTCTATCCCGGTTCCACCGGCGATCCGACGACGGTCTCGGACCAGGTCGCCAAGCTGCGCCAGCGCTTCGGGCTCGAACGGGTAATCCTGGTGGGAGATCGGGGCATGCTGACCGAGACCCAGATCGATCATCTTCGTCAGTACCCGGGACTGGGATGGATCTCGGCGTTGCGCAGTCCGGCCATCCGCAGATTGGTGGAGCAAGAGGCCCTGCAGCTGTCTCTGTTCGACGAGCGCAATCTGGCCGAGATCTCTTCCCCCGACTATCCCGGGGAACGTCTCATCGCCTGCTTCAACCCGCTGTTGGCCGAGGAGCGCCGGCGCAAGCGTGAAGAGCTCCTGGTGGCGACCGAGAAGGAGCTCGACCGAGTGGCACGGGACGTGGCCCGTCGCACAAAGAAGCTCTACACCGACGAGCAGATCGGTGCCAAGGTCGGGCGTGTGATCCACCGCTTCAAGATGGCCAAGCACTTCACCTGGCTGGTCGAGGACGGCCGGCTGGTCTGGTCGCGCCGAGAAGAGTCGATCTCCAGCGAGGTGGCGCTGGATGGGATCTATGTCATCCGTACCAGTGAGCCCGTCGAGAGCCTCTCGGCCGAGGACGCCGTGCGCAGCTACAAGAGCCTCGCTCAGGTGGAGCAGGCCTTCCGTTGTCTCAAGGGATTCGATCTGCGGGTCCGGCCGATCTATCACCGCACCGAGGATCACGTGCGGGCCCACATCTTTCTGTGCCTGCTGGCCTACTACGTCGAGTGGCACATGAGGCGAGCCTGGGCGCCGCTGTTGTTTGAGGACGAGGAGTTGAGAAGCCGGCGAGCCACCCGAGACCCGGTGGCCCCCGCGGCGCCTTCCGCTCCCGCCAAGAGAAAGAAGACCACCAAGACCACGCCCGGGGGTCTACCGGTGCACAGCTTCAAGACCCTGCTCGAAGAGCTGGCCACCCGCTGCCGCAACACCTGCTCCGTACATTCCGACGCACTCAAAGGGGCCACCTTCCAGCAGATCACCCGACCCACAACCCTACAAGCCAAAGCCCTCGAGCTACTCGGGTGTTCCCAGTAGAGGGAACTCCCGAATATCCATAACTATCTGAAGCGAAAGGAGATCAGCCGTCGATCGCCGGGGAACTTCGGGCTAGAGGGCCTCTGGAGGAGCCGCTATAACAACCGGGAAGGACATTGAACGATCCGAGGCGACGGAAGCGGAGACGAGCGCCCCCCCTCAAAGTTCCACCAGCGCGAGGCGTTCCTCAAGCAGACCCTGCCCACGGTCTCCACCCCGCCCCATCACGCAGGATCAACTTCTACCACAGAGACTCGGGCACTAGGAGGCTGGGTGGCGGGAGAGGTCGGGTTCGAGGTCGAACCAGGGTTCGCGACGGCCAAATTTGGTGGATAGG
>JAYEJW010000212.1:0-2684 GCA_034716535.1 Pseudomonadota bacterium
CGGGCGACCCTATCCGCGTTTAGGGCTTCGCCGCGTCCGAGCTTAAGGAGAAGGTGGGGGCAGAGGAGCCTCGAAGGAGGCCGCGCAGCGCCTTGTAGCGGGTCACAGGCTGCTATGCGAGTTGACCGGGGAGAAGACCCGCGACGGGGACGTAGGCGTAGCTACCTGGACGACTGCGCCGACATCGGTGAGGCGATCATTGCCGAGGGATTGGCCCGAGATTGTCGCGAAACTCGGGTGGGCGATATGCGGTGTACGAGACGGAGAAAAGCCGGACGTTGCCGTTCCCAAAAAAATCTGCAGATCGAAGAACCTGCCGGTTACCATCCATGGCGGTGGTCGCTTTCAGTTTGACATAGAGCCCCACATACCGTGGCTCAAGGACAAGTTACAAGCCTAGGGTCGCTTTGATGGCGTTTGACAAGCTTTCCTGCTTCGCTGTTGGTATCTGCGTTCCAGTATTGCACGGTGCCTTGGGGTTTATCGAAGCAAATGCGGTTGAACGCCCATCCATTGATCTGGGGGACATCTCTTCGCGCCCTGTCGCGAAACGGGTTCCGTTCGAGCGGTTCTTTCAGATCCACAATGTTTCCAGCCTGGAATTTTCCCCGGACGCCCGTACCCTCTATTTTCTCCGCAATGACGGACATGTGGACAACGTATTCGCGATCGATCTGGTCGACCGCCGGACGCGCCAGGTAACGGCCTTTAGAGAGCCCGTCCACAGGTTTTTGGTGGGGCGCAGGGGGAAGTATCTGATCATCGCTCAGGACATAGCCGGCAACGAGCGCTACGATCTCTACCGGTTCGACCTCAAAACCGGTGAGACCCTGCGTCTAACGAAATCCGGGGCTGGAGACATGAGCTTTCCTTGTGACCTCTCGCCGGACGGTGCCGTCTTGTACTACGGGAAATCACGGGATGGACGTTCCGAGTCGGACCTCTGGCGCCTTGAACTTCAGACCGGAGAGAAACGCGTCATCTTGCGCGCGAACGAACGCCTCCTGGAGTGCGGAGAGGCCAGCCCGGACGGACGCTTTTTACTGTTTCGCGAGTTCGTAGAAAATAACGAAAAGCATCTTGGTATCCTGGATCTTTACACAGGCAAGGCCCATTACATCATGCGTGTGCCTGGAGTAAACAACGTCGACGCCGGATTTTCGCGGGGCAGGGTCTATTTCCTCAACGCGATGGGAGCGGACGGTTTTCGTCTATGGCAATACCAGATAGGTGCCCCACTGCCGACGCTGGCCAAAATCCCCATTCCCCATCCGATTGAGTCCCTCTCGTTCCAGGCTGATGGTCGGGTCGTCGTGGTCAGGTATCGGGACAAACTTGCAAGTCGAACCGAAATCTTCGTCGATCACTTTCGACAATCGAGCACTTTCGGCTTTGCGGAGGAGGATATCGTCGGCGCCGTGTTCAGTCGTGCCGAACCAAAGATCGGGGTCATCGTCGCCGCCGACGCGGTCATGCCTCCGCGCTATTTTCTGCTCACGCCCGCAGGTTTGGAATTGTTATATGATTCCAACCAATCGGGGATCGAGCCCCGCCATTTTACGAAAGTCAGGTCCGTCAGGATACCCAGTTTCGACGGCTTGAAGGTTCCTGTCCATCTTTTTATCCCCAATGGCACCTCGTCCAAATCACCCCGGCCTGCGATTTTTTGGATCCATGGTGGACCGGAAGAGCATATCGATCCGATATTTGACAGCCAGATTCAATTCCTGGCCAATCGCGGCTTCATTGTCGTCGCACCCAATGTTCGAGGAAGTACCGGCTTCGGTAAGCAATATGCCTTGCTGGACGACGGGGACTGGGGCGGCGGTCACATCCGGGACATCGTCGAAGTTGCCGGCTTTGTCCGTGACCTAGATTTCGTGGACGGCGACAAGCTCTTCATTGTCGGGGAGAGTTTCGGTGGCTTCAGCGTCTTGTCGCTCATCACCCAGTATCCGGACGTGTTTAGAGCTGCCGTCGACATCTCTGGAATGAGTGAGCTGGCCACATTCGTCGACAGCTGGCCAGCGTACGTGGACAGCTATGTGTTACGGGAGCTTGGCTTCGATCCGCGACGCAATGCCACACGCAACCTGGCTGTCTCACCCCTTTATCACGTGGACCGCATCAGGATTCCGCTCCAGATCCATCAGGGACTCAATGACAGGCGAGTGCCCAAGGCCCAATCCGACCGAATGGTTGAACATATGCGAAGACTCGGCTTGAGCGTGGAATATCACGTTTACGAAGACGAGGGACATGGTTTTTCACGCTTTTCCAGCGAGCAGTCGGCCTTCAACAAGATAAGTGATTTTTTTGATCGTCATGCTCGTTGATCCGATCTTTCGGACTTCCACTGTCGAACTCGGTCATGTCCCAACATCCTGAAGCGGTATCTTGTCGCATGATGAAGATGCTGTAGTCGTCACTCCGCAGCTTGAAGTACCGATGCTCCGACGCTAACCAGCGGTCTAGCCGTAACGGCCTGCAATCATAATTCCCCCGACCCGCAATCAAGCCCCCCGACGCGACCACATTAGCTGCAACCATCCGGTGTCCCCAGGGCAAACGCATCAATCCGGCCTAATATTCGGAGAATCTGATGGTGTTGTTTTCTCGACGGAAACGGGCGACTCGAACAGCAACTTGGCGAGGTAGCGCTCGTCCCAGCCCGCTTTCAGGCG
>JAYEJW010000213.1:0-13183 GCA_034716535.1 Pseudomonadota bacterium
CCCATTCTCACGGGAGATCTACATCGATCGCAACGACTTCCTGGAAGAGCCGGTCAAGGGCTTCAAGCGCCTGACCGCCGGCGGAGAGGTGCGGTTGCGCAACGCCTACGTCATCCGCTGCGATCGGGTGATCAAGGACGAGACCGGGGAGATCGTCGAGCTCCGCTGCACCCACGACCCGGAGACCTTGGGTAAGAAGCCGGAGGGCCGCAAGGTGAAGGGGGTTATCCATTGGGTTTCAGCGGCCCACGCCGCCACCGCCGAGGTGCGGCTCTACGATCGGTTGTTCCGCGTACCCGAGCCGGGTGCGGGCAAGGGGGACTTTCTCAGTGACCTGAATTCGGACTCCCTGCGCACCTTGACCCACTGTTATGTCGAGCCGAAGCTCGCCGGGGCCCAACCGGGTGATCGCTTCCAGTTCGAGCGCGAGGGCTATTTCGTCGCGGATCGGGACTCCAGCGCGCAACGGCTGGTGTTCAATCGCACCGTGGGTCTGCGCGATACCTGGGCCAAGATCGAGCAGAAATCGATACGAGAACGTGCATGAATGGTCCAACCTTGGGGAAGTGCCGAACTGATGGGCGTTTCCCCGAGTCGCTCTTGGTAGCCGGCGTTTGCACGGCTGTGATGCGCCGGCCGATGCACGGGGCGAGGATGGACTCCTGGTGGCGGCGCACGGAATGAACGATTGTCGGCAGTACAACGAATCCTTCCAGAACCTCGAGGATTGGTACTCCTCGCCGCTGGGAAGAGAATTGGCGGCGCAGGAGGAGGACTGTCTGGAACGCATGCTGCGCGACACCTTTGGCTATTATCTGCTCCAGGTGGGGGTGAGCTCCGCGTTTGGAGAGGCCATCGCGACCAGCCGCATCCGCCATCGAATCCTGCTTCCCGCCGCCGTGAGGCCGCAAGCCCTAGGTCCCCAGGTGGTCGCCTTCCCCGACCGCCTACCCGTTGCCGCGGACAGCGTGGATGCGGTGTTTCTGCCCCATACGCTGGACTTTTCGGTCGACGCCCGAATGGTGCTGAGGGAGACGGAACGTGCGCTGATCCCCGAGGGTCGCGTCGTACTGATCGGTTTCAATGCCATGAGCATGTGGGGCTTGTGGCACCTGGCGCGACGCAGACAGGGACGGGCTCCCTGGTGCGGGAACTTCTTCACCCCTTTCCTGGTTGCGGACTGGCTGTCTCTGCTCGGCTTCGACATCGAGAAGCAGGAAATGATGATGTTTCGCCCACCGTGGCGCCGGGCCCTGCTGCAGCAGTTGTCGTTTCTGGATTCCCTGGGAAGACGGTTCTGGCCGCTGTTGGGGGGTGTCTACGCCATCCGCGCGGTCAAGCGGGTGTCGACTCTGACTCCCTTGCGTCCTTCCTGGAAGAGCAGGCATCCCGTCTTGTCAGGTGGCGCAGTGGAGCCCACCACGCGGGAGGGAGGGCGTGCATAAAGCGGTGGAGATTTTCACGGACGGGGCCTGTAAGGGAAATCCCGGGCCCGGAGGCTGGGGCGCCTTGTTGCGTTACGGCCCGCATGAGAAGGAGCTGTTCGGCGGGGAGGCCGACACGACCAACAACCGCATGGAGCTGATGGCTGTCATTCAGGCGCTGGAAGCGATCAACCGCCCGAGCAGTGTGCGTGTGACCACCGACTCCCAGTACGTGAAGCGCGGCGTCAACGAGTGGATGGTGCGCTGGAAGCGCAACGGTTGGCGTACGGCGGACCGAAAGGCGGTGAAGAACCGGGATCTGTGGGAGCGCCTCGACCAGGCCATGTCACGCCATGATCTGGAATGGCACTGGGTGAGAGGTCACACCGGCCATGCCGAGAACGAACGGGCGGACCAACTGGCGAACCGCGGCATTCCAAAGTGAGATTGAGCACTCTTGCGCCCTTCGCGCTCTTCGCGGCTTCGCGTGAGACGCTCTCGATCGTATTACGGACTCTTACGCGCACCTGTACTGAGCAAATACCAATCCTTCGGCGAAGAACGGACATCAAGTATGCGACAGATCGTGCTGGACACGGAAACCACGGGCCTGGAGCCGGCCGAGGGGCACCGCGTCATCGAGATCGGCTGCGTCGAGCTGATCGACCGTCGTCTCACCCGCAACAATTTCCACCAGTACCTGCAGCCGGATCGGGAGATCGACCAGGGGGCGGTGGAGGTGCACGGCATCACCAACGAGCTCCTGCGCGATAAACCGCGTTTCGGCGATATATCCGAGGACTTCATCCGCTACATCCGAGACGCCGAGCTGATTATCCACAACGCCCCGTTCGACGTGGGCTTCCTGGATCACGAGCTCCGCCTGTGGCGGGAGGGATCGCCTCGAATCGGCGATCTGTGCACGATCACCGACACCCTCACCATGGCGAGGTCACTGCATCCGGGGCAAAGGAACAGTCTCGATGCCCTGTGCAGGCGTTACGGCGTGGACAACTCGCAGCGCGACCTGCACGGTGCCCTGCTGGATGCGGAGATTCTGTCCGACGTTTACCTGGCGATGACCGGCGGGCAGGTCAGCCTTTCCCTCGGGGCGCACAACGAGCCTGGCCTCGGAGCTGCGCGCGGGGGCGTGCGCCGCCTCCCCGCGGGGCGTGAGCCCCTGCGGGTTGTGCGCGCGACGGACGAGGAGCTGGCGGCGCACCAGGCGCGACTCGCCGGCATCGACGAGACGAGCGGCGGGGAGTGCCTGTGGCTCAAGCTTAGCGGACCGGCTCCTAGAAGCTCGACTGGTTGACGAGCATGTGCACCCAGATGCTCGCCGCGTATCCAACGGCGATGACGGGCGTCCACTTGAGGTGGCCGAAAAAGGTATACATCCCCTTGGATTGACCCATGAGCGCCACACCTGCAGCCGAGCCGATGGAAAGCATGCTTCCCCCCACACCCGCGGTCAGGGTCACCAGAAGCCATTGGCCCTGGGACATATCTGGCATCATCGTCAGCACGGCGAACATCACCGGGATGTTGTCCACGATGGCGGAGAGGATCCCGACCAGTACATTCGCCGTGGTGGCCCCCAGGTCCCCGTACGCAAACTGGGAAACCAGCTCCAGATAGCCGATAAAGCCCAGGCCGCCCACGCACAGCACCACGCCGTAGAAGAACATCAGGGTGTCCCACTCGGCCCGCGCCATCTTGTGGAAGATGTCGAAGGGCATGGTGTCCTCGATGTCTCCGGTGCGCACGGTCGCCTGCTCTCCGGTCGTCTTGAGGAAAAAGCCGAAGAACTTGAGATAGGCGAGGCCGGTCATCATGCCGAGTACGGGCGGCAGGTGGAGGAAATTGTGAAAGCTGACGGCCGTGGCGATGGTCGCCAGGAACAGGGCGATGATGCGTTTGGCCCCGCGCTTCATGGGCACCTTGTCGTCCGACGGCGGGGGAACCACGTTGGGTACTGCGAAGTGCATGATGGCCGCGGGGACCAGAAAATTGACCACCGATGGGATGAACAGCAGGAAGAACGTCTGGAACTCAATGATACCCTTCTGCCAGACCATCAGGGTGGTGATGTCGCCGAAGGGGCTGAAGGCACCGCCCGCATTGGCGGCAACGACGATATTGACGCAGGCCAGGCCGACGAAGCGTGGGCTGTCCGCGCCCACCGCCATGACCACGGCGCACATGAGGAGCGCCGTGGTCAGGTTGTCGGCCACGGGGGAGATGAAGAAGGAAAGGATGCCCGTGAGCCAGAACAGCTTGCGGTAGCCGAAGCCCTTGCGCACCAGCCAGGACCGCAGCGCCTCGAAGACGTTGCGCTCTTCCATGGCGTTGATATAGGTCATGGCCGCCAGCAGGAAGAGGAAGAGCTCGGCGAACTCCAGGATGTTGTGGCGTACCGCCTGCCCGGCCTCGTGGGGCAGGCCGTGCCGGGCGTAGACCATCGCGACCATCACCCAGATAATGCCGGCGGCGAGCATCACCGGCTTGGACTTGCGCAGGTGAGTGAACTCTTCGGCCATCACGAACAGATAGGAGACGACGAAGACGGCGATGGAGGCGAGGCCGACCCAGGATCCCGTCAGATCGAGTCGGGAGGTCGTCGCCGCTTCGGCCCCGACGGCAAGGGCGGGAAATAACCACAGGGCGGTGAGCGCGGGTGTGCGCGAAACCAGGCTTCGCATCATAACTCCTTCATTAAACAAAGGGCCCAGGCAGACCGGGGCTTTCAGCGGCCCGCCGCCCGGCCGGAATCTTCTGATTCCGAACCGAGAGCAGGGACGAGGTCAACGACCGATCTCTTTTACGTCACCCTCACGCGCCGCCGTTGGCATCATCGGTGAGGTCGGTGATTGGCTTCAGGTGAGCGTTGTTGGTGTTGGTCCGACGCGGCGCGGGCGACGATCGCCTCCAGCGTCCGCAGGTCCAGGAGCTGGACGTGCTTGCGATCGACGTTCAACAGCCCCTCTTCCTGGAATCGGGTGAACAGCCTGCTGACTGTCTCCACCGCTAGCCCTAAGTAGTTGCCGATCTCGTGGCGTGACATGCTCAAGTAGAAGTCGGTGGGACAGAGTCCGCGCTTGCGCAGCCGTTTGGACATGCTGAGGAGGAATGCGGCGAGCCGCTCCTCTGCGCTCTTCTTGCCGAGCAGCAACAGCATTTCGGTGTCGTGGCCGATTTCCCTGCTCAGCAGCCGGTACATCTGGTGTTGCAGCGACGGAATGCTGCCGCTCAGCTCTTCGAAGCGCGCAAAGGGCACCTCGCAAATGGCTGAAGTCTCCAGCACCTTCGCCGAGCAGGCGTGCACCTCTTTCGAGATGGCGTCCAGGCCGACGACCTCGCCGGGGAGGTGGAACCCGAGTACCTGCTCTCCCCCTTCCTCGCTCGGTGCGTAGGTCTTCACCGAGCCTGTCTTGACCACGTACAGAGAGCGAAAGCGCTCGCCGTTGCGGAAGAGGTAATCCCCTCTGTGCAGGGGGCGGTTGCGCTTGACGATACTGTCCAGGCGCTCCACGTCTTCGGGTGCAAGTCCCACCGGAAGGCAAAGCGTCGAAAGGGTACAGTTCTTGCAGGCAACCCTTATTGTCTCGAAGGAAATGACCTTTGGCTCAGTCAAGTTCTGGCTCCCCGCTGTAAACCATCGCTATTCTGCAGTGTCATTTGACGTGGATCAAGTAAGGACGTCCTATCGAGACGACGGGGCTTTTACCGTAGCGAAGTGGCCCGCGTGAGAACGGGGAGTCTCCAGGCGGTCCCCAAAAAAAAAGCCGCGCCAAAGGCGCGGCTTTTTTCAGCCGTAGGCTTGCGAGGACTTACTTGGACTCCCCACCGGCAGGCGCGGCCGGAGCCGCAGGTGCGGCGTAGGGCATGCCGTAGCCGCCCGGGTAACCGCCGTAGCCGCCCGGGTAACCGCCGCCCCAGGGGCCGCCGCCATAACCGCCATAACCCGGGTAGCCGCCGTAGCCGTAGCCGTAGTGGTCACGCCAGCGGTTGTAACCGCGGCCGGAGCCGCGGCCGCCGCCGGACATGTTCATGTTGAAGTCACCGTAGCCGTCACCGAACATGTCGCTCCACCAGTCATTGCCGCCGCCGCCATAACCGGGACCACCGCCCCAGGGGCCGCCGCCCCACCAGGCGTGGGCGGAACTCATGGAGAAAGCAGCGGCGCCGGCGATGGCGGCAACGCCCAGGATCTTGGTAACTTTTTGCATAGTCTGACGCTCCTAAGAGAGTGAGTAGCGGTTTTTGAGTATTGGAGCCGCGGCCGCAAAGACAGAAGGTGGCCGCGGCTGTTGAGACGAATTCGCTTTCGCGACCGCACCTGGATTATAGGCAGATAAATTGGGAATGTGAAGCATCCCGCAATCTGTGTTTGCGTTGGAGATCAGACTCCTAGCGGCCAGGCGCTTCCATAGACAATACCGGGCCGCCGCAGATCCCCGTTTGCACGGTCAGCCTTCAATTGAGGCACTGGGGGTTATTTGGTAGTTTGTTCGCGAAACCGAGACGATTTTCTGTAGCCTCGACTCCCTAACTCATGACCAAGTATATTTTCATTACGGGCGGTGTGGTTTCATCGCTCGGCAAGGGTATTGCGTCCGCCTCCCTCGGGGCGCTGCTGGAAGCGCGCGGACTGCGGGTGACCATGATCAAGCTGGATCCCTATATTAACGTGGATCCGGGAACCATGAGTCCCTTTCAGCACGGGGAGGTTTACGTGACCGACGATGGCGCGGAGACCGATCTGGATCTCGGCCATTACGAGCGCTTCCTGCGCACGCGCATGGGTCGCAACAACAACTTCACGACGGGCCAGATCTACGACAGCGTCATCCGCAAGGAGCGTCGGGGCGATTACCTCGGCGGTACCGTCCAGGTCATCCCCCACATTACCGACGAGATCAAGGACAGCATCCGGCTGGGTGCCGACGGCGCCGATATCGCCATGGTGGAGATCGGGGGCACGGTCGGTGATATCGAGTCGCTGCCCTTCATGGAGGCGATTCGCCAGATGCGCGTAGAGGAGGGGCGTGAGAAGGCCCTGTTCATGCACCTGACCCTGGTGCCCTATATCAAGACCTCGGGAGAGATCAAGACCAAGCCTACCCAGCATTCGGTCAAGGAGCTGCGCTCCATCGGTATCCAGCCCGACGTCCTGCTTTGCCGGGCCGAGCAGAACCTGCCGGACGGGGAGCGCAAGAAGATCGCCCTGTTCACCAATGTGCCCGAAGCTGCCGTCATCTCCGCGGTGGACGCCGACAACATCTATCGCATCCCCCTGCTTCTGCATGCGCAGCGGCTCGACGATCTGGTCGTGCAGCAGTTCGGCCTGACGGTCCCTGCGGCGGATCTGCACGAGTGGGAACGCGTGCTCGACGGGTTCGACCGCCCGGAGGGCACAGTGACGGTGGGCATGGTGGGCAAGTACATGCACCTCACCGAGGCGTACAAGTCCCTTTCCGAGGCCCTCGGGCATGCCGGTGTTCATACCCGCACTAAGGTCAACATCGTCTATCTGGACTCGGAGCGGATCCAGCAGGAGGGAACCGACTGCCTGCGCGGGCTCGATGCGGTTCTGGTCCCCGGCGGCTTCGGCGAACGGGGTATCGAAGGCAAGATCATGGCCGCGCGTTACGCGCGTGAGAACAGGATTCCCTACCTCGGCATCTGCCTTGGAATGCAGGTGGCCGTCATCGAGTACGCGCGCGACGTTGCGGGACTCGAGGGGGCGCACAGCACGGAGTTCGACACATCCACACCGCATCCCGTCATTGCGCTGATCACGGAGTGGCAGGAGGCGGACGGCCATCTCGAGAAGCGTGATGACAGCGCGGATCTCGGCGGCACCATGCGTCTCGGGGGCCAGAACTGCCGACTGGAGCCGGGGAGCCTCGCTCGCAGCGTCTACGGCAAGCCCCAGGTGCGCGAGCGTCATCGCCACCGCTATGAGTTCAACAACCGTTACGTCGACGTCATGATGGATGCGGGGCTGCGCTTTTCTGGCTGGTCCCTCGACGGCAGGCTGGTGGAGATCGTGGAGATCCCGGATCATCCCTGGTTCATCGCCTGCCAGTTCCACCCCGAGTTCACCTCCACGCCGCGTGACGGTCATTCACTGTTTCGAGGCTTTATCACGGCGGCCCTCGGCCAGCGCAAGGTCGGGGAAGGAAAGGCGGCATAATGCGTTTGCTCGATTTCGAGGTCGGGCTCGATCGCCCCCTGTTTCTGATCGCCGGCCCCTGCGTCGTCGAGAGCGAGGCCCTGGCGCAGGAGACCGCCGGCACGCTCAAAGAGATAACCGGCGAGCTGGGGATACCTTTCATCTACAAGTCGTCCTTCGACAAGGCCAACCGCTCCTCCATCGGCAGCTTTCGGGGGCCGGGAATGGAGGAGGGACTCCGCATCCTCGAGGCGGTGCGCGAGCGGATCGGCGTTCCGGTGCTCACCGACGTCCACGAGGACACGCCGCTTGGCGAAGTCGCCGACGTGGTGGACGTGCTGCAGACACCGGCCTTTCTGTGTCGGCAGACCAATTTCATCCTGGCGGTCTCGAGTCAGGGCAGGCCCGTGAACATCAAGAAAGGGCAGTTTCTGGCACCCTGGGACATGAAGCGGGTCGTGGAGAAGGCGCGCTCGACCGGGAACGAGGCGATCATGGTCTGTGAGCGGGGTGTTTCCTTCGGCTACAACAACCTGGTTTCCGACATGCGCTCCCTGGCCATCATGCGCGAGACCGGTTCCCCGGTGGTCTTCGACGCCACCCATTCGGTCCAGTTGCCGGGCGGGCGCGGGGACAGCTCGGGCGGACAGCGGGAGTTCGTGCCCGTGCTGGCGCGTGCGGCGGTGGCCGCCGGAATCTCGGGGCTCTTCATGGAGACCCATCCGCGCCCGGACGATGCCTTGAGTGACGGCCCCAACTCCTGGCCCCTGGGACGGACACGCGAGCTGCTCGCGACCTTGGCGGAGCTGGACCGCCTGACCAAGGCGCACGGCTTCCCGGAAGACCGCTTTTGACCGGGTTTTCGGGTCCTGTCTGCTCTCCCGCGGCGGACAGGCTGGAACCCAACAATGTTTTCTTTATCGCCGAATCCGTAAGTTTTCATATTCCCTTTCAGGAGAATCCAAATGTCTGAGATCGTCGATATCCGAGCCCGGGAGATCCTCGACTCCCGCGGCAACCCGACTGTCGAGGCCGACGTGATGACCGCCGATGGCGCCATCGGGAGGGCGGCGGTTCCATCCGGTGCCTCTACCGGCTCGCGCGAGGCCCTGGAGCTTCGCGACGGGGACAAATCCCGTTACCTCGGCAAGGGTGTGCTGCAGGCCGTGGCCAATATCCAGGGCGAGCTGCGCGATGCCCTCGTCGGTGTGGAGGTGGGCGCACAGGAGGCCCTCGACCGCAAGATGATCGAGCTCGACGGCACGGACAACAAGGGCCGACTCGGGGCCAACGCGCTGCTCGGCATCTCCCTGGCGGCCGCCCATGCCACGGCCCAGGAGAAGGCGCTGCCGCTCTACCGTTATCTGGGCGACGGCAACTACCGTCTTCCCGTGCCCATGATGAACATCCTCAACGGCGGCGCTCACGCCGCAAACAGCGTGGACTTCCAGGAGTTCATGATTTTGCCCGTCGGGGCATCCAGCCTGCGCGAGGCGGTGCGCTACGGCGCCGAGGTGTTCCATGCCCTCAAGTCCGTGCTCGGCGCCAGGGGGCTCGCTACCGGCGTCGGCGACGAGGGCGGTTTCGCGCCGGACCTGTCCTCCAACGAGGCGGCGATCGAAGTGATCCTGGAGGCCATCGACAACGCGGGCTACAAGGCGGGAGAGGACATCTGGCTGGGGCTTGACGTGGCCAGCTCCGAGTTCTACGAGGACGGTCTTTACCACCTGGCCTCGGAGAACCGCCGGCTGGAGCCGGAGGCCATGGTCGATTTGCTCGCCGACTGGGCGGATCGTTATCCCATCCTTACCATCGAGGACGGTATGGCCGAGGGCGACTGGGAGGGTTGGAAGCTGCAGACCGAGCGCCTCGGTGACAAGGTCCAGCTGGTCGGGGATGACCTGTTCGTCACAAACACGAAGATCCTGCAGGAGGGCATCGACCGCAATGTGGCCAACTCGATCCTGATCAAGGTCAACCAGATCGGCACCCTGACCGAGACCCTGGAGGCCATCGCCATGGCCCATGAGGCGGGCTACACGTCTGTGGTCTCCCACCGTTCAGGCGAGACCGAGGATACCACCATCGCCGACCTGGCGGTGGCCGCTTCCACGGGACAGATCAAGACCGGCTCCCTGTCACGCTCAGACCGCGTTGCCAAGTATAACCAGCTGATGCGCATCGAAGACCAGCTGGGCAGCGACGCCCTCTATGCGGGAAGGGACGCCTTCCGCTGGCTGTAGGCGAACGTGCCGGGGCCCGGGGTGCGACCCGCCCCGGTGAGTACGTCCCAGTCGCCTGTTATGCGCTGGCTCGCCGCGATCCTTTTGTTGCTGCTCCTCTGGCTGCAGTATCGCCTGTGGGTCGGCGAAGGTAGCTTGGCGGAAGTGCAGGCCCTGAGACAGGAGATCGCCGACCAGCAGGTAGAGCTGGGAGAGCTGCATGCGCGTAATCAGGTCTTGGAGGCGGAGGTGCAGGATCTGCGGGAAGGCCTCGATGCCCTGGAGGAAAGGGCCCGCAGCGAGTTGGGAATGATCAAGCAGGGAGAGGTCTTCCTACAGGTCATCGAAGAGCAGAAGGAGACGAAACCATGAGCGCCGGCAACATCTGCTGGGCGGTTGTGCCTGCGGCCGGTGTCGGTCGCCGGATGAGTGTGTCCGTCCCGAAGCAATACCTGGATCTCGCCGGCAGGCCCGTCATCGACTACTCGCTGAGCACCTTGCTCGATCACCCGCGGGTCGAGGGCCTGTTCGTGGCTGTCGACCCTTCGGACGCGCACTGGACCCGGACCTCCTTTGCCGACCATGAGAAGGTCACGCGGGTGGACGGGGGTGCGGAGCGTTGTCATTCGGTGCTCAATGCCCTGGATGTCCTCGCCAAGAACGCCGATGAGGAGGTCTGGGTCCTCGTCCACGACGCGGCCCGGCCTTGTCTGCGCAGCAGCGATCTGGATCGGTTGCTGAACGCCGTGGAGATCCATCCGGTAGGCGGACTGTTGGGCGTTCCGGTGCGGGATACGATGAAGCAGGCGGGGGAGGGCGGCGAGGTGCGGCGTACGGTCCCGCGGAAGGATCTCTGGCACGCGTTCACCCCGCAGATGTTTCGCCTCGGACTCCTGCGGCGCGCCCTGCAGGAGGCCCTGGCCGGGAGGTGCTTGGTGACAGACGACGCCAGTGCGGTTGAGCGCATGGGGCTGGCGCCCTTGTTGGTGGAGGGCCACGCGGACAACATCAAGATCACGCGGCCGGAAGACCTGGCCGTGGCCCGCTTCTATCTCGAGCAACAGGGGCGCCTATGCTGATCGGGCAGGGAATCGACGCTCACCGCTTCGTCAGGGGGCGGCCCCTGATCCTTGGCGGGGTGCGCATCGAGCACAGCGAAGGGCTCGAAGCCCATTCCGACGGGGATGTGGCGATCCATGCCCTGTGCGATGCCCTGCTCGGGGCCGCCGGGCTCGGCGACATCGGTCGCCATTTCCCCGACACCGACACCCAGTATGCCGGTATCGATAGTCGCGTCCTGCTGCGACGGGTTGTCGAGGCCCTGATCGAGCGAGGGCTCGGAGTGCATAACGCGGACATCACCGTCGTCGTACAGCGCCCGAGGCTCAGCGCCTACATTCCGGCCATGGCAAAGGTGCTTGCGACCGACCTTCGCTGTCCGGTGGCCCGCGTCAACGTAAAGGCGACCACGACCGAGCGCATGGGGTTCACCGGCCGCGGCGAGGGTATCGCCGCCTTCGCGATTGTGCTGCTCAACGAATGAGCCCGCCGGATCCGCCCCGCTGGCGTTCTTTCGCCGATCTTCCCCGGGCCCACGGTGGTGCAGCCATACGCGGTCGTTTGCGGGAGCGTCCGGAAGATTTCCTGGTCGACGAGGTCCTGGGCTTCGAGCCGGACGGGGAGGGCGAGCACGCCCTGCTGCACGTCCGCAAGACCGGGGTGAACACGGAGTGGGTAGCGCGGCAGCTGGCCTCTCACGCCGGGCTGCCGGCGGCGGCCGTGGGCTATGGGGGGCTGAAAGACCGGCACGCCGTGGCGACACAATGGTTTTCCCTGCATACGGGACAGCAGGGAGGGGCCGATTGGCGCGCGTTGCGGGTCGAAGGGGTGGAAATCCTGGCAGTGGATCGGCACCGTAAGAAGCTGCGGCGTGGTGCCTTGCGCGGGAACCGGTTTCGTCTCCGCATCCGAGGACTGAGCGGCGAGCGTGACGGGCTCGCCGAGCGCATCGAGCGGGTGCGGCGTCTGGGCGTGCCCCATTACTTCGGTGCCCAGCGCTTCGGAAACGGGGAAGGTAATCTCCACGGTGCCCATGCCCTCTTCACGGGGCAGGCGAAACGGGTGGGCCGCCACTTGCGCGGGCTCTGGTTGTCCGCCGCCCGCTCCCAGATATTCAATGAGGTGCTCGCCTTGCGGGTGGAGCGTGGCGACTGGAACCGCCCGCTGTCCGGCGACCGCATCCAGCTTGCGGGCTCGCGCTCCCACTTTCTGGCGGAGACGATAGACGAGGCGCTTCGGGAACGTACGCGAACCTTCGACGTCCACCCCAGCGGCCCCCTGTGGGGCTCCGGTGAGCTCCTGACCCGTGGCGACGCCGCCCTGCTGGAGCAACGGGTAGCCGATTCCTTTGCGCCCTGGGGGGAGGGGCTCGTCAGCGCGGGCCTGCGTCAGGAGCGACGGCCCTTGCGGCTTGAAGTGGCGGACATCGAGGCCGGAGTCAGTGCGGACGATGTGCTGGAGATCGGCTTCTATCTGACGGCCGGGGCCTACGCCACCGCCGTGGTGCGGGAGCTGGTTGACTGGTCCTCGGCAGCTTGACCCCGGACCTAGATTTCAACCCTGCCGGAGTTCGCGGCGCGACTTGTCAGGATTGCGCAGCAGCACGTAGGTGGCGCCCGTTCCGCCGTCGCGGCGGGTCGCGGAACAGAATGCCAGCACCTCCTCGTACAGCCGAAGCCAGTAATTGATCTTGCGTTTGAGCACTGGCTGACGGTCTTCCGACCCATAGCCCTTTCCATGGATGATGCGGGCGCAACGCACGCGCAGCCGTGCGCAGTCGCGCAGAAAATCGTCCAGAGTCCGCTCCGCATGGGCCGCGGTCAGGCCGTGCAGGTCGAGCTCCAGGTCCACCTCGATGTAGCCCCGCTGCAGGTCGGCGAGCAGGCGCTTCTGCACTCCAGGGCGGGTGAAGAGCAGATATTCGTGGGTTTCCACTTCGGCTTCCGAAAGCTCGACGCGGCCCTTCTTCTCGTCAAGATCCGCCGGTTGTGGGATCGGAACGGGGGGGCGACGGCAACGGAAGGGCTCCTGCTGGTCGAGCTCGAGGCGCTGGGCGTCTTCGACCGCGTCGCGAAATAACTTCGACTCTGATTCCTGCAGGCGTTTGCGCATCAGTATGACAGCTATTGGGCCCTTTGACGGTTTGAGTATATCAAGAGGTCACAGGTTTCATGGCACGGCAAATCCGTTCTAACCAGCCTGATCGCATGTAAGTTGCGATCGGGGGACCGAATTGCCGGTCATGCGCAGATAGTCGAAGACACGCCGAACATTACGGGCGAGCTTGTCGATAGTGGCGG
>JAYEJW010000214.1:0-37269 GCA_034716535.1 Pseudomonadota bacterium
CACGCCTCGGCTGAAAACGTGGACGTTCTGGAATCCCAGGTCGATCAGCTCGCTGCGCAACTCCTTGGTGGGGACCAGGGTCGCGTCTGAACGGTTGTGGAATCGACGCAGGGCCCCGATGATTCCGCGCGTGAGCAGACCCAGCCTGTAGTGGCTGCTGTAAAGGTGGAACTGGGTATGGAACCCGGTCAGGGTTGGGATGCCGGTGGTGCGGGCGGCAATCAGGGCCGCGTGACCGAGGGGCCCTTGGGTTGCGATGTAGACTGCGTCCGGGGGGGCCTTGCGCCACATTCGCCGCAGGCGCCAATAGACCGGCAGGCCGAAACGCAGACCGTGATAGCCAGGGATGGGCAGGCCTGGCACCAGACTCTCAGGCCGGCCGACTCTTCGCTTCGCCGATCGTTCCCCGAGCTGGCGGGGACGAATCAGGTGGATCCGATGGCCCCTTTGCTCCAACCCTTCCACCAGGTGACGCATGGTGTTGGCCACGCCGTTGATCTCGGGTGGATAGGTCTCGGTGACCAGGCTCACGTGCAACAGGTTGCGTTCGGGCCCTCCCCGCACCGTAGCTTTCCCGCTCACGTGGCTTCGACAAGCGAGGCGGAGGGTGACATAAGCGGTTCCACCGCCTCGGGGTTGGTCGGAGGCGAGGGGTGGGCCGAGGTCTCGATACCTAGGTCCCTCGCGATGGCCAAGCGGCAATGCTCGGAGATACGCCCGCGTGACAGCGCGCTGCCGTCCAGCGGCGGAAGGAAGTGAATGCGCACCCGCAGACCCGGATGGCATGCCAACCGCGCCAGATGGGGTAGCAGCGCGTCATCGCCGACGAAAGGGGCGACCGGGTCCGGGGCCACGCTCGTCCCGTAACGTAGGGCGACCGGCTGGACCCGCACCCCGTTCAGCTGGCCGGCGGCGAACAGCCGGGGGTGGAAGCGCTGCAGGCGCGTTCCGTCGGTAGTGGTACCCTCCGGGAAGATCACCAAGCGCCTGCCCAAACGCACACGCTCCGCGATGTGCGGGATGACGGCTCCGGTCTGGTTGGCGCCGCGGGCAATGAAAAGGGTGTCGGCGATCTCTGCCATCCAGCCGATGAGGGGCCAGTCCTTGACCTCGGTCTTCGACAGAAAACCGATCCGAGCCTGAGCGCCGATGACCGGAATGTCTAGCCAGGAAACATGATTGGCGACGAGCAGTGCATTGGGTGCGATATCGCCCTTTACGTCCACGCGTACGCCGAGTGCCCGGCACAGCCGTTCGTGCCACCAGCGGACCACGCCAGGGACCCACTCCACCCGCAGACGGAGCCGCCGCCCGGCGGCAATGACCAAGGCGATCATCGCGCCGGTGAGCAGGTGCTCGGTGATGCGCAGGGATCGCCAGAGGGACGTCAGGATTTGCATGTTCTCACGCGTTGGCGACGCGCTTCAGGAAGTGACGGGAGTAGGCCGGGTTGAGCTGCTCCACGTCGAGCAGCATCAGCACGTCGGCGACACCGAAATCCGTGTCGCGGCAAGGCTCGCCGCAGGCCTTGGCACCCAACCGGACATAGGCCTTGAGCAGCGCAGGCAAGGGGGCATCGAGCACGGCGTCCGGCACCTGTGACTCGAGGAGCGGCACCCGCGGCGTGACCCGGAGCTCGGGCCCTGCCATGGCCTGGCGGCGCAGGCGATTCATGATCGCCGCCGCTTGCGTGTCCTGCTCACCCAGCGGCAGGCTGGCGGAGCCAAACAGGTAGTCGAATCCGTGCAGGTTAATGAAGCCGGCGAGGCCGGACCAGAGTACCGCGATGCCGGCTCCCTGCCGATACTCGGGGGCGATGCAGGTGCGGCCCACCTCCAGCATGCGGCCGCGCAATGCCCGAATGGCTCCCAGCTCAAACTCGCTGTCTGAGTAGAAGCGCCCGATGCGGCGTGCGTTCTCATCGGAAAGGATGCGCGTGCAGCCCACCACGCTCCCGGTTTCGGATTCACGCACCAACAGGTGCTGGCAATAGGGGTCGAATTCGTCGACGTCCAGACCACACTCGCTCCCCTGGAGGCTGGCGCCCATTTCCTCGCCGAAGACCTTGTAGCGCAGAGCCTGGGCAGCCTGGACGTCCTCTGGACCTGCAGCCAGCTCCACGAAAAGACGGTTTCCGCGCCTGACCGGCAACACCCGTGCTATCGCACTCATTACCCACCCTCGGCGTCATCAGGAAGTTGCGCAAAGGATACTTGTGTCTTATTTCGAGCCTGTGAGGGAACGATTACGGAGAGATTTGGGAATGATGACGTTTTCTTGTTCGTGCTGCGTTTTTGGGAAATGGCATCGACTCTCCCCATCCAAGAGGCTGTCGCAAAAGGAGGCAGGCTCTGCGGCATAGCGACGCACGGCCATTGTCGACGGGTGCAAGACGTAGAAGAAAAACCGGGAGAAACGAGCGCCGTTGATTGCCTTTTCGGTCTTCGGACAGGCGCCGCGGCGGTTCCGAGGACAGTGTGCGCACCTCGGCGTCGCGTGCAGCAAGTTTAATATCCTGCCCCTGAAATTCCCCGGTAGCCAAGTCCTGTCGTGACGCGATCGGTGCCGCGTGGGGTGCCGCGCCGCCCGGGCCGCCGGACCCTCAGGGCGCGGCGCCCGTCAGGGCCGCGTAGGTTGTCCACCGGGTGTAGCGCCGCAGATCCTCGCGAAGGTCCGAACCCAGGCGCAGCTCCGGATCTTTGGGATGGATGGCGATCCGCAGCCAACCGCTGGCGGCCGCCCGCCGTCGGTTGATGGAGTTCCACAGACGGATCAAGGGGACACGAGCCCGGGTGTCCGTCTCGTAGCCGACCATGGGGATGGGCCGGAGCCGACCGCCCACCGCGTCGCGCACGCCGGTGAGCACCTCGTAACGGGCGAAGGGGAGGGCGGCGAGGTCGGCGGTACGTATGGCCCCCAGGGCCCAGGCCGGCGGGACATAGAGCTCGGGCGGGGTGAGGCCCCGGGCTGGGAACCAGGCGTGACAGCGTCCGACGAGCTCCGTGATGCCCGAGCGCTCGAGGGCCAGGTGCTCTGCGACCCGTCGGGAGATGATGAGCCCATGGAGCCGGTGGGCGAGGCCGCTGAAGCGCTCGACCCGGTGGAACCAGCCGTGTCCGGCCAGCCGGTGCCCCCGGGACTGCCAGGACCGCAGGCGGTCGACGCCGGCCTGGTCCCAGTCCAGCCCGGGTACCACCAGCAGGGTGAGCGGGCCCTGGTTAATACCGGCGCACAGGTCCAGGATGCGCTGGACCCGCCCCAGCGTCTCGGGCATCACATCGTGCACCGAGACCAGGGCGTGCACGGCGTCCGGACGCAGGGCCTTGTCGGCCGTCCGGCTCGGGTCAGCGCCCGGCATCGACGGCACTGCTGTGATCTCCGCCCAGGACGGCGAGCCAGTGGTCCAGGTTGCGGCGGTTGATCTCGAAGGCGGCCTGGCGGGCGATGCGCGCCTTGCGCTCGCGGATAGCCGGGTCCAGGTCCCGCACGCGCGCCAGGGCGTCCGCCAGGTGCTCGTCGTCCCGGATCTGAAAGAGTCCACGGCTCAGGAGCTCCCAGCTCAGGATGCCGCACGCGGAGGAGACCAGGACGGAGCGGGCGCGGGCCATGGCCTCCAGGGCGATGGTGCCGAAGGACTCTACCCTGGAGGGCAGCACCAGGGCGTCCACGCTGTCGATCAAGGCCAGGATGCGGGCGCGCTTCACCCAGCCCACCTGCGTCAGGTTGGGCAGGGCCCGGCACTGCTCCTGGACCCAGGGGCTCAGGGGGCCGTCCCCGGCGATCAGGAACTCGATGTCCGGCAGGCGGCCGGCCGCCTCTACGATCAGCTCGATATTCTTCTCGGGGGCCAGGCGTCCGGCGAAAAGCACCCGGGTTACCGAATCGCTGGCGGGCACCGGCTCGCGATCCAGGAAGCGCTTGGGGATGGGGGTGCCCATGAGGCCCACCCGATGGGCGCCGATGCGCCGGGCCACCTCCACCATGTCCTCTGAGTTGGCGAGCACCAGGTCGCTCTGGCTGAACAGCAGCCGATGGCAGGCCTTGAGATAGGCCTGGGCGATATGGCCGCGCAGGCGCCAGTCATTGAAGAGTCCGGTGAGCCGCTCGAAGTGGGTATGGAAGCCCACCACCAGGTCGGCCTCGATGCGCCGCGCGAGGTGCATGCCGAGCATGCCGTAAGGGCCTGGGGTGGGCACCACCACCACGTCCGGGCGCAGGCGCTCGATGCGCCGCCTGACCAGGGAGGGGGACGGGACCAGAATTCTCTGGGTGGGGTCTCCGGGCAAGGGAAGGGCGAAGCCGCCATACCAGGCGCCGGCGCGGAAGCGCGGGGCCAGCAGCTCCACCCGGACCCCGGCGGACTTGAGGTGATCGGCCAGGTCCCGGTAATAGGCGCCCACGCCGTTGCGCTCCGGGGCGGCGTCCGAGACGATCGCGACCTTGAGGCCCCGGGCATCCGGGCGATCAAACGGGCGGCCCGCGTCTGTTGCGGTGGATGGATTCAGCATGGCAGAGCGGGTTGCGTAGGGGCCGACGAGTCGGTGATCTGGTCGGGTTCCCGGTGCCCACCTCGGATCGCGCCGGTTGCCGTTGCGGCCCGCCCTCCTGAGCCGACGGAGGCCAGTACCGAGCGCGCTGCCAGCGAACCATAGACCTCCGTCAGGTCCCGGTCGATGGTCTCGGGCGTGAGTCCGAACTGCTCCAGACTGTAGCTGTGACCGCTCCGGTAGCCCCGGGCCTGGGCCGCTTGCACATCCAGCCGCTCTCTGAATCCGTCATCCATGGGTAGGTCGAGTCTGCGGTAGACGGCTGTCACGGCCGCGGTCAAATCCGCCTTCAGGTCCTGCATGGTAATCCAGGTGCACTGGTGCTCGGCCGCGCCGCCCAGCACACGCTCGAGATTCTCGTAGTAGAAGCCCAGCTGGCGGACCAGACGGCAGCGGAAATCGGGGGCGACCCGGAGCACGCCGAAGAGGCGCAGCCCGGCCTCCACGGAGCTCAGCTGGGAGGGCAGGGTGCGGGTGGGCTCGCGAAGGCACACCAGGAATCGGGCGTCCGGAAAGGTCTCGCGCAGGGTACCGGCCAGCGGGGCGAAGGCGGCGTTCTTGGACAGGAGCCGTTTGTCCGTCCCGTGAACATAGAGGTGGCGCTTGAGGCAGCCGCGATAGAAGGCCATCAAGCGCCTGCGCTCGGGGGCGGGCATATCACGGTCGAAAGTGCCCATGCGCCAGAGATGGGTATCAGCGGGGAAGGGCAGGATCAGGATGAAGCAGGCCAGCACCGGCATCAGGGAGAAATAATCCTCCTCCGGATCACGCAGGCTCATGCTGTGCACCTCGGCGATGGCACCAAAGACGCGACGCTCCAGCCAGTCCAGGAGACGCCGCAGGGGGCCGCCCACCAGGGCGTCCAGCCGCCCCAGGCCGAGCCAGAAGCGCCGCTCGGTGACGGACAGGGCGAACAGACACTCCCAGGTACTGAAGGTGGTGAAGCGTTGGTCGCGCGCGAGGACCCGGTGCAGATGAGTGGTGCCGCTGCGAGGTACGCCGAGGACGAACAGGGGCTCCTTGATCTCGACCCTGCGGTAGCCGGGAAACAGGATCTCGTCCAGCAGGAAGCCGATCCAGTGGATGAGCTGGACCAGGGCGAACAGAGGGACGAACCCGATCATGACCAGCACCCGTCCCCAGGCCGGCCCGCGCCCCCCGGATGGCCCCTGGACGCCCGGCCAAAGGCTCTGCAGGCCGAGCAACAAAAGGCGGGCGGTGCTGGCGAGAAAGAGTCGGAGCAGGGTCATGGGCGTTCCGGGATGGGGCTCGCGAGGATGCTGCCATCGCGTTGCGGCTCGGGCAAAGGATCGACGACCTGCCCCTCTCCCTCCTTGGGACGGCCTCTTGCCCTGCGAACGATCTTTCTCAATCCGGCGCAGACTTTAGTCGAGGTCCGGCGTTTCACCGGTGGCCGCGTAGATGACCCGTTCGCAGATGTTGGTGGCGCGATCGGCCACCCGCTCGTAGTGGTGGACCGCCCACAGCATACGGGTGCCCGCCGTGGAGAATTCTGCGTCCTCACGCATCAGCGAAATGATGTTCTCGATGGTCTCTCGTTCTCGCGCATCCACCGCGTCGTCCCGGGCCGCCGCCGTCCTCGCCTCCTCCGCGTCGCCCGCCCGGTAGGCAGCCAGCGCGGCTGCGACCATGGCCGTGGCCTCCTCGGCGATGCCGGCGATGCCGGCGATGCGTCCCATCGGCTCCGCGGGCAGTGTCTCGTCGCCCACGTCGAGTACGATCTGGGCGACGTCCGCCGCGTGGTCGGCGATGCGCTCCAGCTCGGATACCAGCTCACGCGAGGCGCCGATCTCCCGCAGGTCGTGACCGGCTGGCTGGTAAGCGGCCAGCACCACTAGGCACTCCTGCTCGAGCATTCGCCGCTGCTGGTTGATGGGCCGGTCTTCGTCGATGATCTGACGCGCCAGCTCCAAGTCCTGGCGGCGCAGACACTCAATGGACTTGCGCAGCGCCGCGGTGACGGATTCTCCCATCTGAAGAACGCCCTGGCGCAGCTCCTCCCTTTTTCTTTGTACGAGCAGTTGCATGTCGAGCATGTGAGTCTGATTCAGTACCGAAGTGATGAGCTAGCCCTTCATGACACCTGTGTCGCCCCGGAGGATGAAAACACGGCTGTCATGGAGGGTTTCCCCTCACCGCGGCCTTCTCCCCGGAGGGGCGAGGGGGGCGAGGAGCGCCTTGGTCGCGTACTTTCACGGTAACCGCTGTCCGCGACGGATATTCACCTGGGGGTAAATTACTCCCCTTCTTTGACGGCTTCGTGACGTCGCGAAGCCGCTCTCTCTACGCTGGCGTCCGGCGTCATCAGGGCGCGCTGAAACGAAGGCGCGGGCAGCGCCGCTCAGGGCCACCCCGTCGTTCCAATCGCCGCCGGGGTGCGAGGCTCGCCGACGGCGATCTCCGCGCAGCCGGGCGCGGATGGATGAAAGCTCTCCCGCCCTTGGGGTCGCTGGTGCCGTTTGCGGCTACAGGCAGAGCCGGTCGGTTGCTCTTGCGGGACGGGATCGTCAGACCGGAACAGCAGGATAGGCGTCGAGGCACCGTATCGCTCCGTGCGTTCCACCGCCGTGCTGTAACCGAGCGGGGCTAGAATACCGGCGGCCATCGTCGGCCGCTGCAACCTGCAGAGAATCCGCATGTTCGAAACCGTCGCCTGGACCGCCTTCCTCATGGGCATCGTCAGTGCCTGCTCGCTGCCCCTCGGCGCCCTGACGACCCGCTTCTGGACGCCCGACGACCGTGCGACCGCCATTCTTATGGCCTTCGGCGGCGGAGCCCTGCTCGCGGCGCTCACCATCGACTTGGTGGGCTCCGCGCTGGAATCGGGCCATTTCAACGCCCTGGCTCTGGGGGCCGTTTTGGGTGGATTCCTGTTCGTGGGTCTCAATCAGATGGTCAACGACTTCGGCGGGTTTCTGCGCAAGACCTCCACGACGGTCTACTACCTGCGGCGCAAGGAGCACCTGCGCATCAAGCGAATCACGGGGCAGATCGGCCGGGCCGACCTGCTCCGCGACCTCTCGCGCCGGGACTACAAGGCTCTCGCCCCATCGGTGCGAAACCTGGACGTAGCCAAAGGCAGCGCCATCTACCAGGCCGGCGATCCGGCAGACGCCCTCTACATCGTGGCCGCCGGTGAAGTGGAGCTCTGCGACTCGGCGAACAAGGCAATGCGGACGGAGCGTATCCTCCGCAACGAGGCCTTCGGTTGGCTCTCCTGCATCACGGGGGCACCCACCAGCGACACTGCGGTGGCCGCCACCGACGTCTCCTTGTGGGTGATCCACAAGGCGGCAGTCGACGCCTTGGTGCTCAATTCCCCGGAGCTGGCCCAGCGCGTGCATCGCCTGTTGCGCAGCCGCCAGGTCCCGGACTATCTGGTCCAACGCCACGGCATGGACCCCAACGCGGCCGGGGCCTGGCTGGACAAGGCCGCGCATACGCTCGTCTCATCCGGACGTGTCCCGCCCGCCCTACCGGTCGAACGCAACCGCGAGGCCTTCCTCGCCCGCCTGGCTGAGGTGCGCCGCTTCGCGCTGCTACACGGCCTGCCCCCGGAGGAGCAGAACCAGATCCTGGATCGTCTCATCTACAAGGTTCATCGGCGGGGCGAGAACTTCTTTCACCGGCACGAGCCGGCGAGCCGGATGTTCTTCGTTGAGCGCGGCCGGGTGAGCCTCATCGATCCCCATGCTCGCCACCGGGAGCCGGAGTTCTTGCACGGGAACGACGCGTTCGGCGGCCTATCCCTGCTCACCGGCTCTAACCACACGATGACTGCCGTGGCCACTGAGGAAACTGCGGTCTGGGAGCTGCGCCGGCGCGACCTCGATGAGCTCCTGCGTACCGCACCCGGGCTCGCTCAGCGGGTGCGGGCCTTCCTGGACGCGGGGGAGGCGGCGGATTATCTGACCAAGCGCCAGCACTTCTCGGCCGACAAGGCCGACCGCTGGTGCCGATCCGCCTTGCGCGCACTGGCTGCCCGCCAGCCCCTGCCCACGGCGGCCGCCATGAGCCGCGCGCATCAGGAGAACGCGGGCGCTCCGCTCGCCATCTTCCTGGGTATCACGCTGGATGGCATCCCGGAATCCCTCGTCATCGGCGCCAGCATGATCCACTCCACAATCAGCGTCTCGCTGATCGTGGGTCTGTTCCTGGCCAACTATCCGGAGGCCCTTTCTAGCTCCTTGGGCATGCGCCAGCAGGGTATGTCCTTCGGGCGGGTAGTCATGATGTGGAGCGCCCTGATGCTGATTACGGGCGCAGGTGCGGCGGCCGGTAGTCAATTCTTCATCGGCGCCGACCCTCACGCCTTCGCCCTCACCGAGGGGCTGGCCGCAGGGGCCATGCTCACCATGATCGCGGAGACCATGCTACCGGAGGCATACTTCAAGGGCGGCTCTGTCGTCGGCTTGTCCACGCTTTTCGGCTTCCTGGTGGCCATCTACTCGAAGACCCTGGAGCCGGTGGACCCACAGGATCACAAGGCCCCTCATAGCGCACCCGCGGAGACTGCGACCCACGCCCCGGCAACACACCGATCCCCCTCCAGGTTACCGTTGCAGGTACGAGGCGGGGCGGACCAGCATACCGGCTGTGATCCCGCGTATCGCGCAGAGCGGGCAAACGTATCGAGCGGGATCAATCCTCCGGCGTCCGGGCGCGGACCGGCGCGAGGCCACCCTTTGCGCAAGCGCCTGCTAGCGTGACGACCTCGGCGTAAAAGTCGAGCATATGATCGGCCAGCGCCGGCGCGGACCAGCCCTCGGCGTAATGCCGCGCCTCCCCGCTCAAGCGCCCGCGCAGGTCCGGCTCCGTGAGCAGGCGCACGGCCTTTGCGGCGAAGTCCGCCTCGTCGTCTTCCGCGATCAGGCAACCGTGCCCCCCGTCCAGTACCTCTTGGGTACCCATGATCGCGGTGGACACCACCGGGACTCCCAGGGCCATGGCCTCGAGCAGAACCAGTCCCTGGGTCTCTGTTCGCGACGCGAAGACAAAGGCATCGCCCGCGCAGTAACAGTCCTCCAGGGCGCCGTCGCGTTCCAGATAGCCGACGAAGAGCAGGTTGTCGCGCAGGCCGAGACGCTTCGTCAGGGTCTCGAGCCCGCGGCGAGCGGGTCCCTCCCCCGCGATCACCAGCAGAACCTCGGGTACCGACCGCTTGACCCGGGTCAGCATGTGCAACAGAAACTCGATGTTCTTCTCGAATGCCAGGCGGCCGACGTGGACCAGCACCGGACGCTCGGGCGGGATGCCGTGGCGTCTTCGAAATCGCGGGCCCTCGCCACCGCTGAACTGCTCGAGCTCGATGCCGGTTGGGATGACGGCGGCCAGGGTGCCGACACCGTAAGACTGGAGCACCCGGAGCATCGCGCGGGAGGGTACGACGAGGGCGTCCATGTCGTTGCACTGACCGGCTGAGAAGCGGCGGGCGGCGAAGCGCAGCCAGGCGGCGGGGACGAAGGGGACGTACTTATCGAGGTACTGCTCGAAAAAGGTATGATAGCTCTCCACCACCGGAATCCGGAGCCTGCGCGCCAGCCCCAGCCCCGCATAGTGGGCGATGAAAGGGGTTTGGATGTGCAGCAGGTCGTAATCGCGTTGCGTGAGCCGCTTGCGGTGTGCCTTCAGGCGGCCGGTGCGCAGGATGCGGTCCTCCGGATCCAGCGGAAGGTAGCGCGAAGGGATGCGAATGATCTCGAACGTCTCTGCATCTTCAGGCGCAAAGGAGTGCGGGGACATCTCGCCGCCGAGGTTCCGACGGGGTGAAGGGCACGCCTGTGGCGGCCGTGAATCACAGCGCCGTCGCGTGGCGCGGGCCTCGGGGGCGCTGGCGTAGTCGGGGGCAATGAGCGTCACCTGATGACCCTTGTCCACGAACTCCCGAGCAAAGGTCTGGATCGAGGTGGAGACGCCGTTGACCCGCGGGAAGTAGACGTCGGAGATCATCAGGATGCGCATGCTGACTCCGCGAGAGGCCGCCGAAATAGACAGATTAATCACACTTCCGCGACGAACAGATGAAGGAGGGGTTACGCGCGTATGAAAACCATGAGTTCAAGCTACCGTAGACAGAAGGTCCTTCTGCTCGCGGTGTCGCTGCTCTGCTTCGCGCCTTTCTTGCGAGCCGAGAAGATGCCGCCCCTCTGGGGTTACGGGGTCAAGACCTGCGCCGACTACCTTGCCGTTGCGCAGGGACGTGAAGGCGGCGCCGATGCGCAGATCTCCGAGTATCGCCGCTTCGAGGACTGGCTCACGGGTTTCGTTTCCGGGCTCAACCTGGCAACGGGCCAGGACGTGCTCAAGGGTGCGGACGTCGACGCGGCCATGCGGCGCATAGGTGCCCACTGCGGGGGCCATCCAAAGCAGGACTTTTTCACGGCGACCATGGACCTCGTGCGCATGCTGAGCGGTTTGCGCTGAGCGGACGAACCCTCGTCATCTAACGTTAATTCTAAGGTCATAGAATCACAACGTTTTGTAATGACAATAAGCACTCCCGAATATTCACCACATCTGGGAGTCAGGTCATGAACAAGACCCTTGTTGCCGCCGTTACCGCTCTGGCGGCCTCTTTCGCCACACAGGCGGTTGCCCGCGACTATATCACCGTCGTCGGCTCCTCGACCGTGTTCCCGTTCGCCACAACCGTCGCCGAGAACTTCGGCCGCACCACCGCGTTCAAGACGCCGAAGATCGAGTCCACGGGTTCCGGCGGTGGTCTCAAGCTGTTCTGCGCCGGTGTCGGCGTCGACCATCCGGACATCACGAACGCCTCGCGCCGCATCAAGGGTTCGGAGTTCGATACCTGTCAGGACAAGGGCGTCAAGGACATCGTTGAGGTCAAGATCGGCTACGACGGTATCGCCATCGCCAACTCCAAGGAATCCGGGCAGCTCGACTTGACGCCGAAGGATCTCTTCCTGGCCCTGGCCAAGGACGTGCCCAATCCCGACGGCAGCGAGAGCCTGGTGGCCAATCCGTACAAGAGCTGGAAGGAGGTCAACGGCGCCCTGCCCGACGCCAAGATCGAGGTCCTGGGTCCGCCGCCCACCTCCGGCACCCGCGACGCGTTCGTCGAGCTGGCCATGGAGGCGGGCTGCAAGAAGTTCGGCTTCATCAAGGCCATGAAGAAAGAGGACAAAAAGAAGTACAAGGCGGTCTGCCACGGTGTGCGCGAGGACGGCGCCTACGTCGAGGCCGGCGAGAACGACAACCTGATCGTTCAGAAGCTGCAGGCTAACCCCAATGCGCTGGGCATCTTCGGCTTCAGCTTTCTGGATCAGAACACCGACCAAATCCAGGGTTCCAAGGTGAACGGCGTCGAGCCCACCTTCGAGTCCATTTCCGGCGGTGACTATCCGGTCTCCCGCTCTCTCTACTTCTACGTCAAGAAGGCCCATGCCGGCACCATTCCGGGTATCGACGAGTACGTGGCGGAGTTCACGAGCGACAAGGCTTGGGGTCCCGAGGGTTATTTGGCGGACAAGGGCCTGATCCCGCTGCCGGATGACATGCGTGCCGCCGTCGCCGAGTCCGCTGAGGGCATGGAGCCGATGAGCAAGCCCGAGGAGCATTGATCCCCGGCTCCGGCCACATGGCGTGGCCCGCATGACGGAATCGCCGGCGGCACCTGGTGCCGCCGGCTTTAGTTTCTAACGACGGATCCACTCCATGCAGTCCTCTGTCCTCCTTTTCGTCCTCCTCGGGGCCATGGCGCTGGCCTACCACTTCGGCCGCAAGCGGGCCGTCGCCGTTGCCGGCGGTGTGACCCAGATCAAGACCCTGCACTCGCTGCCGGTTTACTACGGCTTCTACGCCGCCCTGTGGGCAGGGCTGCCGGCCCTGCTGCTGCTCGGGTTCTGGGTCGGGTTTCAGGACAGCATCGTGACCAGCCTGATGAAGGCGGAGCTGCCGGCCCAGATGACCGCAGGGCTCTCCGAGGGGCAGATCGGTCTGCTGCTCAACGACATCAAGAACCTGGCGACGGGCAACATCGTCTCCAGTGAGGTAACCCCCGAGCTTCGGGCCGCCGCGGACAACTACTCGCGGCTGCAGAACCTCGCCAACATCGCGCTCTGGGTCTTGGCGCTGGCCGTGGCCGTCGGGGGGCTCTCGTTCGCGTGGAACATGACCACCCCGAAGCTGCGTGCCCGCAACCGGGTGGAGTCCACGGTGATGGTGATCCTGGTGGTCTTTTCCTCCATCGCCATCCTCACCACCTTGGGCATCGTACTGTCCGTGGTCTTCGAGTCCATCCTGTTCTTCCAGAAGGTCTCCCTGAGCGAGTTCTTCTTCGGCACCAAGTGGAGCCCCCAGATCGCCCTGCGGGCGGATCAAGTGGGCGCCTCGGGCGCCTTCGGCGCGGTGCCCCTGTTCACAGGCACCCTGCTGGTGTCGCTCCTCGCCATGCTGATCGCGGTGCCCATCGGCCTCATGGCCGCCATCTATCTGTCCGAATACGCGCCCCGTGAGGTGCGGTCGATCGCAAAGCCGGTGCTGGAGGTCCTGGCGGGCGTTCCGACCGTGGTCTACGGCTTCTTCGCCGCCCTGACCGTTGCCCCTTTCATCCGCGACCTGGGCGCTTCCATGGGCCTCGACGTCTCCTCCGAGAGTGCTCTGGCGGCCGGCTTCGTCATGGGCATCATGATCATCCCTTTCGTGTCCTCGCTCTCGGACGACGTGATCAACGCGGTACCCCAGTCCATGCGCGACGGGTCCTATGCGCTCGGCGCGACCCAGTCCGAGACGGTCAAGAGGGTCATCTTCCCGGCTGCGCTGCCGGGCATCGTGGGCGGCGTCCTGCTCGCGGTCTCGCGCGCCATCGGTGAGACCATGATCGTGGTCATGGCCGCCGGCATGTCCGCGAACCTGACCTGGAACCCGCTCGAGGCGGTGACCACGGTGACCGTCCAGATCGTCACTCTGTTGACCGGCGACCAGGAGTTCGACAGCCCCAAGACCCTGGCCGCCTTCGCGCTCGGTCTGACGCTTTTCGTCGTCACCTTGATCCTGAACGTGATCGCCCTTCACATCGTGCGCAAGTATCGGGAACAGTATGAATAATCAGGCATCCAACGCGAGCGGTGGTGCACCGGCCAAGCGCACCATCGACATCGTTAACGCCAGCCTCAAGCGGCGCTATGCCGCCGAGAAGCGCTTCCGCTTCCTGGGAGTGGGGGCGGTGATTCTCGGTCTGCTGTTCGTGGCCATCCTGTTCGCCGATATCATCGGAAAGGGCTACACGGCCTTCGAACAGACATACATCCAGCTGCCCATCGACTTCAGCCCGGAGGTCATCGACCCCGTCGGCTCACGGGAGCGCGACACCCTTTCGCGGGCCAATTACCAGAAGCTGGTTCGCGACGCCCTCAAGGCGCAGTTCCCCAAAGTCACCGGTCGGGGCGACACGCGCGAGCTCTATCGGTTGATGAGCCCGGGTGCCCCGCAGCAGCTGAGGGACATGGTGATGGCCGATACCGGGCTGATCGGCACCACGGCGGACGTATGGCTGCTCGCCAACGATGACATCGACATGCTGGTCAAGGGGCATATCGATCGCGATGTGTCCGAGGTGGGGCGGCGGGTGAAGAATCAGACCATCGGCTGGGTGGATATCCTGGTCGAAAAGGGCATGCTGGAGAAGAGATTCAACACGGTCTTCTTCACCAACGGTGCTTCCCGCGAGCCGGAGCTGGCGGGCATCGCCGGAGCCCTGGTGGGCTCCGTCTACACCCTGCTGCTGACCCTTCTGTTCTCTTTCCCGATTGCGGTAGGGTCCGCCTTATACCTCGAGGAGTTTGCGCCCAAGAACAAGTGGACCGACCTCATCGAGGTCAACATCAACAACCTTGCGGCCGTGCCCTCCATCGTGTTCGGTCTGCTGGGACTGGCGGTGTTCATCAACTTCTTCGGCGTGCCGCGCTCCACGCCCCTGGTTGGTGCCCTGGTGCTGACCCTGATGACCCTGCCCACCATCATCATCGCGAGCCGCGCGGCGCTCAAGTCGGTGCCGCCCTCAATCCGCGAGGCCGCGCTCGGCGTCGGTGCGTCACCCTTGCAGACCCAGTTCCATCACGTGCTGCCGCTCGCCATGCCGGGCATGCTGACAGGCACCATCATCGGCATGGCGCAGGCCCTGGGCGAGACCGCGCCGCTGCTCATGATCGGTATGATCGCCTTCATCGTCGACGTGCCGGGCGGGGTGACGGACCCCGCCACGGTGCTTCCGGTGCAAATCTACCTGTGGGCCGACAGCCCGGAGCGCGGCTTCGTGGAGCGTACCTCGGCGGCCATCATGGTGCTGCTGGCTTTTCTGATTGTCATGAACCTGACGGCAGTGTTGCTGCGAAAGAAATTCGAGCGGCGCTGGTAAGCCGGTGGGCCTGATCCAAGATTGAATTGAGGTGAGAGATATGAGCACGACTGTTGAAGAGGTCAGCCAGAGCCAGAGCGCCAGCGCCATCACATCGGCGGACCTGGAAAAAGGGCGTACGTTCGAGGGCACGATCGGCGATATCACTTCGCCCGATGCGCGCATGGTGTGCCGAGACGTGGACGTCTACTACGGCGACAAGCACGCCATCAGGGGCGTCAGCCTGGACATCGGGAAGAACGAGGTGGTGTCCATGATCGGCCCCTCCGGCTGCGGTAAGTCCACCTTCCTGCGCTGTCTCAACCGGATGAACGACACCATTCCCGGCTGCCGTGTCACGGGCAATATCTCGCTCGACGGCGTCGACATTTATCACAAGAAGCTCGACGTGGTGCCCCTGCGGGCCCAGGTGGGCATGGTCTTCCAGAAGCCGAATCCCTTCCCGAAGTCCATCTACGAGAACGTCGCCTACGGTCCCCGCATCCACGGTCTCACCAACAACAAGGCGGAGCTGGACGAGCTGGTGGAGACCAGTCTGAGAAAGGCGGGTCTGTGGGAAGAGGTTAAGGACCGGCTGGACCAGCCGGGGACCGGCCTCTCCGGCGGTCAGCAGCAGCGCGTGTGTATTGCCAGGACCATCTCGGTCTCCCCGGAGGTGATCCTCATGGACGAGCCCTGTTCGGCGCTGGATCCCATCGCCACCGCCAAGATCGAGGAGCTCATCGACGAGCTGCGGGAGAACTACAGCATCGCCATCGTGACCCACTCGATGCAACAGGCGGCCCGCGTCTCCCAGCGAACGGCCTATTTCCACCTCGGCGATCTCGTGGAGGTCGGTGAGACCGATCAGATCTTCACCAACCCCAGCCACAAGCTGACTGAAGACTATATTACCGGACGATTCGGGTAATGAACGACTTGATCACAGGCCACACGGTCCACTCCTACGACGAAGAGCTCGGCGCTTTGCGCGGGCTCGTATTGGAGATGGGAGAGTATGTCCAGGAGCAGGTGCAGAGGGCGATCAAGGCGCTGACCACCGGCGACATCAATCTGGCGCGAAGGGTGGTCGACAGAGACCGGCAGGTCGATTATTACGAGCTCGACGCCGATGACGCGATCTTCAACCTCATCGCCAAGCGCCAGCCCGCGGCGGTGGATCTGCGTCTCGTCCTCGCCCTGTCGAAGGTCGTCGGCAACCTCGAGCGTGCGGGAGATAAGGCGGAACACATCGCCTGGTGCGTCATCCGCCTCATGGAACGGGAGGGCCAGCACCCCTCATCGAAGATCCTGCATCACGTGCGACGTCTGGATCAGGTGGCCTGCGCCATGCTGGAGCGGAGCCTGGACGCCTTTGCGCGGGCGGACGTCGATGCGGCCCTGGACGTGTTCTCGGATGACGGTCGACTGGATGACGAGCTCGACGCCGCTTTGCGCCATCTGATGACCTTCGTGCTGGAAGACACGGCGCTGGTCGGGCAGGTTCTTGACATGGTGTTCGCCCTGAGGGCACTGGAAAGCATCGGTGACTATGCGGGCAGCATCGCAGAGCAGGTGATCTTTGTCGCCAAGGGCAAGGACGTGCGCTACCAGAGCCGGGAGAACCTCATCGAGGCCCTGCGCCGACGCGACGGCATCTGATCCCCGTCCCGTCGCTTTCGCGCCCATCTCCCTCCTTGGTCGGCCGGGCCGCCCCGTGCTAGTCTGCGAGCTTTCCGCCGTTTCCGGCAGACCCATTCCGTCCGTATCCACGACCATGAGCTCCGACGATCTCATCCTTCCGCAGTTGCTGGAGTTGCTCTGCGATCTGTACCAGGACACCGAGGGGTTCCTGGAGCGCACCGACGAGGCGCAGCTCTGGTACAACCGGGGTTACGCCAACGCCATGATCGACACCCTGAGCCGGATGGGATACGCCAAGCAGGTCACGGGGGCCGTCGATCCGGACGCCGCGGACGTCATCGTAGGCCAGGAGCTCCTGCCCTGGGGGAAGGCCTATGGCCACGGTTGGGAGATGGGGCGGAAGGAGACGTACGAGGTGATGAGGGAGCCCTGAACCAATGAAGATCGTATCCTTCAACGTCAACGGCATCCGCAGCCGGCGCCATCAGCTGGAGGCGCTCAGGGAGCGGCACGATCCGGACGTCGTCGGGATCCAGGAATCGAAGGTGGCGGACGAAGCCTTTCCTCGGGAGATGATCGAGGAGCTGGGCTATGTTCCCAATTACTTCGGCCAGAAGTCCCATTACGGGGTCGCCTTCCTCAGCAAGCAGACGCCCTTGTCCGTCACCAAGGGCTTTCCGGACGACGCGGAGGATGCCCAGCGGCGCGTGATCACCGCGTCCTTCGCGACCGGTGGCGATCCGATCACGGTCGTGAACGGTTACTTCCCCCAGGGCGAGAGCCGGGACCATCCCGTCAAGTTCCCGGGCAAGCGGCGGTTCTATGCCGACATGCTGAGCTACCTGACGGAGCGTTACTCCCCGGATGAGAATCTGGTCGTGCTCGGGGACATGAACGTGGCGCCGCTGGACCTGGATATCGGCATCGGCGCGGACAATGCCAAGCGCTGGCTGCGCACCGGCAAGTGCAGCTTCCTGCCGGAGGAGCGGGAGTGGCTGCAGGCCCTGACCCGCTGGGGGCTGCACGATGCCTACCGGACCGTCCATCCGGATGCGGACGACAGGTTCAGCTGGTTCGATTACCGCAGCCGCGGCTTCGAGCGCGATCCCAAACGTGGCCTGCGCATCGACCTGCTGCTGGTGACAGCACCGCTACGGGAGCGCCTGCTGGAGGTCGATATGGATTACGGCATCCGCGCCATCGAGAAGCCCTCCGACCACTGTCCGGTCTGGGCGACGTTCGAGCTGTGAGTGCCGGAAGTAAAGTGCGGGGCGCGGTCAGCGGTCAGCGCGGCCTGCGATGCCTGATGCGGAAGAGTCCCCGTCGGACCTCTTGGTACACACGATCGCTTGACTGACGCCTTTGGTCTTTCTTCGCTGTTACGCCGAGCTCAACGATTTCCTGCCCCCCCTGCGCAGGCAGCAGGAGTCGCAGCTGGTACTCGACGAAACGAAGGCCGTGGCAGAGCTGATTGCCGAGGTCGGCATACCCGCGGCGGCGGTGGAGCTGGTCCTGGTCAACGGTGTTTCCCGTGGCCTGGACTGCCCCCTCCGGGACGGGGACCGTGTCAGCCTGTATCCGATGTTCGAGGCGTTCGACGTGACGCCGCTGCTTCGTCTTCGATCGCACCCGATGCGGCAGGTACGCTTCGTGGCCGACGCCCACCTGGGCCGTCTCGCCCGTTACCTTCGGCTTCTCGGCTTCGATACCCTGTTCGAGAACGACATCGGCGACTCCGCGCTGGCCCGGATCTCTGCCGAGAAGCGGCGCATCCTTTTGACGCGGGATCGCGCCCTGCTCCGGCGCCGTCTGGTCAATCACGGCCTCTGGGTGCCGTCGACAAGGCCGCGGGAGCAGCTCGCCTACGTCGTGGGTCGGCTCGATCTCTATGCCCTTTTTCGTCCGTTCACACGCTGTACGATGTGCAACGGGATGCTGACACCGGTGCCCAAGGCAACGTTGGAGGCGGATCTGCCGCCACGGGTGAGGGCGGTCTTTGAGGACTTCTGGCGCTGCGACGACTGTGGCCGCGTTTACTGGCAGGGTAGCCACTATGATCGCCTGCGTGTCTTCGTGGCCCAGATTACACCGGAACGAGCCGAGCGGACCTGACTCGTTCCCGAATGATCGGATGCGATATGCTTTCAAGATTCGGTGACAGGAGAAAAAGGGGAATCATGGCTGGATCCTGGAGACGGGCCCGTTGGCGGAGTTTGCCGCTCCTGGGAATTCTGCTGCTCGGCGCGGCACAGGTTGGCGCCCAGGAGACCTGCCTCAAACTGGTCTTCGGCCGTTACTGCCTGGGGGGAGATGTCAATCTGTTGCTGGGCCAGGGACCGCAGCCCGAGTTTCAGCAGGCTGATGGCGAGCGGTTGGCACTCATTTTCACCGAGGGACCGGAGAGGGTCTACGTGCTCGCCTTCCGTGGCCGGATCTACAAAGTCGTGCGGCGCTACCGCGCCGCCACCCAGCTCAGGTACGAGGACCTCTACGCGCTGCTGCGCGAAAAGTACGGAGCCGGCGAGGACCGCAGTCGTTTCCCTCCCTATGCAACCACGGCTTCCCGCAAGCTGAGCTCCATCCGCCGCGGCGACGGGCGGGCCGTTCACTACTGGAAACCCACCGATACCTGGCACGTCGAGTTGAGCTGGACCCGCGAGATGAGGCTCGCGTTGGCCTATATCGCAACTGACCTGGCCGAGCAGCAGCAAGCCGCGGTTGATCAGGGGTTCTGAATGGAGGCGTGCTGATTCCGGATTTTCAGGGCCGGTAAAATCAATGAATTACTGGTCTTTTTGGAATGAGCGGCCTTCGGTGCAGTTCGCAAAAAGCATGTCGATTCAATAGATTGGTGCAGCTTGATGTAGACAGCGAAAACTGGGCGCTGATGGAAAGGCTCAAGCGAAAAAACAAAACGGCAGGATTCCAATGGGTAGGACAGGAGATGAGATTCCCTCTAAAATGGTTTCTATCTCATGACTTCTCGGCCGCACTTTGGACTACGTCAAGCAAATCCGTCACTTCTGAATCGAGTGCGGCAGACGGAACAAATGCGGCTAACACGTGATAATCAGTCTTACGCATCAGATTCGGCAAGTCTAATTTTCGGAAAAACTTATCAAACAGCGGGTCAAGAAAATCGTCCGTAACCTTAATGTCCGTGCTCCAGGGCGATGGCTTTCCTAAGGTATCCAGTGCGACTTCTAGCTCACTCACCGTTTCATCCATCACGCTTTCCCAATGCCCGGCAAAAAGCGGACCGGGAGATTCCCTTTCTGCAGTCTCCTTTGCCCATTTATTCAATACGTATCTTGAACACAAATAGTTTTCGATCTCCCGCCTCTTCCACATATGCTGCTGAAGATTTGGGTCATCTGGCAAATCGCGGTCCAGGCGGTCATAGATGGCGACGCCGGCGAGATCCGCTTTCGCCTCTCGAAGACCGTAGAAATGATCCCGCGCCTTTTGCGGCTGATTGAGCACATAGTGCACGAACGGCCGCTCCAGATTTTCTTTAAGCGGATGATTCAACACTTCGGCAAAGGCTCTCAATATTGCCAAATCAGTGGAGCCTTCCAGGTACAGGACCCAACCCATCTCCTCCGCCTGATAGTATTGGTCGTAGCCGATTTCCTTCAGCGATTTGAGTACCTGTGAGCCACGGTCATCGATGCGATGCGGGCTCCCAACGAAAGCGACTACCATGTCTCTGTCGGCCGCCTCGTTCAAGATGATTTCCGAATGACTAGCAGCGACGATCTGGTTACCATGTTGACTGGCTGTTTCAGTGAGAAGTTGATAGATCTGGCGCTGACGCAGGATTTCCAGATGAGCATCGGGCTCATCCATGAGCAACACTGACTTGGGGTTGACCATCATGTGGGCCAATAACAGCAATGTCTGTTGAAGACCGCGGCCGGATGATGAAACATCGAGTCGAATACCCTTGTCCCGATAAGATAGGGTAATCTCACCCCGCTCCGTGATGTATTTTGGCTCTTCCAGTTCCACGCCGAAAAAGTGCTGAATTCGCTCTGCTAGATCTTTCCATCGCTGCGCACCGTTTTCTCCCTCGAAAATCTGATGGCACAGGTTTCGCAATACTTCTGCGGTGCGCCCCTCGCCCAGACGTACATTGATCGCACCGGCATCCAGCCGGGTTTCTGTAGCTGTCAAGCCGGACATGGGCGGAAGATACGCGACACGCACTCCCTGCGCCTGTTCTGGAACCGCCATCCGCTCCGGCTGTTTATCTTCGTTCAAGCGCAACGGTCGGCAGTAGAAGGACTCCTCGTTGGCATAGTCGAATTCCAAGCCGCACCGCCATTCTTCTCCGCCGGACACGCCGCTCACGACGATATCGATGCGAATGTTCTGCGTTCCCTTACCCTTGATCGATTCTCGAACATGCAGGTTTCGCCAGAGCAGGTTGGCATCGGGCACCGGGACGGTGATTAGATCCCGACGGTTGACGGTGACACCGGGCCGCTTACTCGGAACAGTGCCAGCACCACGTTTTTCTATCCATCGCTTCAGCCCGATATCCCAGAGTGCCAGCGCCTGGAGCGCGGATGTCTTGCCCGAGTTGTTTGGCCCGATAAAGACCACCCGGTCGCCGAGCTCGAAGGAAACTTCTTCGAAGCCTTTAAAGTTGCGGATGGTGATGTGTGTCAGCATTTTGCTTTTCCGGGCGTGGATTGACTAGCATTTACTTTCGGCGAAGATTCGGCGTCATCCCCGCGAAGGCGGGGATCTACGATAGCCAGAGGTTCCAGCAAAGCCGTATGGATTCCCGCCTTCGCGGGAATGACGGCCGAGCTTTTGATTGTGAGTAACAGATTCATATCGTGAACCGTTGACCCGTAAACGTTCCGCGTAACAAGGAGTCAAAAAGCCTGTCTGCTGTATCTGCGCCTTTCTTCTGTTGTTCCGCGATGGCGTGAAGGCCGTTAAGCCTCTCCTTGAACTCCAATTGATTTCTCAGTGGTGGCACGAGTGCGGGAAAATTGCCGAGCTGTGTCTTGTTGATCGAAGCGATTCCCGTTGTCTGCTTGGCAACCCGAAGAAAGTATTCCTTTGCGTAAGCGCTACCAACCAACGAACGCAGGTACTCCGGGATCACCTTCGATTGATCACAGCGGACTTTGAATACGTGATTCTGGTGCAGGCAGGGCTCTACCTCCCCTGTCCATATCGCGCCCCGCCCGAGCTTGTCCGGATCACCGCGCTCAGTCATTAGAAAATCACCAGGCGACACGGTGTATTTCTCGATTTCCGTTTTCTTGATGGTGATCGTCTTCATTGCCGTCAGGTCAAGGTGCCCGTCCTGTACGTTAGCGACCCTCAGATAAGGAAGGTCTACAGTCTCTGCCCCGCTAAGTTCTCGTCCTTTGGTTACCCCTGAGCCGATTTCGGCAACTTCCTTCAGCAGCAAGGTCGGCCATTGATCTGGATTCCTCAGCGGATCACCGAACATGTCGATGAACAGCGCAGGGATGAGGTGGCGGGCGGTGTATTCAGCCTGTCTCCGCAGGCGGCAGATACCGTCGGCGCGTTTAAGAATGTCGACGATGCGGTGTTGATCCTCAAGGGAGGGAATCGGCAAACGGACGCTTCTTATCTTTCCATCAGACGTCGCTGGGTACATAGCGCCCGTCAAATCCATCGCGACTTCAGTCAGAAAGTTCGGTGACCTGACAAAAAAATATAAGAACTCTGACAACACTTCTTCTGTTGGCCGCAACACGCAAAAGCCTGTACTGCAAATCTCGCCGTCCAGATCCGGTGGAACCTGGGCAACCGCATTTAGATTTGGGCGCACTGTAGAGACGATAACATCTCCTTCCCTGATGACTTTTCTGGCCCGACTCGGTGCGTCGATTCCTCGTATGCGCTTCGAGGATCCAATCACCTTCTCCTCTCTATCAATACTGGCGATGTCCACATATCTGAAAAGTGTGTCTGGTTTCGTACGGGGGTCGCGACTGTCGGTCCGCTGCTGCGTGACTTCACCGATTAGGTGCATTCGAACGGGCGCGGGGTTACTTGCCTGATCAAGAGTGGCCGACACTTGGTCTCTCTCCCAGTGCATCTCGAAGACCCCCTATTTCTTCCATGATTTCTCTCTCAATCGCCGCCAACTCATCCAACAACTCCCGCGGAGCACGATGCGCAGCCTGCGCTTGCGACAACGGCCGATACCTTCCGGCCGACAGGTTGTAGTCGTTCGCCTTAATGTCGTCCGCATCGGCAAACCACCACCTTTCTGTCCATTCTTCCCCTTCTTCACGGTGCGCCCACTTTTCCCAGAGTGCAGTCCGCTCCTGAAAAGCCGCTACCAGCTCCGGCAAGTCATCATCCTCAATGGGCGCATCGTGACGGGCGTTGAGCTTGTAGCCGTCGTCGTCCGCATGCAGGAACATGACCCGCTCGGCTGTGCGGTCTTTGCGGAGAAACAGCACAGAGGTCTTAACGCCCGAGTACGGCTGGAAGACTTCGCCCGGCAAGGACATTACGGCCTCGACGCGGTTGTTCTCCAGCAACTGCCGGCGGAGCTCCTTGTGGGCCCCCGTGGAGCCGAACAACACGCCCTCGGGGACGATCACGCCGCATCGGCCTCCACCCTCTCCCCGCTGGGACGAGGGGGACTTGAGCGAGTCCATCATGTACTTGAGGAACAGGATCTCGGTGGACGTGGTGGTGCCCACCTTTACGTCGTCGACGACGCGGTCCTTGTCGAGGCGGCCGGAAAACGGTGGATTGGCGAGGACAACCGAGTAGCCTTCCTGCGGCAGGCCGAGCTCATCTTTTTGTTGTACATGCAGAGTTGTCGTCAGGACATTGCGGCGGCGAATACGCACATGGGGCAGGCCGCGCAGGGTCAGGTTCATCGTAGCAAGATGCACCATCTTCGGGTCTACATCGTTGCCGTAGAATGTCCGGTTGCCGAGGATGTCCCACTTTGCGGCGTTTAGTTCGTCCCCGTGGCCGCGTTTGATCTTCTTGCCGTCCAGTTCGACTTCCTCTGTGGCATTCGGCGAGGAACTCTGTAACCGGATATGGTCATAGGCGGCCACCAGGAAGCCGGCGGTGCCGGCGGCGGGGTCGTAGACGGTCTCGCCAATCTTCGGGTCGATCATCTGAACGATAGCGCGGATGATGTGGCGCGGCGTGCGGAACTGGCCCAGCTCGCCCGCCTGGCTGATCTGGCGCAGGACGTGCTCGAAGAGATCACCCTTGGTGTCGGTATCGGCCTGGTCGAGACGCAGCTCGTCGACCAGGTTGATGATCTGGGTCAGCACGGTCGGATCGTCGATGCCAAGGCGGGCACCGTCCATGAAGTTGACCGCCGAGCGGTCGGCCACCGCCGAATAGAATGGGAACACCTCATCGCGCACGAAGCGGACCAGGTTCTCTCCGCTCAGTGCCCGGGCCCAGATCAACCAGCGCAGTTTCCTGGCAGGGATTGTCTTCTGCCCCTCTTTGGGAACGTTGACGGGATTCTTCAACGTCCAGTCACCCTCGAAGACGCTGGTGTAGGGCGTTTTGCTGATGCGGGCGCGGCTGATGTTGTCCCGGTCCTGCCCCTCGGCGAGATAGAAGTAGAACAGGAACGCCATCTGCTCGGCGTTGTTCATGGGGTCGGGATAGCTGCCACCGTAGAGGTAGTCGCGGATCTGGTCGACCTTGCGTCTGGTTTCAGGGGTTAGTGGCATGTTCGCGCCTCGTCGTCATTCCGGCTTGGATGCCGGAATTCATTCGTCCACGGATGGCATGTCAATCGGCGCGCTGATAAGCCGGTGTCGTCCATGACATTGGGCCCCGCCGCCCGTTTTGACGGGGGCGGGCATGCGGGAACGACAGGGGACCAATTGCGCCGAATTCGTAACTGTTCAGACCTCCACTCGACCAGACACGCCGCACAACGGCCGAATTTGCCATCCATAGCACTGGATTCCGGCATCCCAGCCGGAATGGCGGCGGGGGTGTGAACGGTTGCACGAATTCTTACGGCTGACCGTCATGGTTCGTTCCTTTGCGCTTCTTCGTGTCCTTCGCGAACAGGCTGTTCTCCACATACTGCCGAATTCAGATCGGTGATGACCTGGATCAGTGTCTCCTCCCCGCCGAATGTCTGGATAGCTCGCTGCAAACCGCCGATGTTGGAGAATGGCGGCATCACAAAGTGGTCGACGGTAAAGGCTTCCAGGGCATCGGCATTGGCCTTGATGTACTCGCCGACAGTGAACAGCAACCGTCGCTGGTCCGAATGCAGGTCCCGCCGCGCCTCGATCCACGCCTCGAAGCGGGCGCCCAACAGCGCCGCTTGCTGCTCGTCGGGATCCAGGAAGACGAGGTTTCCATTGCCGTCGACAGTGACCCACTCGCGGGTCGTGGGGTCGATGTGATCGTCGACATTGAGGGTCAGCAGTGTACGCGGCTGATAGGTCTTCCGCGGCCTAGCCTCGCGGATCATACCGCCCTCGGAGATGGTCTCGTCGTCACCGTGGTAGCGGGTGACCCCGACGAAGTCGAACAGCGTGAACAGGGTCTTTCCGGGCGCCTTCCGGGTGCCGCGGCCACGCATCTGGTGGTAGAGCACCACCGAGCGCGTGAAGCGCGCCATGACCAGGTTTACGACCTCGGGTGCGTCGAAACCAGTGTCCAGCATGTTCACCGACACTAGGATCTGCGGAAACCGTTCCTTCTTGAAGCGCTTTATCTTGGTCGCACCGTCGACGGTATCTTCCTTGCCGAACCCTGAAACCACGAAGTCGGCATAGCGCACCTCGGGTGAGGGCTTTTCGTGAGTGAAGGCCTCGTCGAACATCTGCGCCAGGGTTTCGGCATGCCGCTTCGTGACCGCAAACACGATAGTCTTACCGATGAGTGGCTTGCGCAGGCGCTCGGCGCGGTCGTGGTATCCGTCGCGCATCACCTGCCGGAACTCGCGAACGATGGCCCGGTTGCGCTCTGGAATGGTGAATTTGCGCTCGAGGGCATTGGGATCGACCTTGAGGGTGTCTCGATTTCCGAACAGCTCGATTAATTCGGCACGTTCTTTCAGCGGTATCGCTGTCCAGTCGAGCTCGTCCTTTTCTACCGTGATTCCGTCCTCGGCGGCCGTCTTGACGGTCTGCGCCTTGTAGATCTGGTAAGGGACCAAGTAACCCTCGTGCACGGCCTGCTGCAGGGTGTAGCGGAAGGTCGGCGCGTTCACTTCGAAGAAGCGCAGAGTGTCGCGGACAAAGAGTTTATCTTCCTCATCGCCGCTATCGAGCTCGCTGCTGAACGGTGTGGCGGTGAGTCCGACCTGCACACCATCGAAATACTTGAGAATGCCGCCCCACTTGCCGTAGATGCTGCGGTGGCACTCGTCGGTGACAACCAGATCGAAGTAGCCCGCCGAGTAGTCTCGATAGACGTTGACCATGCTCTGTAGGGTGGTGACGGTGATGCGCTTCTCGTCCTGGAAGCGCCGACCGGCGCGCAGCACGTAGCAGGGATAATCCAGCAGATGCTCGTTGAAGGCGTCCTCGGTCTGCTTGGCCGGTGTGATGCGGTCCACCAGAAAGAGGACGCGGGTGATATTGTTCGCCTCGAACAGGCGCTTGATGAGGGCTGCCGCGGTGCGGGTCTTACCCGTGCCGGTAGCCATCTCGACCAACAGCTTGCGGCGGCCAGCGTTCATCTCTCGGCAAAGGGTGTCGATGCAGTCCTGCTGGTAGTCGCGGCCGGCGATCTTTTTGTCGACGGGCTTGGTCAACGGATCAATCCGGACCTGCCGCTTTGCGTACCGACGCTCCAGATCCACCTGGCTGAAAAAGCTCGCGACCTTGCGCGGATAGGCCTCGTTCCGGTAGTCCCAGAACAGGATCTCCTCGCCGTTGGCCAGGAAGACGTTGGGTACGTCGTGCAGCTGCTCCGCGTAGGTGCGGCCCTGCCGGGCCGCCTCCTGGAGGTTAACGGCGGCCCGCTTCGCCTCAACCACCGCCGCGGCACGCCCGTGCCGGTCGCACAGGACATAGTCAGCGTAAGTGCCGTCCGGGAGCCGGTATTCGTAACGCACGCTGTGCCCGCCGGTGGGATTCCAACCGACGTCCTTCAGCTGCGCGTCGACGAGGACGCGAGAAAATGCCTCCTTTTGTCCGGCGGGTGGCGTCATGACTCTTCCTTGTAATCCCTCATCGATCCCCTCAAGCTGCCCAAAGCCTGCGCTCGGCCTGATCCAGCAGGCAGCACAGAATGTGGGTACCGGGACCGTGACTTAACACGCAGCCCCGTTCTCCGCCAGACGCTCTCGGTGGGCGACACTGGCCGAGCCGGTGGCGAGGATGCGGCAATACGGCTCGTGATCTACCAGCAGCTTGATCTCTTCGGTGGAAGAAATCTTTCAAAGCAGAGCCATTTCCAGACTTATCTCGAATAAGTGCAAAGTGTACTTTGCACTTCTTGCCGAGAAAACGGCTTTCTCCGCTTAGAAGCCATAAGACCGCCCGCAATCAGGGTCTCGAGGGCGGGGTATACGTCTCGGTCCCAATGTTGCTTCGACGCTCGTGGCTCGACTGAGGCTGATGCTTAGAAAGGGAAGCGAACTGCCGATACGGGGGGTCAGCCCGACGGATGGCCGATCAGGGTCTCGCCATCATCGTGAACGGCATCCAGGGAGGCCTCGATGATGCGGTTGACCGGTGCGTCGAGCGCGGACGCGCGCAGCCGGACGGGCAGGTAATTCGGCGTGTAGCCGAACCAATCGCCGTCCTTCTCTCCGCGGTAGCGTCCTTCCACCAGCACCGGTAGGTTCCTCCCCTCGAACCGCTCCAAGCTGTCGCGCTTCATGCTTCTGGCCAGCTCGTGCATCTCGCGGCTGCGCGCCTTCTTGATCTCGGCGGGCACCTGATCCGCCATGGCTGCGGCCTTGGTTCCGGATCGCGGCGAGTAGGGGAAGACGTGCAGGTGGCCGAATCCGACCGACTCCACGAAGTCCATCGTCTCCCGCCACTCGGCCTCGCTCTCTCCGGGAAAGCCGGTGATGATGTCGGTGGTGAGGTTGAAGTCGGGCACTCGGGTCCTCGCCTCGGCGGCCAGCCGGGCGAACTCTTCGGTTCTGCAGCGCCGGGCCATACGGCGCAGGACGGCATCGGAACCGCTCTGCAGCGGTAGGTGCAGGTGGGGCATCAAACGCTCCTCGGAGAAGAGCCCCCAAAAGCCTTCCGGCAGGTCCCAGGGCTCGAGGGAGCCCATGCGTACGCGCGCCACGTCAGTGTCCGCGAGCACGGTGTGGATGAGCTCGGCGAGACCGCTGCCCGTGTCGCTGCCGTAGCCGCCGAGGTGGACGCCGGTCAGAACGACTTCCTTGATGCCTTCCCCGACCAGCCGGTTGACCTCGGCGACCACCTCACCGACGGGGCGGCTGCGCTCTTCGCCCCGGGCCAGGGTCACGATGCAGAAGGTACAGCGGTAGCGGCAGCCGTCCTGCACCTTGACGAAGGCCCGTTGACGTTCGCGGGCGAACAGGGGGTTCGTGTCCGCCTCCATCGCGGTGAGCGGCATTGCCCCCAGGTGCAGCTCTCGGGTGGCGATCTCCACCAGCCGATCCTTGTCCTGGTTCGATACGAGCAGGTCGACACCCTGCTCGCGGGCAAGGACCTCGCCCTCCAGGGAGGCGAAACAGCCGCTGACAACGAGCTTGGCCTGGGGGTTCCGGCGCTGGTTGCGGCGCAGGAGCTTTCGGGATTTGCGTACCGCCTCTGCGGTCACGGCGCAGGTGTTGACCACGACCAGATCGGCCGCCTCGTCGGCAGCGGTGATGCGAAAGCCCCGTTGCTGGAACTGGCGCGCCCAGGTCTCGAGCTCCGCTTCGTTGAGCCTGCATCCCAGGGTCTGAAGGTTTACGCGCATGCAGTCTCTGTCAGCTCAAAGAGTCACGGAGCGCCGGATTCAGCGCGCAGGCGGTGCCATTCCGAGGGGCGGCATGGCCCCCGGCGGGGGCGGGGTCGGTGAGTTCTGGTGCAGGACCATCCGCCAGCCGGCGCTACCCTTCCGGTAGACGTTCGTGGCATAGACGGGGGGTTGCTGCGGCTGGCCGGGGACGCTGACGCGTTCTTCGACAAAGTGAATCGCCAGACCGTCCGCCTCCAGCCAGCGGATGTGGCGAACCTGGATGTCGAGCCGCAGATCGCCTTCCAACAGGGGCTTCCATACCTGGTGAACATCGCCTCCGTGCACCAGTGGCTGCATGGGCAGCAGGCAGGCGATATCCGCGGAATCCTCCCAGACCCTCTGCATGCGCTCGGCGTCACGGTCGTCGAGCGCATCATAGAAGGCATCTTCTGCATCTTGCGGAGAAACGAAATCTTCGGTCATGTGTTTGGTTGTCGTTGGCCTTGTTCTGCGGCGCCGAAAGAACGTGGATGTACGCTAGCACACGAGTGCGCAAGTTTCTCTAACAGTCATCCTGCCAGTAGATATTCTTCGCGCTCTTCGCGCCTTCGCGTGAGGCTCTCTCCAATACGGATTCTTTGGGCACGCCTGTACCAAAGTGTATGGTCGGCGCCTGTTCCGGGGACGCTCAATCGGCGTGGCCGCGGTTCAGCGCTGTCTGCGTGGGATAAGGATCCGTATGCTGTCGTCGCTTTCCTCGCGGGTCATCGCGCTCAGGTCCGCGTCGCGGGGTACCGAGAGGCGCCGGCTGGCCGTGCCCGAGGAGAAACTGTAGCTGCGCGTGAAACCGCGTCCGTCGTCGAAGCTGTCTTCCTGTGCCTGTTGCTCCGACCGGTCTTGACTGATGAGGATCCACCGGCCTTCCGTGCGGACCTGGACCTCCTCGGGTTTCATCCCGCTGAGGCGGATGTCGAGGATGTACGCGTCTTCCGAGGTCTCGCGGGAGATCTGAAAGCGCGATGGGGGACCGCCGAAGCGCGGCCGATCGTAGCCTGGGAAGCTGCGCGGATAGCCGGGCGGCGGTCCATAGGCCGGATAGCCGGGTGCCTGGGGGGCGGAGTCCGGAGATGGGGTCTGGTTCTCCGCGGCCGGTGGCTCGGGGGGTGGGTATCCGGGCGCCAAATCCGGTCCGTAGGGGGTGCGCCCGAAGGTCTCCGGATAGGGAGGGGCAGGGGGGAAGCCGAGACCGTAGCCGAATCCGGGGTCCTGGCCTGGGGCTCCCGGCTGGGAGGAACCTGGATCGTAGGGGCCCCCGCCGTAAGGAGTCCAGGCCGTCGCGGTTCCTGACAGAAGGATACCGATGGTCGCGATCAGAGGGCGCATTGCATGCGGGTGTGTCGACATCAGAGGACTCCTCGATTCAATCTCGATCTAGCTCACAGGATACCAGACTGCCCATTGTGTGTGGGTGCCCCGACTGCATCGGCCATGGCCCGCGCGGTTTTCGGGAAACAGGGAGGTTCCCCGGGGCGCCTCAGTTTCTTACCGTCACGAGGTCCCCGACTTTCATGCGCTCGAAGAGGAACTTCGCGTCCTCATACCTCACGCGGACACAGCCGTGGGACGCGGGATGGCCGGGCAGCCAGCCTTCGTGGACGAAGTAATGACCGTAGAACTGCATGGAGTAGGGCATCGGCGTCAACATCCCGAAGGCATTGGTGTACTTGGATGACACCTTGTTCTTCTGCTTGCTCAGGACCGAGAATGAGCCCCTGGGCGTCGGGTGTTCTTTTCTTCCCGCCGAGATCAGTCCCCTGCTTACGATGTGGCCATCTTCGATATACTCGAATGCCTGCGCGTCCAGGTAGATGTGCAGCTCTCTCGACTCGGCCTCCGGGACATCGAAAGAGGGCATCGAAGGTTCCATAGCCAATGGCTGTGGATAAGGATCGTAAGGCTCATGTGCGCACCCGCCTGTCACAAGGACAACAACAGCAACTACGGAAGACGCCCAGACAATCATGGGTGACCGCAGAGACCCGGCGAAATCGGAGAGCCGTGTGGCCGGTACGCGCAGGCGGGATCGGTGGTTGGGCCCTGTCGTCAAGGGCGTGATTGTCCTGAACCTTCTCGACGCCCTGTTTACCTTAGTGTGGGTATCCACGGGTCTTGCGAGGGAGGTGAATCCCTTGATGAGCCCGCTGGTCGTCGAACACCCGGTTGCGTTCGTATCCGCGAAGCTCGCGCTCGTCGGCTTCGGCTCCTGGCTCCTGTGGCGCTGTCGAGCTCGGCCGCTCGCGGTGGTGGCCATCTTTCTCGCGTTCATCGCCTACTATGCCGCACTGCTCATCCACGTTCGGATTCTTGTCGCCGTGATCTCTGCATACGTGGCCTCAGCGTTGATTACCCCGGCCCCGCTGGCCGAGGGTTTCTCCCCGTTCCTAATCTATAGGGACCGCTGAATCGATCCCGGGTTTCTCAGCGCTTTCGCGGCGGCAGGAGGTCCGTAATCGAGCCGTGTGCCATCTCCGCGGCGAAGCATATGGTCTCATTCAGCGTCGGGTGCGGATGAACGGTCAATCCGATGTCCTCGTAGTCCGCCCCCATCTCCAGGGCCAGCACCGTCTCCCCGATGAGCTCGCCGGCGTTGGGTCCGACGATTCCCGCTCCCAGTATGCGTTTGGTCTCGGGATCGAACAGGAGCTTGGTCATGCCCTCGTCGCGGCCGATGCCCAGCGCCCGCCCGCTTGCGGCCCAGGGGAACAGACCCTTTTCATACTCGACACCCTTCGCCTTGGCCTCGGTCTCGGTGAGACCCATCCAGGCCACCTCCGGGTCCGTGTAGGCCACGGAGGGGATGGTCATCGGGTCGAAGAGCGCCGGAAGTCCGGCGATGACCTCGGCGGCGACCTTGGCCTCGTGGGTGGCTTTGTGAGCGAGCATGGGATTCCCGACGACATCGCCAATGGCAAAGATGTTGGGCACGTTTGTACGCATGTGGGCGTCCACCGGGATGAAGCCGCGCTCGTCCACAGTCACACCGGCGTGCTCGGCCCCGATGAGCTTGCCGTTGGGGCGCCGGCCCACCGCAACGAGCACTCTGTCGTAGGTCTCTTCCGCCGGGGCGCTCTTTCCTTCGAAGGCCACCTTGATACCCCCTGAGGTGGCGCTCATGCTGGTTACCTTGGCGCCGAGCATGATGCGCTCGTAGCGCTTTCTGATGACCTTCTGCAGGGGCTTCACGAGGTCCGGGTCGCATCCGGGGATGAGCTGGTCCTGCAGCTCCACGACATCGATACGGCTGCCCAGGGCCTGGTAGACCGTGGCCATCTCCAGTCCGATGATGCCTCCTCCCACCACCAGCAACCGTCCCGGAATGTCGGCGAGCTCCAGGGCGTCCGTGGAGTCCATCACCCGTGGGTCCTCGTGGGGGAAGCCGGGGATCCTCACAGGCGCCGAGCCGCAGGCGATGATGGCCTGGTCGAAACTGATGCAGATATGTCCTTCACGCGTGTCCACACCGATGCGATTCGGTGCCTCGAAACGCCCGGTTCCCTGCACCACTCGCACCTTGCGCTGCTTGGCGAGCCCCGCGAGGCCGGTCGTCAGCTTCCTGACCACCTTGTCCTTGCCCGCCCGCAGCTTGTCCAGATCGATCTCAGGCTCGTCGAAGCGCACCCCCATGCGTCCCATTTCAGCCGCCTCGTTGATGATCTGTGCCGTGTGGAGGAGGGCCTTGGAGGGGATGCAGCCCACGTTGAGGCAGACGCCGCCGAGGCTGGGGTAACGCTCGATGAGCACGACGCTCTTGCCGAGGTCCGCGGCGCGGAAGGCGGCCGTGTAGCCGCCCGGCCCGGCGCCAAGCACCACGACTTCCGCGGCGATCTCTGTCGAGTCCGATGCGGATGTTGCGCAGGGCGTCGGCTCGGGAGTGTCGGTCTGCGGGGACGCCTCGGCTGTCGGTGCCTCTGCCGTTGCGCTCTCTGTGCGCAGGGTAAGGATGGCGTCACCCTGGGCGAGGCGGTCGCCCAGCTTCACCTTGAGCTCTTCGATGGTTCCGGCCTCCGGGGACGGGATCTCCATGGTGGCCTTGTCGCTCTCCAGGGTGATCAGGGAGCCTTCCTTTTCAACCCGGTCGCCGGGGGTGACCAGCACCTCGACGATTTCCACGTCTTTGAAATCGCCGATGTCCGGGACGGTGACTTCGATGGTCTTGCTCATGATGTGCTTCTTCTCGTCGGTTGGCGATTGTGGCTTGCTCGAATCCCTCTCTGGCGGGAACGGAACCAGCTGGGGGCGCTACAGTAGCAGCCGCCTGATGTCTCCGAGGAGCTGCCCCAGCAGGCTCGTGAAGCGCACCCCTTCCGCGCCGTCCACGACGCGGTGGTCATAGGACAGGGATAGGGGCAGCATCAGCTTGGGCACGAATTCCGAGCCGTTCCACTTGGGCTTCATCTCCGACCGCGACACGCCGAGGATGGCCACCTCCGGGAGGTTGACGATGGGCGTGAAAGCGGTGCCCCCGATCCCGCCGAGGCTGGAGATGGAGAAGCAGCCACCGCGCATGTCGCCGGGCAGGAGCTTGCCCTCGCGGGCCTTCGCGCTCAGCTCGGCGAGCTCGCGCGCGAGGTCCAGCACGCCCTTCTGGTCCACGTCCCGGACCACGGGGACCATCAGGCCGTTGGGAGTGTCTACCGCTACGCCGATGTGGGTGTACTTCTTCAGGGTCAGACTCTCCCCATCCGGGGCGAGAGACGCCTTCAGATTGGGCGTGTCGTTCAGGGCCGAGGCCACCGCCTTCAGCAGGAAGGGTAGAAAGGTGAGCTTCACGCCCTCAGCCGCGGCCGCTTCCTTCTGCCCTTTGCGGAATGCCTCTAGCTCCGTGATGTCCGCCTCGTCGAACTGGGTGACGTGCGGCACGGTGAGCCAGCACCGGTGCAGGTGGGCGCCGCTGATCTTCTTGATGCGGGGGACCGGGACGGTCTCCACTTCGCCGAACTTGGCGAAGTCCGCTTCAGGCGCCGGCGGTAGCTGGAAGGGTAGACCAGCGGGGGCAGGGACAGCGCCACCTCCCAGGGCCTGCTTGACGAAGTCTTGGACGTCGCCTTTGAGAATGCGTTCTTTGGGTCCGCTCCCTTTGACCCGGCTGAGGTCCACGCCGAGCTCACGGGCGAAGCGGCGGACCGCGGGGCTGGCGTGGGGCTTGCGTCCTTTGGCTATGGCGGCCAAGTCCGCTGGCCGCGGCAAGACCGGCGCATGGCGAGGTTCCTTCTCTCCTGGCATACGTGCGGCCGTTCCCGGTTTGGGGGTGGCGGCCGGGGCCTGCGCGGACTCGGTCTCCTCCGCCGCGGGCTCCGGCGGGCCGGCGTCGGTCCCCGCGGCCTCGCCCTCGGCGATCAAGGTAACGAGCATGTCCCCCTGATTCAGCCTGTCGCCCACCTTGACCGCGACCGCCTGCACCTCCCCGGCGTTGGGGGAGGGGATCTCCATGGTGGCTTTATCGCTCTCGAGGGTGACCAGGGACTGATCGACGGTGATCCTCTCTCCCGCGCCCACCAGCACCTCGATGACGGGGATGCCCGTGAAGTCGCCGATGTCCGGCAGGCGCACGTCCACGACTTCCCCGCCGCCCCGCCGGGCCTGCGCGGGAGGCCGCTCAGGCTCTTCAACCGGCGGTGCCGGCTCGGGCATCGATGCCATCGTCGGGGACGCTGCCTCGTCGGCGGATTCCACATCCGCCTCCAGGGTCAAGAGCAGGTCGCCCTCGCCGATCTTGTCTCCGACCTTGATCTTGAGCTCCTTGACCACCCCGCCCTGGGGGGCCGGGATCTCCATGGTCGCCTTGTCGCTTTCCAGGGTCAGTAGCGATTGCTCCGGCTCGATGCGGTCCCCCGGCGCCACAAGGATCTCGATGATCTCCACGCCGGAAAAGTCCCCGATGTCGGGAAGCAGTACGTCTTGAACGGTTGCCACGCTGAGTCCTCCTACGCCTTATGCCGGGGCCTGTCACACCGTCACCGGGTTGGGTTTCTCCGGATCGATGCGGTACTTGTCGATGGCCTCAGCGACCCGTGTCGCGGGGATCTCGCCTTCGTCCGCGAGGGTCTTGAGAGCGGCCAGCGTGATGTAGTAGCGGTTGACCTCGAAGAACTTGCGCAGCTGGCTGCGCATGTCGCTTCGTCCGAAGCCGTCCGTGCCGAGCACGAAATAGCGTCTTCGCACAAAGGGCCGAATCTGGTCGGCATAGGTGCGGATGTAGTCGGTGGCGGCAATGATGGGACCTTTTGTGCTGGCCAGTTGCTCTTCCACGTAGCTGCGGCGGGACTCCTGCTCCGGGTGGAGCATGTTCCAACGCTCGGCGTCGATGCCCTCACGCCGCAGCTCGTTGAAGCTGGTGACGCTCCACACGTCGGCCGCAATGCCGAAGTCCTGCTCCAGCAGCTCCGCCGCGGCCAGCGCCTCGCGCAAGATGGCGCCGGCCCCCAGCAGCTGCACTCGCTGTTCCTTGTCCGCCGTCCCTTCGCGGAAGCGGTACATACCTTTGAGAATGCCGTCCTGCGCGCCATCCGGCATCGCGGGCTGGATCTGGTTTTCGTTCATCGTGGTGATGTAGTAGAAGCAGTTTTCCTGCTCCTGGTACATCCGGCGCAGGCCGTCCTGCACGATCACGGCGAGCTCGTAGGCGAAGCCCGGGTCGTAGGAGACGCAGTTCGGGATCGTCGACGCCACCACCTGACTGTGGCCGTCCTGGTGCTGCAGACCTTCACCGGCCAGGGTGGTACGTCCGGCCGTGCCGCCGATGAGAAAGCCGCGGGCCCGCATGTCGCCGGCGGCCCAGGCTAGGTCCCCCACGCGCTGGAACCCGAACATCGAGTAATAGATATAGAAGGGGATCATGCTCCGGCCGTGGTTCGCGTAGGCCGTAGCCGCGGCGATCCAGGAGGACATGGCGCCGGCCTCGTTGATGCCCTCCTGCAGGATCTGCCCCTTCTTGTCTTCTCTGTAATACATGACCTGGTCGGCGTCCACCGGCTCGTAGAGCTGGCCAACGGAGGAATAGATGCCGAGCTGGCGAAACATGCCCTCCATTCCGAAGGTGCGCGCTTCGTCGGGAACGATGGGGACCACGTACTTGCCGATCTCCTTGTCCCGAATGACCATCGTCAACAGACGCACCAGGGCCATGGTTGTGGACATCTCCTTGTCGCCGCTGCCTTCCAACAAAGCGGAGAAGGCGCCGAGCTCGGGCGTTTTCAGGGGCGGGTCGTCGGTGCGGCGCGCGGGCAGCGAGCCGCCGAGGTCCTCGCGCCTCTCCAGCATGTAGGTGAGCTCGGGGCTGTCCGCCGGCGGCTTGTAGAAGGGGGCGGCGCCGATCTGGTCGTCGGAAATGGGGATGTTGAAGCGGTCGCGGAACTGCTTGAGTGCCGTTTCCCCCATCTTCTTTTGGGAGTGCGTGATATTCATGCCCTCGCCGGCCACACCCATCCCGTAGCCCTTGACGGTCTTGGCCAGGATCACCGTGGGCTGTCCTTTGTGACGAACGGCCGCTGCATAGGCCGCGAAGACCTTGATGGGGTCGTGACCGCCGCGATTGAGACGCCAGATGTCCTCGTCGCTCAGGTCGGCGACCATCTCCGCGAGCTCCGGGTACTTGCCGAAGAAGTGCTTGCGGGTGTACTCGCCGCCCTTGGCCTTGTACGCCTGGTAGTCGCCGTCCACGCACTCTTCCATGCGCTTGACGAGCAGACCCTTCTTGTCCCGGGCGAGGAGGGGGTCCCAGTAGCTGCCCCAGATGACCTTGATCACGTTCCAGCCGGCACCGCGGAAGACCGCTTCCAGCTCCTGAATGATCTTCCCGTTGCCGCGCACCGGGCCATCGAGGCGCTGCAGATTGCAGTTGACGACGAAGATGAGGTTGTCCAGACGCTCCCTCGCCGCAAGGGAGATGGCGCCGAGGGATTCCGGCTCGTCCATCTCTCCGTCGCCCAAGAAGGCCCAGACCTTGCGCCCCTCGGTATTGACGATGCCGCGGTCGTGCAGGTACCGCATGAAGCGGGCCTGATAGATGGCCATGATGGGCCCGAGACCCATGGATACCGTGGGGAACTGCCAGAATCCCGGCATGAGCCAGGGGTGGGGGTAAGAGGACAGGCCGTTGCCGTCAACCTCCTGGCGAAAGTTGTAGAGCTGCTCTTCGCTCAGGCGGCCTTCCAGGAAGGCGCGCGCATAGATGCCCGGCGCCGAGTGTCCCTGAAAGAAGATCAGATCACCGCCGTGGTCCTTGGTTTGGCCGTGAAAAAAGTGATTGTAGCCGACGTCGAACAGGGTTGCGCTGGAGGCAAAGCTGGAAATGTGGCCGCCCAGCTCGGTGGAGAGCCTGTTGGCTTGCACCACCATGGCCATCGCATTCCAACGGATGAACGAGCGGATTCGGCGCTCCATGGCCCGGTTACCGGGGAAGCGCTCCTGGTGGGTGACCGGTATGCTGTTTACGTAGGCGGTATTGGCGCTGTAGGGCAGATAGGCGCCGGAACGCCTCGCCTTGTCGATAAGGTGCTCGAGCAGGAAATGGGCGCGCTCGACGCCCTCGTTCTCCAGCACCGCCTCGAGGGCATCGAGCCATTCCTGTGTTTCTTGGGGGTCGATGTCAGGCTTGTTGCTCATGGTCGTATCCGAAGCTTGTTTTGGCAGGGCGAATCGGTTCTCGCGTAGATTCTGGAGTTAAACACAAAGTTACCCCGCATTCTGGACAATTCTCCCGTGCGAGGGTATAAAGCACACCAACACCGAACGGACCGAGATTCTGTGCTTGAACCTTCG
>JAYEJW010000215.1:0-13156 GCA_034716535.1 Pseudomonadota bacterium
CCAGAAGGCGGGATCCACATCCGCAGGCGCGGGAAACACCACCTGCGCATGCTCCCCCGCGATGCGTTCGGCGAAATACTGGAGGGGGTAGTTGACCGTATAGAGGACGAGGCGCTCCGAGGCCGCGATCGTTTGGGCCGCGAATGCCAGCAGCGCTGCGCTGAGCAAGAGGAACGGGCGGTTCATGAACGGCATACGGGCGGGCTCCTCGGGCTTCCCGGGCGGTAAGTGGCCGCACCTGTACGACTGCGGTGCGCTTATCCACCGTAGGATTCTGACACATGGAATCATGCAATGAGATTCCGCACCAGGGTCTCGTCGAAGTGGGCGAGGAGCATCAGCAGCCCCGCGCACAAGACACCTGCCATCGCCAGGATCAGAACGATCTCCGCTCCCAGCAGTCTGGCGATGGTGGCCCGGCTGCAGCCGAGCCGGAAGATGGTCTCGATCTCCCGCTGGCGTAGCCTTAGGGAAAGGGCGAACACGAGGGCGAGCGCCATCAGGGTTGCGGCGGCCACAACAAGGATCACGGAGTCCAGCAGGTTCTTGATGCGGAAGATGTTCGCAAGGAGGGAGTCGATCACCTCCTTCGGCCGCACGATCTGCTCGGTCATCTCGTCACCGATGTAGCGCCCCCGCAGCAAGGCGCTCGACTTCTTGTCGAAGGGCAAGGCGATCACGGCCGTCAGCGGATACTCGGCCGGGTCGCCATGGAAGTGGAAGCTGTCGAGATTGTCTTCAGTCACCTCGGAGTACCGGACCAGCTTGGCGGTGGCGGTCACGTTGCCGCCGCTGCGGTCCATCACCAGGGTCGGGTCCGTCACCGCGGTAACGTCCTGGTGGCCGTGTACCAGGCCCTGGATGACCCATGCGGTCTTGACGTCGACGAACACCGCCCGGTCGTCGGACGTGTGGGAACGCTCCAGCACGCCCACGATCCGCATCTTGAGGGGGTAGATCCCGGCGAGGTCGAACAGGGTCTCCGGAGAGGAGAGTAGACTGTCCCCGGGGGCTAGCCCCAATTCCTCGGCGACCGCCGCCCCCAGGACGCATTCCCCGAGCATCGCCAGGTTGCGCCCCTCGGCGATCCGAAGGCCGCGAAATTCGAAGTAATCCAGGGACGTGCCCACGATGGGGTAGCCGCGGGCGCGAAAGCGAATGTACAGGGGCACAGGTAGGGCGAGCCCCGAGTCCATGACCGCCTCCGCCTCTGCCATGGAGATGAGCTCCGGGACCTCGTCGCTGAAGTAGAGGCTGCTCATGACCAGGTCCAGGGCGCTGCCCTTGGTCCCGACGAGCAGCGGCGTCGACTCGGCGCGGGAGGCGAGCTGGCGCTCGCTCTCGCTCAGCAGCAGCTCGAGCGAGAGCGGAAGCACGGCGATCAGGGTAACGCAGGCCACAAGGGTCAGGGTCCGCGCCTTGCTGAAGCTGAGGTACTTCCAGGCGATGTAGAGGCTGTCGGTCACCGGGAAGTTTCTGTCTGGAAGTCATCGAAATCCACGATCCGGTCAAATCGGGTAAGCAGTTCGTGATCGTGGGTGACGGCGAGCAAGGTGGCCCCGTGGGCGTTCGCGCTTTCGAACAGCAGGTCCAGGATGCGGACTTTGTTGCCGGGGTCCAGATTGCCGGTCGCCTCGTCCGCGAGCAGCAGCCGCGGCGCCGGGAGCAGGGCCCGGCAAATGGCGACGCGCTGCTTCTCTCCCTGGGAGAGGTCGTCCGCCCGGCGCTTGAGCTTGTCGCCGATGCCCATCTGATCGGCCAACGCGACAGCGCGTTCGCGCACCTGCTTGCCCAGGCGCAGGGCGCGGGTGATGCGGTAGGGATGCAGGATGTTGTCCAGAACGTTCAGGTAGTCCAGCAACTCGAAATCCTGGAATACGAAGCCGATGTTGCGGATTCGAAAGTCCCGCCTTCGTGCGTCGCCGAGGGCGCTTACGTCCGTGTCGGCGACTCGTACTTCACCCCGCTCAGGCGTAATGATGCCCGACACCAAGTTGAGCAGCGTTGTCTTACCGGACCCGCTGGGGCCGATCACCGCGAGCTTCTCACCCTCCGCAATGCACAGCCTGGGGATCGAGAGGTGAAACTCCCCGCTTGGATAGGCGAAGGACAGGTCGTCGATGGTGATCATGGCATACGGCCGTCTATCGGTTCTTGTGCCGAACCTTCCGGTACGTCTCCTCGTAGACGTACCTGCGCGGACCAAGGGTCACGACCTCGATTGAACCGTCTTCCGCGAGGCGATAGACGATCCTGAACCTGCCTATGCGATAGCTGCGAATACCGGCGAGCTCTTCCTTCAGCGGCTTTCCGCATGCCGGCGCCTCGACAATGGCCTGCAATGCCGCGCGCACCTTCCTCTTGATCGTTGGGTGCAGACTTCGAATGAGCCGAGCCGCGTCATCCGGGATCCGGAGTTTGTGGATCGCGACGCCCACGCCCATCGGCTCAATCTTCGAAAAGCTCTTCCAAGGTATAGAGAGATGCCCGACCTTCCTTTAGTGCCGCGAGCCCCTCCCTGATTTCGTCCATGCTCTCCTTGTCAAAGCGAATCGCCATGGTCTCGCGCCAACTCTCGAACTCATCCGGACTGACCAAGACAGCGGCAGGGACCCCGTTCTTGGTGATCACAACCTCCTCGTCCGTCGTGCTGACGCCATCGACGAGGGCGCTCAGCTTCATCTTGGCCTCGGAAAGGGAAAGCGTTTTCATGGACGTGATGCGAAATATTGGTAGACCAGAATTATGGTCATACTAGATCGGATGTACGCATGGTTCAACCTGCCGGTCGTCATCGAGTCGGGGGACCGGCGCCGAAGATTGCGTATCCGATGCTCGGTTCTTCAGCCTACCCACCCCGCGAATCGGGGGTTGCACCTACCGGAGGCGCCGCGGCTTGTGCCTGTTGCCCCGATTGGTCGATACGTTGCTCGTCCTTGAGCTCCAGGCCGACGATCTTCCAAGTACCGTCTCGCGCCGCCACGGTGACCACTGCCTCGTAGCGGTTCTTGCGCTGGTGCACATGACCCCAGTGCCCCACCGTACCAAGGGCGGTCCAGCGGCCATGCAGGGCGTAGGTCAGCCCGTCGCCGTCCAGGCGCTCGGCGCGGGCCTCCTCGACTGCCACCTCCTTGATCTTGGCCTGTGCGCCCCCGGCCTTCTGGATGGCCATAGATCGGCGGTTCTGCAGGTAGATGTCCGTGAGCAGGTCGCCGCTTACGCTCAAGGCGAGCTTGTCGTAGACGTCCTCCTCGTCACGGAAGTCGAAGGCCCGGTACACGTTCTTGAGCAGGGTCTGGAGCAGGGCCGCCGCCTGCTTCTCATCGAGCCCGCCGGCAATCACCGCCGGCCGGTCGAGGGTGACTTGCGCGAAGGGGTAGGCGGCGGCTCCTGCGGCCAGCAGCAGCGCCCCGACCGTCAGGGGCAGGCGAAGGGGCTGGCGGTGACGGGCGCGCACCGATATCCAGCCTGCTGTGCCGAGTAGGCCGACCAGACAGAGGAGGCTGACCACCGGGACGCGCAATTCGCCCAGAGAGCCGGCCACGTCCACCCGTCGGACGGTCGGAATCTCATAGTTCTTCAAGTAGTTGGTCCAGGTGTGCACCCGGTCGCCGGGTTCGACGTAGCTCATCAGCGGACCGGCGGGATCCGTGACTGTGGCCGGCACCCGCTGGATCTGATCGGTGAAGAGCTCCCAGTCGACGGTGACCTGCTGCGGCATGCCGTCCGTAATGTAGGTCAGGATCACTCCGACGATGGCGGTGGGGATCTCCAGCCGCTCGGGCACCTCGAGGAGCTGGATGCCGGTGATGCCGATCTTGACGTAGTTGGTGCGGTCCAGGATGGGCGTGAGGGCCTCTCCGTCCACCTCGACAGGGTTCCTGGACAGCAGGAGCTCGCCGATACGTTGTTTTAAGGGTTCCAGCTCGTCGACCTCGATGTGCTCGTCCCCCCGCAGGCCAAGGCCCATCCAGTTGGCCATGTCCTTGACCCGAACCAGGATCTCGTGGCGCACCTCGTAGGGCTCGACGTAGAGAAAGGACATCAGGGCGTCCTTGTGGTGGCGTTTCAGGTTCGGGTTGTCGAACCTGGAGTACCAGGGGTCTTCCCAGTCGAGCGCCAGTCGGGCCGGTGCGCCCAGATAGCGGAAGTCGATGATCGGGACTGACTTGTGGTAGGCGATGAACCCGATCGTGACCCGTGCCCGCCCCTCCTCGTCCAGTGGTGGGACGAAGGTCAGGGCGGCGGGTTTGCCCTCGAACGGGTAGCTGATCTCTGCGTAGAGCACCCGTTTGTCCGCCGGTGCCCCGGGTACCCGTTGGCGTGTGAAGGGATTGATCATCCCCGCGAAGGGGGACTGCCGGTCCACCCGCATCCGCGGCTCGACCAGGTCCAGGTGCGCGGGGAGCTTTTCGCCATCGGCGGCGACGACCTGGAAGCTTTCGTCGGCAAACCGGCGCAGGCGCTCCTCCAGGGGTGTCCGTTCCTCCGCGTCCTGCAGCCAGTCGTCCGGCACCAGGTCCTCGAAGGTGTCGAGGTCACGGATGTGGACCTCCAGAACGACCTTCACCCGGTCGTCGAGGACATAGATCTCTGCAATGTTGGGTGCCGTCTCGGCACCGGTGAGGTTGATCCAGTCGGCGCGGCCATCGGTCGGCGACAAGCAAACCACGAGCAGCAGGGCCGCACCCCAAAGCACGCTTGACGACGAACCGAACATGCGGCGAATCGAGAGGTGAACCCGCCCGCTCATGTGCGTGAGCTGAACATCAACGATCGGTTGGTTCACCGGCTGTAAATGAGCGGCTTCAAAAACCGCGCCTTTCCGGGTCCGTGCCGATCTTGGCCGGGATGGTCAACAATCCGTGTTTCCCTTGGAGGCGTCACTGAATTGTTCCGTTCGTTGGGAACTATCGCTGCTCGTCAAACGGATTCAGAAGTCGAGGACGATATCGAAGCGTGCTTTGAGCGGAGCTGATTGCGGGTCGTCGCCGGGTTCGAAGGCAACGATCAGCCGCTCCCGGGCGTCGTCGTCGAGAATATCGTTGAGCAACCAGTCCCGCTGATTCTCAGGTGCCCCTTTCACGTACATCTGGGTGACGAAGGGGTCTCGGCCGGGTGTTCGGACCGCGAAGTGGATGTGGGGTGCGCGTCCGGGGTAGGGGACCGGCTTGATGGTGCGGAAGCGGAAGCGGCCGTCGGCGCCGGTTGTGAATCGCCCGTAACCCTGAAAATTCGGGTCCCGCGGCACGGCGCGCTCATCTCCACGATGGATGTAGCGGCCGTTTGCATCACATTGCCAGATCTCCACGAGGGCGCCTTCCACGGGGCGTCCGTTCGGTTCGAGCACCGTTCCGGTAAGGTCGGTGATCTCGCCGGCGGCGGTCCCGTCGCGGCCTTCCACCCGCACCAGGTCGTTGTCCCGATCCAAGGGCAGTCGGTCGGGGTAGAAGGGGCCTCGCGATTGTCTCGGCGTGGGCATCAATGCCGCCAGGGTGATGCCGGGAAACAGGGACGCAAGGGCCGAGACGGCCGCGGCCCGGACCAGCCTCCTGCGGGAGATCTGCTCTTGCCGATCGTTCATGTCGGAACCTCCTGGACTTTGGTCAGGCGCTGGTAGATGAAGTGTGAAACAGCATTGGGTTGCACACTTCATTGAGTGGGGGCGATCCGAAGAGGCGCAACCGAGAGTCGGACTAGCGCGCTAGGTGAAAGCGCACATACGGGCTGAACGGCAGTAACCAGTTTGTTCTGTAGCACGGCCGTTTACGGCTTCGGCAAAGCCGGATAACCGTCCTCCAGCACCCAGAGGTTCGTTTCGGCCGGTTTCAGCGGGCGGCCGTGCTCTGCACCGGGTCTTCTCCGGTCGCGGATCACGAGTATGAGATCGGAGCTGGCGGCGGGGTCCGAGTGGAAATAGCCGTGGCCGATGAGCCCTGTGCGCACGCGGCTTTCGACGACCGAGACGTTGACCGCCTTCTCCACCAGGTTGACGATATCCGGCGGCAGCGACCCTTCCCTGGCCCTGCCGAGCCGCATTACACTGCCAAACAGCTTCTCCGCCAGCCCGAGCGCCCTATCCCCCCGCGATGCGTAGATGGTGACGAGATCCGGGCCGGCCCCCATTCCCTCGGCTATCACCCGTTGGCCCAGAACCTCCACGTCCATGTCCGGTGCCGCAAGGATCAGGTTTGCGATGCGGTAGCGGGTCCGCGGATCGACTCCGCTTGCTCTTGCCTCGATTGCAAGCTCCCGAACGGCGGAGAGCGTGACGTCCGAGCCCCGACTGTGGGCCAGCAGATGGATCCGCTCTATCTCCGGAACCCGGCTCAAGGCGCGCAGCAACTGCTTGAGATGGAAGATCGTGAACTCGCCGGACTCGCGGTCGTAGGCGTACCCGGTCAGGCCGCCGCGCCCAGCGGGCCAGGTATAGAGCAGGGGCACACCCTCTCGGCCCGCGAAATGCCAAAGCTCAGCGAGCGTGAAGGCCGCATCGTCGAAGTCGTTGTTGTAACCGTGGACATAAACGATGACCTCCTTCTCCGGGGTCATCGATAGCCGCCGCACGATCTCGCTCCGCAGTGCCTCTTCGGTATGCGCTTGGACTTGGAGACTGGACGCATCGCGCACGACTCGACCGTCCTCGATGGTGAACGGAAGGGGTGTGGGCGGGAACCGGCCCAGTTCGCGGACGCTGTCCAGTTGGAGGTCCCAGGGCTCGGAGCGTTTATGTCGGCCGCTGTCTCTGGCGAGCGCCTCCCATGTCCCCTCTTCACCGATCTGGATCGTTGCGGAGCCGAATGCCATGGACCTGGAGCGCTCGTGACCGTAGCCGAGGTTTCCCTGCTCGTCTCGCTCCGGGGCGCGGTCGGTCACGTAGAGCAGGTCGATCCGGGTCGAGCGCTGGTCGGCGCCAACTGCCGTGAAGGGCTCGCGTCCGGCAGACGCGTACAGGTTCGGCGTCGGCATCAAGGGGCGGCCGGCGCACCCCGCAAGACCCAGGACATAGAGCAGGAGAAAAGCGACCCGCACGAGGGGGGACGCAGCGATGGGCTGGATCCCCCAGAATCCGGTAATCGTGAACGGACGCGCGCCTTGGACCATCGGAAATCTCAATAAAGCGACGTTCTCGTTCTGCAGCTTGTAGATGTCGATTTCCATGATCAATCGATCCGTGGCGTCAGGGATCATCTCCAGGACTTGGTGCGAGAGGGTCCACCTGTTTCACGTGCAGGTCCCGCTGGGGGAAGGGGATGGTAATGCGGCGTTCCTTGAACGCCCGCCAGATGGCGAGATTGATGTCGGAGCGTACATTGTGGATTCCCTCCTCCGGGTCGTCGATCCATACCGAGAGCTCCAGGTCGATGCCGTTGTCCCCGAAGCCCATCAATCGCACCGTTGGAGCCGGATCGGCGATCACGCGGTCGCTCGCCTTGGAGGCTGTCAGCATCAATTCCATGGCCATCTCCGGGTCGTCGCTATAGCTGATCTGCACAGGGAGCTTGATTCGGACGTGGCGGTCGCCGTAGCTCCAGTTCTTGACCTGGGATGTGATGAGCTCTTCGTTCGGAATCAGCGTATCCACGCCGCCGAGGTCCCTGACCACCAGATAGCGTGCGCCCATCTTGGCCACCCAGCCATAGCTCTCGCCGATGGTGATGACATCTCCCGGGCGAATCGAACGGTCGAACAGCAGTAGAAAACCGCTGATCAGGTTGCTTGTGACCTTTTGCAGGCCGAAGCCGATGCCCACGCCAAGTGCACCGCCGACAACCGCAAGGGAAGTCAGCTCGAAACCGGCGGCGCTCAGCGCGACGATTAACGCAAATCCGATGAGACTGTAACGGATCACCTTGATCAGCCCCACCCGGACCCCTGAGTCGAGCGTCTGTTCTGCCGAGAGCCTCCCCTCCGCGACACGTACGAGCGCCATCGCGGACAACACAAGCAGTGCGGAGAGAACGGAGAACTTGATGACGCCGAGAAGCGAGATGCGGATCTCGCCGATGTTGATATCGATTCCGTCCAGTACAGCCGCGACGTCCGGCAGCCAGCCGAGCAGGTAGAATGCGCAACCGGCCCAGAGAGTGATGCTGACGAAAAGCTCCGTCCCCGAGGTACCACCGCCCGGTCCGGCGGCGATGCGCAGCAGGAAGACAAGGATGCGGACTGCCGCCAGGACCAGTGTCAGGGGGATTGCGAGCTGGAAAAGTCCGGTCGGCTGCCCGAGCGCCACGAACACCCCGCTTGCAAGCAAGATCAGCGTGGTTAGCGTCAGGGCGAAGGAGATCCGCTTCGAGCCCCGCAGCGCGATGATGCGGTTTTCGTTTGTGGTCTCCTGCGCAATGCGTGTCTCTATCGCTAGGTTCCAACGCCCGCGCACAGCAAAGCTGGCAAGGACGGCAGCGAGCAGCAGAGCCACCTGCAGCGCCACGTCGGTCGGCGTTCCTAAGGCGAGGCCTTTGCCCAGCGTGTCACTCAGGGCTGCAGCGAGATCCATCGGCTGCTCCAATTAGGCGATGGCATTGGCATTGTCGGGGCGGGCTATCTCGTACCCGACGGTCTGAATTGGTACAGGGCTCTTCGGCGACCAAACATGGATACGGGCGCGGGAACCGCCTCAAGTTCGTGCTTGGAATAACCCGCTTCGAAGTCCGTCAGCCTGTCAGTGGAGCCGGTACCCGGATCGAAGAGGAAGGCATCGCCGTCGCCGATTGCTCACTTGGTCTGTCACAAGAAGTCGAACCGGAAGATCTCTTTGAGCGCCGAGAGGCCAAGCGTCGGCAGCGACGCAATCGCGGCCACCTCAAGCAGATGCCGCGGCGTTAGCGGTTCGGTACCCAATACGAAATTCCCAGGCGTCGAGTAGATCGCCAGCAGCGACAGGATCGCGGAGACGGCGACCGCGGCCAGCAGCATCTGGTTGTCGAACGGATTCTTGCGGAACAGCGTCGTGGACGATCGCGAGTCGAAGATGTGCCACAGCTGCGCGAAGATCAGGGTCGCGAAGGCCATGGTCTGCGCATAAGCGAGCGATCCCCCCGCATCAAGTGTTTCCTGGAATAGCCAGTAGGCCAATCCACCCAGCGCGAGCCCCCTGATGATGATTCGTTGGCCGAGACCGCTGGCGAAGATGCTCTCATAGCGGTGGCGAGGCTCTCGACGCATGATGTCCTCTTCCGCGGGTTCCAACCCAAGCGTTAACGCCGGTACACCGTCAGAAATGAGGTTGACCCATAAGATCATCAGCGGCGTCAGCGTGAGTAATGGGTCCGCACCCATCAGCAGGAACGCGAACAAGATTGCCGAAACTTCGGCCACGTTGGCGGTCAGTGCTTGACGTATGAACTTGAGCAGGTTGTCGTAGATGCGACGGCCTTCGCGCACCGCGGTGACGATGGTGGAGAAATTGTCGTCCAACAGGACGAGCGAGGCGCTGTCCTTGGCCACCGATGTGCCGGCGATGCCCATGGCCACGCCGATGTCCGCGGTACGCAGTGCCGGCGCATCGTTGACCCCGTCGCCGGTCATCGCCGCGACCTCCCCGTTGGCCTGCATCGCGTTGACGATGCGCAGCTTGTGCTCCGGTGTCACACGGGCAAAGACTGCCGCGTGTTTCACGGTCTCCTCGAGCTGCGTGTCGCTTAAGGTGTCGAGCTCGGCGCCAGTGTGCACTGTCTGCTCATCCGAGGTCTTGATACCGATCTGCTCGGCGATGGCCTCGGCGGTCGCCGCGTGATCGCCGGTAATCATGACCGTGCGTATCCCGGCGCTGGCCGCCTCGGACACGGCATCCGGCACCTCGGGACGTGGCGGATCCATAATGCCGTGGATACCGACCAGCACCACGTCCTGCTCATGGTCCTCGGCATCGGTCCCCATCGGGTCTCCTTCGACACGCTTGTAAGCGATCGCCAGCGTACGTAGGGCATCCTCGCCGAATCCCTCTATTACCTGTTCGATCTCGGCACGGCGCTCGGCAGTCAGTTCCACCTCTTCGCCGTGCAGGAGCACCTCGGATGCCTTCGACAGGATCACGTCCGGCGCACCCTTGGCGGTCAGCATGTGCTCCCCGCCGGGTAGCCGTACCAACACGCTCATCATTTTTCGGGTCGAGTCGAAGGGAAAGTGCTGCAGCGCTTCGTGCTTCTGCTCCTTGAGCTCGGCGCGGGAGATGCCTGCCTTTGCGGCGGCGACGACCAACGCCCCCTCGGTCGGATTGCCTTGGATCGCCGGGCGACCATCCAGCTCGATCAGGCGTGCCTCGTTGCAGTAGGCCGAGACGGCGAGCATTCGCCAGAGATCTTCTTCCTTTTCCCTGGCAACATCGGCCTCGTTGCCGTCGGCATCCACGAACGCGCCATTGGGATCGAAGCCCTCCCCGGTTACCTTCCAAGCCTTGCCACCGGCCCAAAGTCGCATGACCTGCATCTGGTTCTGCGTCAGGGTGCCGGTCTTGTCCGAGCAGATAACGGAGGTCGTGCCGAGCGTCTCTACGGAGCTCAGTTGTCGCACTAGCGCATTCTTTCTCGCCATGGCCTGGGAGCCGAGCGTCAGCACAATGGTGACGATGGTAGGCATACCCTCGGGGATGGCGGCCACGGACAGAGAAATTGCGGAGTTGAGCATCTCGTAGGCATCCATGCCGTTGGCGATGCCGATGCCGATGATGACGGCGACGACGATCAGGGCGGCGCCGATCAGGATCTTCGAGAGGTTCTCGATGCGCTCCTGCAACGGAGTCTTTGGTTGGGTCGCCGTTGCCATCAGGCCGGCGATGTGACCGACCTCGGTGTCCATGCCGGTAGAGGTGACGAGACCCAGCCCGGTCCCGTTGGAGACGAGCGTGCTGCTGAAGCCCATGTTGAAGCGTTCCGCGAGGACCACCTCCTCCTCGCCCGCGATGGCCTGATCGTGTTTGTCCACCGGCTCCGATTCACCGGTCAGAGCGGCCTCGTCCACCTGCAGGCGGTTGGCCTCGATCAGTCGGACATCAGCGGCCAGGATGTCGCCCGCCTTGATTCGCAGCACCTCGCCCGGAACGATGTCCCGTGCCGGCACTTCCTTCCAATCGCCGTCGCGGCGGACGTTGGCCATCGGCGCCGCCATCTCGCTGAGCGCCGCAAGCGACTTTTCTGCCTTGAACTCCTGTACGAAGCTGATGGTGGCGTTGATCAGCACGATGACAAAGATCGCGATCGCGTCCACCCAATGTCCCGTGTAACCGGAGATCAAGCCACCAACAAGCAGAATGATGAGCAGGGGATTGACGAACTGCTTCAGGAACATCACCAGGGGCGAGTCCTTCTTCGCCTCCGCCAACCTGTTGGGTCCGTAAGTCTTGAGGCGACTCGCGGCCTCTTCGGTCGTCAGGCCTTGATCGATATCAACGTCTAGATCCTGCGCGACCGCCTGCGCGTCGCGACCGTAGATGCTCTTGGGCGATAGACCGCGCAAGCGCTCAGGCGACATCGATGCGGACGAGCTTGTCGTGGACTCGGTGTCTAATGTCGCGGACATGTCTCGACCTCGATCTCCCGTGGTTGGCAAAAGTGGCCGAGGAGCGTTGTATTGGGAGCTTCCCGAAACCTTGACGTTGTCAGGATATCAGGGGCTGTTGACAATGGAGCGCCGGCGGGGCACCAGCGGTGCAAAGATGGCGTCGCTTTGTTTGAAGCCCTCCTGTGGCCTTCTCTCCGGTTGCCGTGAACCCTGCCTCAATCACTTCGATGTTCTTGCTTCTTCTCTTGGCCGATCGCCCATGCGGACGCCGCGATCACGACGGCGATCGCGAGCCCGAAGTAGAGGATCGGCTCTCCCGGCCCAAGTTTGAACGCGGACTCTAGAAAGAGAATGCTCAGTACGATGCCAATCATCTTGACTACCGCAGCCTTCAAATCGCTGAAGCTGGAGACGGGTAACGCGGAGGGAATCCTCAGGTCGGCGTTTAGAAAGATGCGGTAGATCCCGACCGCGATGGTCTGCAGGCCGATGGCGATCAACAGCAGGTCGATCATGCTGAGAAACCCGATTGCCGCCTCCTTTGCAACCTTCGGCTCCCAGGGCCCTTCGCGCACGGCATCGAGAATGACCGTTACAAACGACATGGCAACGCCGATGCAGAGAGCCAGCGCTGCCAACAGGATCAACAGAATCGTGATGACCGAAAGGTACTTGCTGCTTTCGACGGTCCGCTCAAGTAGTTTCAGTCTCACACCGGCTACCCGCTAGGAATGACACGCCCTGCTGGGCCGGGCTCACGCCCGGCCGCTCGTTTGCCCAAGAATCATAGGTCCCGGTGAGGCACGAATCGCACCGTCCGCAGGAGTATGGCAGGATTCTCGGCTAGTTGCTCGGCTTGTACCAGGGCTTCTGCGGCCTCCAGTCCACCGACTCCAGGTCGTACTTCTTGGAGTGCTCATCGAGCATCTCGTTCTGGGCGTTAAAGCCGGGGCCCCATTCGCCACCCCTGATGAAATCACTCGTCGGGTCCGGCCTTCCCTCCTCCGGCGGCGGTTGGCGTGTCGGCCCTGGTACTCCGCTGGCGCGATCCGGAGAGACCGCCATGCGCTCGGTGATCTCGTCCTTTGTGATGTTCCAGACCATGTTATCGACGGCCATGGAAAGCGGCCCGTCGTAGGTCTCACGGATACCGGCGCGTATGTCCGGAATCGCTTCCTCCATCGAGTGATAGGCAACGGCGCGGCGGGGCTTGATCTCGCTCATGATCTTGCCGAACGCAGGTCCGGAGGTGTGGAACTCGCAGCATGCCCTCCACGCCAACTGCGGCGGTTGGTTGTAGTCCTTCACGAAGAACTCGGGCGTACCAAAGGCCTCGTGAATGACGAAATCCGCGTCCTTCGCGTGCTCGACGAACCACTTGTTGGGTGAGCTATCGCCACCGAAGACCAGTTTCATGCCGGCGTACTCGATGATGAAGCTGACTGGGCCGTCACCGGCATGGATGGCGGGAATAGAGCGCACGACGATGCCATTTTGGTCATAAACGACCTCATTGACGCCTTTGTAGTCGAACTCGTGCACCTTGATCTGGCCAGGTATGGGCGTGATCTTGTACGCGCGCGTCTGGTAGTCCCAGTTGTATGCCTGCAGGAAATGCTCGACGGCGTGCTTGGTGCCCATGTCGTCGGTCATC
>JAYEJW010000216.1:0-13142 GCA_034716535.1 Pseudomonadota bacterium
CGTACTGAGCTCCGCCGAACGTCCGCTGATGGTCGGCTTGCTGTCTCTCGTCGGCGAACGGTTTCGAATCGCTCGTGGCCGTGAAACGGAGTTGTTCCCCTAGAGCTTGAGTTTCCGCTATTGGGACGAACCTGCAACTGGGCACGACGGGCCGAGTGTCAGCACTGGGTCGATTCTGTTGAAGAACTCCCGCGGTCGGGAGGAGCCCGTTGTGGTAACCTAGCCCCATTGAAAATGGGGCGACGGACATGATGGGGCAACTCCCACCCTCTCAGAGCGAGCTGTTCTGCGAGTTCAATCTGGAACACCACGTCCCGCAGGATCACCTATTGCGCCAGATCGACGCGGTGCTCGATCTTCGGGGGCTGCGTGATCACCTCGCCCGCTATTACAGCACCACTGGGCGCGCTTCGGTGGATCCGCATGCTGATCCTCGGCTACTGCTACGGCATCCGCTCGGAGCGGCGCCTGTGCGAGGAGGTTCATCTCAACCTCGCCTATCGCTGGTTCTGCCGGTTGGGGCTGGAAGGGGCGGTACCGGATCACTCGACCTTCTCGAAGAACCGCCACGGGCGCTTCCGCGCCAGCGAGGCCTTCCGGTTCGTCGCGAACGCAAGAAAGTCGAGAGTCTCTTCGCCCACCTCAAGCGCATCTTAAAGCTCGACCGGCTGCGCCTGCGCGGACTCAGCGGAGCGAACGACGAGTTCATCCTCTCGGCCACGGTGCAGAATCTGCGACGGCTGGCCAAGCTCTGTGGCCAAGCGCCGCCTGATGACAGGATAGGTGCGCCCGCATGAGGCGAAATCAGGGGGATTAACCGCAAAACCCGCCATCGAAACCCGATGGCAGATCCCAGAAAGGGGGATTCAAAAAATTCCGGCCTGCCGAGTCGGTAGACTCGGCTGCATCGCGGAGTTTTTCAACGAAATCGGTCGATTCCGGACCTTTCCACCGCCTGTTTGGCAGTGTCGCAGTGTGGGAAATTTGGCCGGTGGCGAGGTGAGTGAATCGTAGAAGTTCGTGACGAAATACTGTTGGAAACAACACCTTGGTCGGATCTGGAGGCGCCGTTTGAGGGTCGGACGCCCAGAGTCGATGTTGTCGATCGGGATGAGGAGGTCGTCGTCCACGCGGAGCCGCCTGGCGTGAAGAAGGAAGACCTTGCCGTTTGAGTCGCGACCACGACAAGTCGAGCTCTGCCGCACGTCGAATCGTCTCAATCGGGTGTGCGGGCAACCCGTCTCGCGTGATATAATTTTTCTTTTTTTACAAGCACAACCAGACCGCTTGTGAAGCGGTCACCCACCTCGGTTCCCCACACCCATGCCGGAGTTCGCAAAAGAAGTTCTGCCCGTCAATCTGGAAGACGAGATGCGGCAGTCGTACCTTGATTACGCCATGAGCGTGATCGTCGGGCGCGCCCTCCCGGACGTGCGCGACGGTCTCAAGCCCGTACACCGCCGCGTCCTCTACGCCATGAGCGTGCTGGGCAACGACTGGAACAAGCCCTACAAGAAGTCCGCCCGCGTGGTGGGCGATGTCATCGGTAAGTATCACCCCCACGGCGACACGGCGGTTTACGACACCATTGTGCGGATGGCTCAGCCTTTCTCCATGCGCTATATGCTGGTGGACGGGCAAGGCAACTTCGGCTCGGTGGACGGGGATGCACCGGCGGCGATGCGGTACACGGAAGTGCGCATGGCGCGCATTGCCCATACCCTGCTCGACGACCTGGACAAGGAGACGGTCGACTTTGTCGTCAACTATGACGAGTCGGAGCAGGAGCCGGCGGTCCTGCCGGCGCGCTTCCCGAACCTGCTGGTCAACGGTTCCACCGGCATCGCGGTGGGCATGGCGACCAATATCGCGCCGCACAATCTGGCGGAGGTGATCTCGGCCTGTCTGGAGATTATCGAGAACCCGGCGGTCACCGTGGACGAGCTCATGGAGCATGTCCCCGGACCGGACTTCCCGACGGCGGCGATGATCAACGGGGTGCGCGGCATCCGCGAGGCCTACCGTACCGGCCGCGGCCGTATCTATCTGCGCGCCCGTACCCATGTGGAGACGGAGAAACACAGCGGGCGCGAGGCCGTCATCGTCACCGAGCTGCCCTATCAGGTGAACAAGGCTCGGATGCTGGAGCGGATGGCCGACCTGGTGAAGGAGAAGAAGCTCGAGGGTATCGCCGAGCTGCGCGACGAGTCCGACAAGGACGGTATGCGGGTCGTCATCGAGCTCAAGCGTGGCGAGTACCCGGACGTGGTGATCAACAACCTCTACCAACACACCCAGATGCAGACGGTGTTCGGCATCAACATGGTGACCCTGGTGGACGGTCAGCCCCGGCTGCTGAACCTCAAGCAGATGCTTGAGTACTTCCTGCGCCATCGCCGGGACGTGGTCACAAGGCGTACCCTCTACGAGCTGCGCAAGGCCCGCGGCCGTGCGCACCTCCTGGAAGGGCTCGCAGTGGCCCTGGCCAACATCGATGAGGTCATCGCGCTCATCAAGGCTTCCGCGAGTCCGGCCGAGGCCAAGGCGGGACTCCTGGAGCGCGTTTGGCGTCCCGGGGCGGTGTCCTCGATGCTGGAGCGTGCGGGAGCGGACGAGACACGGCCGGACGACCTGGCCAAGGGGCTGGGCCTGAGCGAGGACGGCTACCGCTTGAGTGAGGCCCAGGCCCAGGCGATTCTGGATCTGCGTCTCCACCGCCTGACGGGACTTGAACAAGAAAAAATCATCGGTGAATTCGAGGAGATACTGCGGAACATTGCGGATTTACTCGATATTTTGTCGAGTCCGGAGCGGCTCATGCAGGTCATCCGGGAAGAGTTGGAGGCGATTCGCGATCAGTATGGAGATGAGCGCCGGACCGAGATCCTCGTCGATCATCTGGATCTTACCCTCGAGGACCTGATCGCGCCCGAGGACGTGGTGTTCACCCTCTCCCACGCGGGCTACGCCAAGGCCCAGCCGCTGAGCGAGTATCAGGCCCAGCGCCGAGGCGGCAAGGGCAAGACGGCCACGACCACCAAGGACGAGGACTTCATCGACAAGCTCTTTGTCGCCCACTCCCACGATACGGTCCTGTGCTTCTCGAGCCGCGGCAAGGTGTACTGGCTCAAGGTCTACGAGCTGCCCCAGGCGGGCCGGGCCGCCCGCGGCCGTCCCATGGTCAACCTGCTGCCTTTGGAGAAGGGGGAGCGCATCAGCGCGGTGCTGCCGGTGCGCCAGTATGAAGAAGGATGCTTCGTATTCATGGCCACCAGCGTGGGCACGGTGAAGAAGACGCCGCTGACGGACTTCTCCCGGCCCCTGTCGAGGGGGATCATCGCAATCGACCTGCATGAGGAGGAATTCCTCGTTGGCGTCGCGGTCACCGACGGCAAACAGGACATCATGCTGTTCACGTCCGCCGGCAAGGCGGTCCGCTTCAAGGAGGATCAGGTGCGGTCCATGGGGCGCACAGCCCACGGTGTGCGCGGGATCTCCCTTGAGCCCGGACAGCGGGTGATCTCTATGCTGGTGGCGGAGCCGGGGACGGTACTGACCGTGACGGAGAATGGCTATGGTAAGCGCACGGCGGTCGAGGACTTCCCCACGAAGGGGCGTGGCATCAAGGGTTTGCTCTCCATCCGGACCTCAGAACGCAATGGGGACCAAATCGGCGCCGTGCTGGTGCTGCCGGACGACGAGATCATGCTGATCACCGAGGGCGGCACGCTGGTTCGCACGCCGGTCGCGGAGATCCCCGTGCTCGGCCGCCACACCCAGGGCGTGAAGCTCATCAACCTCGGCGAGGGACGGCGACTTGCCGGCGTGGAACGCATCGTGGCGCTGGATGGGGACGATGACGAGACGGACTCCGATGCCGACACGGATTCATAATGATTTCAAAAGGTAATGACGGAGAAGTCACAATGGCTCGAGCTTTCAATTTCAGCGCCGGCCCGGCGATGTTGCCGGAAGAGGCGTTGCGTCAGTCCCGCGACGAGATGCTGGATTGGCGTGGGAGCGGAATGTGCGTCGCGGAGATGAGCCACCGTGGGAAGGAGTTTATGTCCATCGCCGAGCAGGCTGAGGCGGACCTGCGGGAGCTCATGGAGATTCCCGACGATTACAAGGTGCTGTTCCTGCAGGGCGGGGCGTCCAGCCAATTCGCCATGGTGCCCATGAACCTGCTGCGGGGCGAAAGCTCAGCCGATTACATTAATACGGGCTCCTGGTCGAAGAAGGCGATCGCCGAGGCCAAGCGCTTCTGTAGGGTCAACATCGCCGCCACCACCGAGGCCGGGAGATTCACCAGCGTTCCGGCGCAGGGGGAGCTGGCGTTGAGCGCCGACGCAGCCTACGTCCACTACACCCCCAACGAGACCATCCAGGGCGTCGAGTTCCCGTACGTGCCGGAGACAGGGGGCAAGCCCCTGGTGGCGGACTTGTCCTCCACCATCTTGTCACGGCCCATCGAGGTGTCGCGTTTCGGCGTCATCTATGCGGGGGCCCAGAAGAACGTCGGACCGGCGGGGCTGACCATCGTGATCGTACGCGCCGACCTCATCGGGCAGCCGCTCGCGGGTACGCCCACCATGTTCGACTATCAGACCCACGCCGACAATGGGTCCATGTACAACACCCCGCCTACCTACAGCTGGTATCTGGCGGGTCTTGTGTTCCAATGGATCAAGCGCCTGGGCGGCCTCGGGGCCATGGCGGAGATCAATCGCCGCAAGGCGATGGCCCTTTACGAGACCATCGACGGCTCCGGTTTTTACGCCAACCCCGTGGACGTCCCCTGCCGTTCCTGGATGAACGTTCCCTTTACGCTGGCCGATTCGGAGCTCGACGCCACTTTTCTCACGGGGGCCAAGGAGGAAGGGCTTCTCACGCTCAAGGGTCATCGCTCCGTTGGCGGCATGCGGGCGAGCATCTACAACGCCATGCCGGAGGACGGTGTGCAGGCGCTTATTGCCTTCATGCAGGAGTTCGAGCGCAAGCACGGGTAATCGAAGGCGCGGGGTGCGGAGTACGGAGCGCGCTCCGGCTCCGACAGCCTCGCCACGCCGCCGTGGATAGTGAACCCAATCAGCTTTAAAAAAGATGTTTAAGATACTGACGTTAAATAATATATCTGTTGCAGGTCTGGACCGTCTTCCGCGGGATGGCTACGAGGTGGCCTCGGAGATCGCGCACCCCGACGCCGTGCTGGTGCGCTCCGCCAACATGCACGAAATGGATATCCCCGAGACCGTCCAGGCCATCGGCCGTGCCGGCGCAGGGGTCAACAATATCCCTGTCGCGCGAATGACCGCGCAGGGAGTCCCTGTGTTCAACGCCCCCGGCGCCAACGCCAATGCGGTCAAGGAGCTCGTGATCGCCGGTATGCTCCTGGCCGCGCGTAATATCGCCCAGGCCTGGCATTTCGCTCGCGACCTCGAGGGTGATGACGGCGTCGTCCACAAGGCTGTCGAAAGCGGCAAGAAGCAGTTCGTGGGCTTCGAGCTGCCCGGTCGGACCCTCGGTGTCATAGGCCTTGGCGCCATCGGTGTCCAGGTGGCCAACGCCGCCCGCGCGCTGGGGATGAAGGTGGTGGGCTATGATCCGACGATCACGGTGCAGCGGGCCTGGCAGCTGGAGTCGGACGTGGAGCAGGCGCTCAGCGTCGACGACCTGGTATCCCGATCGGACTTCATCAGCTTTCATGTCCCGCTCACGGACGAGACCCGGCACATGATCAACGCCGACCGCCTCAAGAACATGAAGGCGGGCGGCGTGCTGCTCAATTTCGCGCGCAACGGTATCATCGATGACGAGGCGGTCGTGGCGGCCCTGGACTCCGGGCAACTCTACGCGTACGTCTGCGATTTTCCGAGCAACCTCCTCAAGGGCCATCCGCGGGTCGTGACCCTGCCCCACATCGGCGCGTCCACCCGCGAGGCCGAGGAGAACTGCGCGGTCATGGTCGCGGAGGAGGTGCGTGAGTGGCTGGAGAACGGAAACGTACATAATTCTGTCAATTTCCCGGAGATCAATCTGCCACGCAACGGCGGCTACCGTATGGCTGTGGTCAACAGCAACGTGCCCAACATGGTGGGCCAGATCTCCACCGACTTGGCAGAGGCCAATCTGAACATCCTGGATATGCTCAACCGCTCACGGGGCGACGTGGCCGTGACCCTGATCGACATCGACAGGCAGGCACCGGAGGAGACGGTCGCCAAGATCCGCGCCATCGAGGGGGTGCTGTCCGTTCGCTGTCTGGGCTGCTAGGCTGACCTAGGTCTGAATTACATGAGCTCTGAGGATCCGCTCTCCTGCGTGCGCGAGCGTATCGACGCCATCGATCGGGAGATTCTGCGCCAGATCAGCGAGCGCGCCGCCTGCGCCAAGGAGGTGGCCGAGATCAAGTCCGCCAACGGGGATGCCCAGTTCTATCGGCCCGAGCGGGAGGCCGCCATCCTGCGCCGCATCAAGGAGAGTAACCCCGGGCCGCTGGGGGACGAAGAGGTGGCGAGGCTATTCCGCGAGATCATGTCCGCCTGCCTCGCCCTGGAGCAGCCCCTGGCGGTGGCCTTCCTCGGGCCGGCGGGGACTTTCACCCAGGCCGCGGCGCTCAAGCACTTCGGCCATGCGGTGAGCACGGTCCCGCTGGGCGACATCTCGGATATCTTCAGGGAGGTGGAGGCTGGCTCCTGCCAGTACGGCGTCGTGCCGGTGGAGAACTCCAGCGAGGGGGTGATCAGCCACACCCTGGATATGTTCATGCGCTCGCCCTTGCGCATCGCAGGGGAGGTGAGCCTGCGTATTCATCACCACCTGATGAGTCGCGAGCAGAACCTGGACCGGATCAAGACCGTCTTCTCCCACCAGCAGTCCCTCGGCCAATGCCGGCGCTGGCTGGATCGCCACTTGCCGAACGTCGAGCGCATCGCCGTGGTCAGCAACGCGGAGGCCGCCCGCATCGCCGCCGAGCAGGCGGGTACTGCTGCCGTGGCGGGGGAAGCCGCGGCGGAGATCTACGATCTCGGAATCCTCTACGACGGCATCGAGGACGAGCCGGGCAACACCACGCGTTTCCTTGTCATCGGGAGGGAAGACGCGTCCCCGAGTGGCCACGACAAGACCAGTCTGCTGCTCTCCTGCCGCAACGAGGCGGGGGGACTGCACGGACTGCTCACCGCCCTGGCCGAGCACTGCATCAGCATGACCCGCATAGAGTCCAGGCCTTCGAAGCGGGGTATCTGGGACTATGTCTTCTTTATCGACATCCTGGGCCACAGAGACGACGAGATCGTGTCGAAAGCCCTTGAGAACCTCAAGAACAAATCTCTTCTTTTCAAGATATTGGGGTCGTATCCTGAGGCGGTACTCTAATCCATGCCTCACGCCGACAATCGTTTTCTGAGAATCACCGCTCCGGGTCTTTCGGGCCTTGAGCCCTATGTCCCGGGAAAGCCCATCGCAGAGCTCGAGCGGGAGCTTGGCATCCGCGACTCGGTCAAGCACGCCTCCAACGAGAACCCGCTGGGTCCCGGACGGATGGCGCGAGAGGCCACAGTCGCCGCCCTGGAGGAACTGGGCCGCTACCCGGACGGCGGCGGTTTCGAGCTGCGGGGGGTACTCGCCGCGCACCACGGGGTCGATCCCGGGACCATCACACTCGGCAACGGCTCGAACGACGTGCTCGACCTGGTGGCACGGACCTTTCTGCACCCGGGTACCGAGTCGCTGTTCTCGCAGTACGCCTTCGCCGTCTATCCCATCGCCACCCAGGCGGTCGGAGCCACCGCGCGGGTCGCGCCCGCCAAGGATTTCGGACACGACCTGGACGCCATGCGCCGCATGGTCAACGAGCGTACCCGGGTGGTTTGGATCGCCAATCCGAACAATCCGACCGGGACCTGGTTGGCGGCGAAACCGCTCCGTGCGTTTCTGCGATTCCTGCCGGAATCCTGCATCGTCGTCGTCGACGAGGCCTATACGGAATACGTTGCAGAGCCGGACTATCCGGACGCCACCGACTGGCTCGGCGAGCTCCCGAATCTCATCGTTACCCGCACCTTCTCGAAGGTGCACGGCTTGGCGGCCCTTCGGGTGGGTTACGGCATCAGCCACCTGCACGTCGCAGAGCTCCTCAACCGGGTGCGCCAACCCTTCAACGTCAACACGCTTGCCCAGGCGGCCGCCCTGGCGGCGCTCGGCGATCGTGAGCACGTGCGAACCTCGGTCAGGCTCAACCAGGCGGGGCTGCGGCAGCTCGCCGCCGGTTTCGAGCGGCTGGGTCTGGACTACATCCGGTCGGTGGGCAACTTCGTGACCGTCGATCTGGGCCGCCCCGCGGGACCGGTCCACGATGCCCTGCTGCGGGGAGGATGCATTGCGCGCCCCGTGGCCAACTACGGGCTGCCCAATCATCTGCGGGTGAGTGTGGGGCTGGAAGCGGAAAACGCGCGTTTTCTGGAGACACTGGAGCGGGTGCTCGGCGCATGATCGAGCGCCTGGCGGTCATCGGCGTCGGGCTCATCGGGGGTTCCCTGGCCCGTGCCCTGCGGGCCGCCGGAGAGGTCGGCGAGGTGGTCGGCTGCGGCCGCTCCCGCGGCAATCTGGAGAAGGCACGGGAGCTCGGTGTCATCGACCGCTTCACCCACGACCCGGCGGAGGCCGTCGAAGGCGCCGATCTGGTGTTTCTCGCCGTTCCCCTGGGGGCCATGCGGGAGACCTTTGCCGCCATTCGCGAGAAACTGCGCGGCGATGCCGTCGTTACGGACGGCGGGAGCGTCAAGGGCAGCGTGGTCGCCGACGCGGTTGCCGCCTTCGGATCTCTGCCCGCGCGGCTCGTTCCCGGCCACCCGATCGCGGGCACGGAGCGCAGCGGAGTCGAGGCCGCGTTCCCCGAGCTCTATCAGAATCGCCGCGTCATTCTCACGCCGCTGCCGCAGACCGATCCCGACGCTCTGCAGCGGGTCACGCGCATGTGGCAGACCTGCGGGGCGCGCGTCACCTGCATGGATGTGGATCACCACGACGAGGTTCTCGCTGCCACGAGTCACTTGCCGCACATGCTGGCTTTCGGGTTGGTGGATGCCCTCGCGCGGATGCGGGAGAACGACGAGATCTTCCGGTACGCGGCCGGGGGTTTTCGCGATTTTACCCGAATTGCCTCCAGTAACCCGGTGATGTGGAGGGATATATGCATCGCGAACCGAGAGGCCCTGGGCGCCATGTTGGACAGCTTCAGTGCCGAGATGGCGGATCTCGCCGATACCATCCGCCGCGGCGACGGCGACCACCTGCTTGAAATTTTCGAGCGCGCCAGAGCGGCGCGGGATCGGTACGTCGACGGCGTCGACTAGGTGCTTTGCGAAAGACGCTGAGCGCAGCGCGGACCGCGACGCTTCCCACGGTATCGAGAGCAGATCCTGCGCCGTCTCTGCCACGGATCGGAAGGTGGACTTGGGCGAGGTGGAGTCCGTGGCTGCGTCCATCGCGGGCACCGGCGGCGTGATCCAGGGTCGGCGCTCAATTTCTTTCCCCAGATTGTCCCGGATTAAGATGCCTGCAGCATCTTCCTTTGGGCCACCGATTCCGGTCGATGCCTTGATAGTCGGTTTGGCGCGTCAGGCTGGAGGATTTTGCTTTTGGCCAGAGCGCCACCGGGTCAGAGCATGCGACAAGCCGATCTCTGAGCGGCAGTTTTTTACTCGTAATGATGCGGCAATAGCATCCCTGACTGCGGAAAGGTCAGCGGAAACATCGGGTCATCGGGGGCAGCGTCCCAGTTGATCAGATGATCGACGACGAAGTTGTTGGTCTTGAACGGCAAGACATGGCCTACCACCTCGATGTCGAATAACTGTTGCTCGGAGAGCTGCTCGATCTGCGGAACGTCGCGGAAGTTTTTCAGCGTATAGGCCTGGTACCTGGGTGCCGCGCCTGAAGGGGAAGACGAACGGAAACCACAACTACTCACGCACTCACTCTCCTTAACCTTGGACCCGCCGGGAGCATTGTGCCAGACGCGAAACCATAGCGCCCAGGGACCGTACCGACTCCAAGGCTATGATACATGGCAAGAGCACCGTAGGATGAAGCGGCGACGACAATCCTGTTGAGGCGCTTTTTGCTGGAGCGGCGGTCACGGCTCCGACGTCTCGCCCAAGGCGCGTGATTTCGAACATTCATTCCGCCGACTCGTGCTGCCAGCACTGTCCGGTTTCACGTGAGAGTTGCCGCAGGAATAGGGGATGCTGTATAGATTCACGAGGCTCAGTTGGCTTCGGCCGGGCGACGTTGATGCCTGCCTTCGCTGCCGGGGACGTTCGCTGGAATCGAACCCCGTGGCCCTCCCGATCGAGGGACAGGAGAAGACGGAGCGCCTTCGTCGCGCATTTTCACGGTAACGACAAAGCTCCCATGAATCTGCACCTAAATCCCCTCTACAAGAAGCTGCTCCTCCTCGCGATCGTTCTGGGCCCAATCGTCTGGCTGGTCTTCACGGAGGACGGGCGGCGCCGGACCGATCTGGTGGTGCTGTATCTATTTGGCAAGACCGAGCTCAATCTAGCAATCGAGAACCTGCGCGGCACCATGACCGAAGCTGATTTTCGCGCTCTGTTTCCGGACCTGGATCTGCGCTGCGACGATGCTGCCAACCCCTTCGGCGACCGCCTTTGCACCGTGGAAGTCGGCGCCTTCAACGCGATTCCCGCGCGTGCCTTCACCTTGTTCTTGTGCGGTGACGAGCTCTGCGCCGCGAAGCTGAACTACCGGCGCGCCTACCACGAGACTCTGCAACGGCAGCTGACCAAACGTCTGCGAGTGCGCGCCGAGCACACCGCGGAGTACGGTGGCGCCGTATCTTGGCCGGTGAGTGACGGCCTGCTTCTGATGCCCGGCACAACGCCGGAATCGGACTCAGAGGCGGCGCTCATGTGGGTCTCCGCGGTCGCACTTCAACAGCGGATCAAGTCTGGCGGCTGATTCCTTCGCGGTCTTTTCTTAACAAGTACTGAATCGTTCACGACACAGCTCATGCAGAAGTTATCTCATCGGAACTCCGGTTACGCGCTATTGAAAGGACAGGGATTGGAGATAGGGGCATTGGATGCACCGGCACCTGTTCCCGCTCGCTGCGTAGTCGAGTATTGCGATGCGGTTTCCAAGGAGGAAGCCGCCAGCGTTTACTCGGAAGTCAATTCCGAGCACTTCGTTGATGTCGAGTATGTTTGCGATCTCGATACCAAGGGGCTCTCTATTTTCTCAACGGAAAACTTTGATTTCGTCATACTCAATCATGTGATTGAGCACGTCGCCAATCCGATCAGAGTTATCGAGGAACTGTTTCGCGTTACTCGACCGGGCGGACTCGTGATTGTTTCCGCGCCAGACAAGACGTTTACCTATGACAAGAACCGAAATCTAACGTCTTTTGAACATCTGCAGATCGAGTATGAGATGAATGTTACGGAATCCTCCGACGATCACTATGTGGAGTTTCTACGTGGCGTTCATCCGCACGTCTTTAATCATCCGGATATTGACCAGTTGTTACCAGAGCACGTCGAGCATGCAAAAGGCCGAAGAGAGCATGTCCATGTCTGGGATTCTGATAGTTTCGCGGACTTCTTAAGGAGAACGCTGGCAGTTCTTGGCATTGAAGCGGAATGCTTATTCGAATCCACCGGGCAGGAGAATCGATACGAACATTTTTCGGTGTGGAAGAAGTGTAGGGAGTAATAGCCGCAGGCGGTTCCGCCGCATGTCTTCATCTGGCGGCATACGCCTCGATATTCCACCCTGCGGGCAGGTCGAGAACCACAGATTTTTTGCCGTCGCGGATGACGTGCAATGGGAGACCCTGGCATGAGTAGTGAATTTATTGATGGATGCAAGACTTTCTTAAGGGGATCCTATTGGTGGTGGTTTAAGTGGAAGTGGCTTCGATACATTATGCTGTCCGCAAATGTTGTTGGTGCATTTTCTTTACTGCTTTTGTTTTTGGCGACCGATCTTTTTATTAAATATTCTGTTGTGGCATCCGTTTTTTTGAGTCTTCTTTTTTTCAGCAATGCCGGGCTAATCCTGTTGCCATTAACGTTAGTTCTGTTTTTTCTGATTCGCTGGGGGTGGGTTGTACCGCTGTTCTGCGGTCTCGGCTTACTTATCTGGCAAGTCTACATATACTCACGCGATGGTAGCTGGACCTCAATTTCGGCGACAGAAGGATTTTCGAAGTTCATCGACTTAGGATTCTTATACGGGGAGCAAGATTGGAGCGATTTGAAGGGGATCGCGGTTATGGTATTAGACTTTGTGCCATATAGCGATGCTTTGTTCATTATTGGCGCGATTTGGTTCTTTGCTGCTGTATCGAATTGGCATTACTTGAAAATTCAGTCTATGTCGAAAGAGGCAGAGAGATAGAGCTTGTGCCCTGTGCGCGAACAAAATGATTGAATGCTACCGGGTTTCTGTGGCACTTCGGTTGCATTCGGACAGTCCCTCGGACATTGGGCGGGGGCAGACTGACCCTTTTCAGCTGCCCGTTCGATGGCGCATGAGGGCTGGATTGGTCGGGGAACGACTGATTCGGCCCGCCCCTGCAAGGTTTATGTGCGGCAATTTCTGAATCAATGCCCGAATCAAACGCGACGCCGCCGATCCAGTCTGGAGTCGAACGCTTCGGTGCGGCCACGCCCTGCTGCCTCCGGGCCCTCGTTGAGAGCGCCACCTGCCCTCCGATGCGAGGCCAATCCAAGCGTTCGAAGCGGCGGGCAGCCCTTCAGACCACAAAGCTATCGGCGCTTTCCTTACGCCGAAGTTTCCGTGTGCGGAAGATCTCGTAGTCGACCTTGTTGCCGTCCACCGTGACGAGCATCGCGTTGGAGTGGTCATTGTAGAATTTCTTGATCGCGCTGCTATACGAGAACTTATCCCCTTTGGACTTCTTGTTTCTTTCCGGCCTGTACCGCCCCGGTGAGGTTTTCTGAATCTGGTTGAGCGGGCTGGACATGAGCTCGTTGATCCGGATGGTCTTGTCCCCCTTCTTGAGCGTCATCTCTGCGTGATAGGAGTTGTGCATGTCGCCGGTGAGGAAGGTCACCTTCTCGATCCCGTGTTTGAAAATGTGGCCGAGCACC
>JAYEJW010000217.1:0-13136 GCA_034716535.1 Pseudomonadota bacterium
CCGAAACTGGAAAAAAGATGTCAAAAAGAGATAATGCTTCTAGCGTTAAATGGCTTGTAGATGAGGGGTTTTTACCTGCTGCTATTTCAAACTACATCATACTTTTAGATGGGCACTTGACCGATTCTGGTTACTTGCCCGGTCATCCTATTTCTGCGTGGAGGAAACACACATGGTTATCCGCACAACGACAGATCCTATGACACTGCGAGATGTGATTCCGTTGGACCAGCATCCCACCTTGTTCGAAGGGGATGACGAGAACGGATTGGAGATTCATTTCGAATCCGAGCAGACGCTTCAGGATTACAAGGAGTTACACCCGCACGACCCGAAAATTCTGGCCGGCAACGACGACGAGGACTATGTCGCCGAGGGCTGAGTGGACTCGATTGACGAGGAGTTTCCAAGCTCTGTAGCAATTGGGAGAGGAGCCGGCCATCATGCTTAACGCCCACATCGAAGAACGACAGTTTCTCCCCGGCGCGTCCCCTCTGTTCGACGAGGACGGCTACTTGGTGCTTCAGGAAGTTTGGAACGCACGGCTTGCCGCCGAGATCGCCGAGGAGGAGGGAGTCGGACCGCTGACGGAGAAGCACTGGCGGGTCTTGAACCACATTCGCGACAAGTTCTACCGGATCGGGGCGCTGCCCAACGCGCGTCGGATCTGCCGGGGAACGGCGCTCTCGCGGTCGGAGATCTACGAGCTGTTCGGCGGCTGCCTGAGTGCATGGCGTATTGTCGGTCTGCCGAATCCCGGTGAGGAGGTACGGACATATCTGAGTTGATTCCGAGGAGCAGTCGAGCACGAAATCGCCCGAAGTCCGACGAGCTCCTGCGCTTCGAACGCGTCGTAGCATCTCTCCGGTAATCCGTCGGCTACGGTTACTTTCGGGGATGGTCCGCCCGCGCGAGAGCTTCACATTGGCAGAACCCGACGATGAGAAATACCTTGTTTGGACGAAGATCTGCGGTTTGGTCCTTCTGCCGGTGATCATTGCCTCCCTGCGCATCGATCTCGAAGCCCGCAATGGCGAGCCTCAGTTGTCTTGCAGGCTTCACACCTGTCGTTAGCCGGTAAGCGCAAGGCGAAAGGGAACAAGAATTTCCTCCGCTAGCTGCGATCCCCAGTCTAGGGGGAAGCCCCTTGCGGGGAATAATCGCAAACGCAGCCATGTCACGCACAACCCCGCAAGGTCTTTCCCTCATCCCCGCCTTCCGCGACGGGTGCGGCGTGGGTCTGGTCGTCGATCTGCAGGGCGGTGCCTCCCACGGCGTGATCGAGGACGGGATGGGCATCCTCGGGCACCTGGACCACCGCGGCGCCCGCGGCGCCGAGGAGAGGACCGGCGACGGAGCGGGTATTCTTATCCGCAAGCCACACGCCGTCTTCAAGGCCGAGCTCCCCGAGCTCGGGGCCTTCGACTCCTACGGCGTCGGTCAGGTGTTCTTCCCGGCCGACGATGCTATGGAAAGGGCGCTGATCCGGCTGGTCGAGGAAACAGCGGCCGAGCGCCATTTATTCGTTGCCGGGTGGCGAGTCGTGCCTACCGATTCGAGCCATCTCGGACGCACGGCGCGGGACAGCGAGCCGCGCGTGCGGCAGTTTTTCGTTCAGCCGGTGCTGCCGTTGGAGGTGCCTAGACTGGACGTGGCCCTCTACGTGCTGCGCCGGCTCATCGAGCGTCGCGCTCGCGAGCGCCTGGGGCTCTCGGTCCGCCAGTTCTATATCTGCTCGCTGGACCGACAGACGCTGGTCTACAAGGGCATGCTCACCTCCCGGCAGCTCCCCGCGTACTTTCCGGACCTGCGCGATCCTCGCGTGTGCTCACCTTTTGCGCTGGTGCACTCGCGTTTTTCCACCAACACCCTCGGCGCCTGGCATCTGGCCCATCCGTACCGCCGACTCGTACACAACGGCGAGCTCAACACGGTGCGGGGAAACGAGAACTGGATGCGCGCCCGCGAGGCGGACCTTCAAAGCCCGCTTTTCGGCACCGATATCGACATCATCAAGCCTGTGATCGAGAAGGACGGCAGCGACACGGCGAAGCTCGACAATGTGATCGACCTGCTGCTGGAGGCGGGCCGATCCTTGCCGCAGGCCCTGCGCATGATGGTGCCGGAGGCCTGGGAGAACGACCCCCTTATGGCGCCGCGGAGGCGCGCCTTCTACGACTTCCATTCGACCATTATGGAGCCCTGGGACGGACCGGCCCTGGTGGTGGCGACAGACGGGCGTTACATCGGCGCCGTACTGGACCGCAACGGCTTTCGTCCCTGTCGCTGGTGCCTGACGGCCGCCGGCCGTTTGATCCTGGCCAGCGAATCGGGCGTGCTGGATCTGGACGAGCGCACCCTGGCGAGAAAGGACCGCCTGAGACCCGGGGAGCTGCTCCTGGTGGACAGCGAGCAAGGGCGCATTGTGCCGGAGTCCGAGGTCTTCGCCGAGCTCGCGCGTCCCGAATACGGGAAATGGCTGCGCGAGCATCGTCTGCGGCTGCCAGCGCTCAAACCCGCGCCCACCTTGGCGACCGCCACCGACCATGCCCACCGCCGGGACGGTCTGACCCGCTATCGACGGGCGTTTGGCTACACCGAAGAACATCTCCAGTACCTTATCGTGCCCATGGCCGAGGAAGCAAAGGACCCCATGGGTGCAATGGGGTCGGATACGCCGCTCGCCGCGCTGTCGGCGCAGCCCAAGCCCTTGTTCGGCTACTTCCGCCAGCTTTTCGCTCAGGTCTCGAATCCGCCGCTGGACTTCATCCGCGAGCGCATCGTCACCTCGCTCCGCACCCACATCGGGCGACAAAGAAACATCCTCGAGCCCGGGCCCGAGCACTGCCACCAAGTGTTGCTGGCCTCTCCGCTCCTGACCGAAGGGGAGCTGGCCTCCCTGAAGAGCATGGACGCGAAGGGTATTCGCGCCCAAGAGCTGGACATGACCTTCGGCGCTTCCGAGACGCTGGAAGGGGCTCTCGGACGCCTGTGCGGCGAGGCCGTCGCCGCCATCGACGGGGGCTTCGAGGTGCTGGTCGTCTCCGATCGGCGGGTAGGCCCGCGGCGCATACCCATCCCGAGCCTCCTGGCGATCGGCGCCCTGCATCAGTTTCTGGTGGCAAAGGGCCGGCGAACGCGCGCCGGCCTCGTGCTGGACGCAGGCGAGCCCTGCGTCGTCCATCATTTCTGCACCTTGTTGGGCTACGGCGCCGACGCCGTCCATCCCTGGCTCGCCTACCAGACCCTTGACCAACTGGTCGCCGAGGGTCTCCTGCAAAGCAAGATCTGGGATGCCCACGAGGGTTACCGCAAGGCGGTGGAGGACGGGCTGCTGAAGGTGATGTCCAAGATGGGGATCTCCACCCTGCAGGGCTACACGGGAGCCCAGGTCTTCGAGGCGATCGGCCTGCAGGAGTCGCTGGTCGAGCGCTACTTCACCGGGACCCCGGCGCACCTGCCGGGCATCGGCCTGCGCGAGCTGGAGCGGCGGGCAAGAGCGCTGCACGGGCAGTCCTTCGGCTCCGAGCCCGCGGCCAATCTTGCCCTGCCGCAAGGGGGCGACTACTACTGGCGGCGCGACGGCGAGATCCACTTCTGGTCACCGCGGACCATCGGCCTGCTCCAGCACGCCTGCCGCACCGACCGAACCGAGGTCTACCGCGACTTCGCTGCAGCCATCTACGAGCAGGAAAACCGGGGACAGACGGTTCGCGGCCTACTGGCGCTGCGCCCGGATTCGCGGAGTCCGCTCAGCCTCGACGAGGTCGAGCCCGCGGAGGCGATCATGCGGCGGTTCTCGACCGGCTCCATGTCGTTCGGCGCCCTCAGCCGGGAGGCCCACGAGGCCCTGGCCGTCGCTATGAACCGCATCGGCGGGATCTCCGGCACCGGCGAGGGCGGCGAGCAGGTGGAGCGCTTCGGCACCGAGCGTTCCTGCTCCATGAAGCAGGTGGCGAGCGGCCGCTTCGGCGTAACCATCCAGTACCTTACAAACGCCCGACAAATCGAGATCAAGATGGCCCAGGGCTCCAAGCCCGGCGAGGGCGGCGAGCTGCCCGGAAACAAGGTCGACGAGGGCATCGCCGGGGTGCGCTTCTCGACGCCGGGTGTGGGTCTGATCTCGCCCCCGCCCCATCACGACATCTACTCCATCGAGGACTTGGCACAGCTCATCTTCGACCTCAAGTGCGCCAATCCCGACGCCGAGATCCACGTCAAGCTCGTCGCCTGTTCCGGGGTCGGCACCATCGCCGCCGGGGTTGCCAAGGCGCGGGCCGACGCGGTGCTCATCAGCGGCGGCGACGGGGGCACGGGCGCCTCCATGAAGACCTCCATCAAGTCGGCCGGCGGCCCTTGGGAGTTGGGCCTTGCGGAGACCCAGCAGGTGTTGGTTGCAAATCGCCTGCGCTCGCGCATCCGGGTGCGGGTGGACGGCGGCCTCAAGACCGGCCGCGATGTGGTGGTGGCGGCCCTGCTGGGGGCCGAGGAATTCGGGTTCGGCACCGCGCCGCTCATCGCCCTCGGCTGCATCATGCTGCGCAAGTGCCACTGCAACACCTGCTCCGTCGGGGTGGCGACCCAGGATCCGGAGCTGCGGCGACGCTTCGCCGGTCGTCCGGAGCACGTCGTCAGCTACCTGCGCTTCGTGGCCGAGGAGGCGCGCGAGCTCATGGCGACGCTCGGCTTCCGGCGCATCGAGAATATGATCGGGCGCGTGGATCGGCTGGAGCCGCGCCCGGGGGTGGGCTTCGATCTGGGTCGGCTTCTCTACCGCCCGTCCTCGGGCGATTCCCCGCGTCAGGTACATCCTCAACGGCATGCCGTGGCCGAGCAGAAAGAGGCGAAGCTGCTGGCCCGGTTGGAGCCGCTGATCCGCGCGGCACGGCCGGTGACAGTGAAGGTACACCTCACGAACCGCGACCGCGCCTTCGGCACCTTGCTCAGCTCCCGGGTCACCAGGTTGCGGGGCGAGGATCCGCTGCCCACCGATACCCTGCAGATCCTCTGCCGCGGACACGCTGGGCAGAGCTTCGGCGCCTTTCTCGCCCCCGGACTGACCCTGCATCTGGAGGGGGACGCCAACGATTATCTGGGCAAGGGGCTTTCGGGGGGGCATATCAGCGTCGCCCCGCCGGAGGGTGTCGCCTATCGTCCCGGAGAGACCGTCGTCATCGGCAACGTGGCCCTGTACGGGGCAACTTCCGGCGAGGTCTACATCGGAGGTCAGGCCGGAGAGCGGTTCGCCGTACGCAACTCCGGCGCCTATGCCGTGGTGGAGGGCGTGGGGGATCACGGCTGCGAGTATATGACCGGGGGTGTCGTGGTCGTACTCGGGCCCGTGGGTAAGAACTTCGCCGCCGGGATGAGCGGGGGCGAGGCCTTCGTCCTCGACGAGCGCAGCGCACTCCCCTTGCGCATCAACCCCGAATCGGTGCGGCTGAGCCCGCTTTCCGATGCCCGCGACGAAGCGCTCGTTCGGCGCCTGTTGGGAAATCATCGCACCCAAACCCGGAGCCGCTGTGCGGCCCAGATCCTGGCCGACTGGCCACACTTCCGCGCGCTCTTTGTCAAGGTCATGCCCGTTGCCTACCAGCAGGTTATCGCGCAGGCCCTGGGTACCGGAAGGGACCTGCGCGCTGCGCTCCCGCCGCATGCTACGGCCCCTCACGCTGGAGTTCATGATCGCGCAGTTCTCGAAACAGGAGCGGCCGGATGAGCGAGCGCCACCCAGACGGTTTCCCGCGTATCGCCCGCGCTCCGATCGGCTATCGCGAGCCGGACGTGCGGGTGCGCGATTATCGGGAGATCTATACACCGCTTTGCGATGAGAGGTCTGTGCAACAGCAGGGAGAACGCTGCATGGACTGCGGCGTGCCCACCTGCATGGGGGGCTGCCCGATCGGAAACCTCATCCCGGACTGGAACCATCTCGTCTCCCAAGGGCAGTGGCGCGAGGCCTTACGCCAGCTCCATGCGACCAATAATTTTCCCGAGTTTACCGGCTATACCTGTCCGGCACCCTGCGAGCCCGCCTGTGTGCTCGCCTTGGGCGGGGCAGCGGTGGCCATCAAGAGCATCGAGCGCGCCATCGTGGACAAGGGCTGGTCGGAGGGCTGGATCGTCCCCGAGCCTCCGTCTTCGCGCACTGGTTATCGGGTGGCGGTCGTGGGCAGCGGCCCCGCCGGGCTGGCGGCCGCCCAACAGCTAAACCGCGCAGGCCACCTGGTTACCGTCTTCGAGCGCGACGATGCCATCGGTGGCCTCATGGTCTACGGCATCCCCGACTTCAAATTCGCCAAGCACCAGGTCAGGCGGCGCGTTCGTCAGCTCGCGGCGGAGGGGATTGTCTTTCGCACCGAAGTCAACGTCGGCGTCGAGCTGCCGCTCGCCAAGCTCCGGGAGGAGTACGATGCCGTGTGTCTGGCGCTCGGGGCTCAGGCTCCGCGGGATCTCGCAATCCCGGGAAGGGGGCTCGAGGGCGTCGAGCTCGCGATGCCCTATCTCATCGCCGAGAACCGGCGCCAGGCAGGACGAGAGGTTACGGAATCCGTCACGGCCAAGGATCGCCGCGTCGTGGTCCTCGGCGGCGGCGACACCGGTGCCGACTGTGTGGCAACGGCCCTGCGCCAAGGGGCTCTGCAGGTTGTACAGGTCGACATCAACACGCCGCGGTCCCAGGAGCGCCCTGCGGGCAACCCATGGCCCGAAGCACCGCTCACCTACAGCCAGACCTACGCCCAGGAGGAAGGCAGCAAGGACGAATACGGATTCGAGACGACGGCCTTCGAGACCGATGCCGGCGGACGCCGCGTGGTGGCCGTGCGCGGCCAGCGCGTCACCTGGGAGTACAGCGGCAGGCGCCGGCGCCTGTCGAAGAGGCTGGTGGAGTCCGATGTGCGTATCCCGACCGACCTGGTGTTGATCGCCTTGGGCTTCCTCGGCCCGGAGACGGTGTCCTTTGCCGGCGACAAGCTCGCGCTGCGCGAGAACGGCACCCTCGCGGTCGGCCGCGAGGACATGATGACCAATCTCGGAGGGGTCTTCGCGGCCGGTGACGCCAATATGGGGCAGTCTCTCGTGGTGTGGGCCATCGGCGAAGGGCGCGACGTTGCCCGGGCAATCGACCTCCACCTAACCGGGGATTCCCGGCTGCCGTCCAGTATCCGGACTGTCAATGCCCCGACCGAGTGGCAGTTGGGCCCATGACGGAGCGGTCGAGGCGTTAACGAGCAATCGTATTTGTCCGCCCTATCTTGTTCTGCAGCTGAAGGATGCCGTAAAGCAGGGCCTCGGGAGTCGGCGGACACCCAGGTACATAGACGTCCACCGGAACGATGCGATCGCACCCGCGCACGACGGAATAGGAGTCATGGTAGTAACCGCCGCCGTTGGCGCAGGAGCCCATGGAGATCACCCAGCGGGGCTCGGCCATCTGGTCATAGACCTTGCGCAAAGCGGGGGCCATCTTGTTGCACAGGGTTCCGGACACGATCATGACATCGGACTGGCGGGGGCTGGCTCGAAACACTATGCCAAAGCGATCCAGGTCGTAGCGCGAGGCGGCGGCATGCATCATTTCCACCGCGCAGCAGGCGAGCCCGAAGGCCATGGGCCACATCGAGCCGGTACGCGCCCAGTTGATAAGCTTGTCGGCGGTCGTCGTCACGAATCCGCCCTCGAAGACACCTTCTACACCCATTCCGGTAGCGCCTCCGTTGGTAATCTGGATGCCGCGGGTCCGTGCGGATCAGGCCTGAGCTGCTAATCGACCGCTAAGCTCCGCTCAACCACCCTCCTTTCCCATGCAGACCGGGTGGGCGGTGAATGGCATCGCGCAACCGATCCGTCGGGAAATTCCAAGCTCGACCTGTGATTCCCGATAGTTTTAGTCAGTTTTCCTTGCGATGGGTTTCATGCCGCCGTTTGCCTGTTAAGCACTGTGTCGGCGACGGAAAGGCGAGATCGAGTCGAGAGGCTTTGCAGGGTTACAATTTCCGGTGATGGCAAGTCACTCGTTAAACCGTAGTCGGATCCGGTTTCTCCGGATCGATCTGGTACTTCGCGAGCGCTTCGGACACCTTTTCCGCCGGGATCTCCTGCTCATCGGCCAGCACCTTGAGTGCCGCAACCGTGACGTAATGCCGGTCGACTTCAAAAAACGCGCGCAGTTTGATCCGGGTATCGCTACGGCCATAACCGTCTGTGCCCAGAACTGTGTAACTTCGGCGGATGAACGGGCGGATTTGGTCTGCGAAACTACGCACGTAGTCCGTTGCCGCGACCACCGGGCCGGGGTGTTTCGCGAGGCATTGCTCCACGTAACTGCGCCGGCGTGTTGCTTGTGGGTGCAGCATGTTCCAGCGTTGTACCGCAAGGCCCTCACGCCGTAGCAGGGTGAAGCTCGGTACACTCCAGACATCGGCCGCCACGCCGAAGTCCTCCTCGAGCAGGCGGGCGGCCGCGATGACCTCGCGCAGTATCGTGCCCGAGCCCAGCAATTGCACGAGCCGCTGGCGTTTTCGACTGCCATGCTGCAAAAGATACATACCCTTCAGAATCCCGTCTTCGACACCCGCCGGCATCGGGGGATGGACGTAGTTTTCGTTCATGACCGTAATGTAGTAGAAGACCTTTTCCTGCTCGCCGTACATGCGGCGCAATCCGTCCTGGACGATGACGGCAAGCTCGTAAGCGAAGGTCGGATCGTAGGGCAGGCAGTTGGGCACCGCCGCGGCGGCGAGATGACTGTGTCCGTCCTGGTGCTGCAGGCCTTCCCCTTCGAGGGTGGTGCGCCCGGCGGTGCCGCCCAGCAGGAAGCCGCGGGCCTGCATGTCTCCGGCCGCCCAGATCAAGTCGCCGACACGCTGGAAGCCGAACATGGAATAGAAGATGTAAAAGGGGATCATGTTGATCCCGTGGTTGCTGTACGCCGTGCCGGCTGCCATCCAGGAGCACAGGGCACCGGCCTCGTTGATGCCTTCTTCGAGTAGCTGACCCTTCTCGTCCTCCTTGTAGTACATGACCTGGCCCATATCGACCGGCTCATAGAGCTGGCCGATCGGCGAGTAGATGCCGAGCTGCCGGAACATACCTTCCAAACCAAAGGTTCGCGCTTCGTCCGGGATGATCGGGACGATCAGTTTGCCGATCTTCTTGTTGCGACACAGCGTGGCGAGTAACCGCCCGAAGGCCATGGTGGTCGACATCGCCCTGTCTTGGGTGCCCTTGAGCAGCAGGTCGAGCTCTGAGAGTTCGGGAATCGGGAGCGGCTCGGCCTGTGTGCGTCGGACCGGCAGGAAGCCGCCCAGTTTTTCGCGACGACGTTTCAGATAGCGGATCTCGGCGCTGTCTTCGGTGGGTTTGTAGAACGGGGCGTCACCGATGCGGCCGTCGTCGATGGGGATGTTGAACCGGTCTCGAAAGTGTTTGAGCGCCGATTCACCCATCTTTTTCTGCTGGTGGGTGATATTCTGACCTTCACCGGCCTCACCCATGCCATAGCCTTTAACGGTTTTGGCGAGGATTACCGTCGGCTGCCCTTCGTGTGCTACGGCCTCCGCATAAGCGGCGTAGATCTTGTGCGGGTCATGGCCGCCGCGGTCGAGCCTCCAGATGTCCTCGTCGGTCATGTTGGCGACCATTTCCGCGAGCTCGGGATACTTGCCGAAGAAATGCTCCCGGGTGTAGGCGCCCCCACGCGCCGCGTAGGCCTGGTACTCGCCGTCGACGGCTTCTTCCATGCGCTGGCGCAGCAGACCCCCGCTGTCGCGCGCCAGCAGCGGATCCCAATTCGAGCCCCAGATGACCTTGATGACGTTCCAGCCGGCGCCGCGAAACACCGCTTCGAGCTCCTGGATGATTTTGCCGTTGCCGCGTACCGGGCCATCGAGGCGCTGCAGATTGCAGTTGACCACGAAGATCAGGTTGTCCAGCCGCTCACGGGCGGCCAGCGACAGCGATCCCAGCGACTCGGGCTCGTCCATCTCGCCGTCGCCGAGGAAGGCCCACACCTTGCGCCCGCTGGTGTCCAGAATGTCACGATGCTTCAAATAGCGCATAAACCGCGCCTGGGCGATGGCCATCATCGGGGCCAGTCCCATGGACACGGTCGGGAACTGCCAGAAACCCGGCATCAGCCAGGGGTGGGGGTAGGAAGACAGACCCTTGCCGTCGACCTCCTGCCGGAACCTGAGCAACTGCGCTTCGCAGATGCGACCTTCCAGGTAGGCGCGGGCGTAGATGCCTGGTGCCGAGTGGCCCTGAAAGAAGATCAGATCCCCGTCGTGCCCGTCGCCTGGTGCCTGGAAAAAATGGTTAAAGCCCACATCGAACATGGTCGCCACGGAGGCGAAGCTGGCAATGTGGCCGCCCAATCCGCCGTGGTTGCGATTGGCCTGGACCACCATGGCCAAAGCATTCCAGCGAATCAGCGAGCGGATGCGCCGTTCGAGTGCCTGATCGCCCGGGATGCGCGCCTGCAGGTGCTCCGGAATGGTATTCACGTAGGCGGTGCTCGCGCTGTAGGGGATGTGGGCACCCGAACCGCGGGCCTTGTCCATCAGCCGTTCAACCAGGAAATGCGCGCGCTCGGTGCCCTCGCGTTCCTGCACTGCCTCGAGGGCGTCGAGCCATTCGCGGGTTTCGACTGAATCGATGTCAGTTTTCGCCAACATTGCGCGAGGACCTTGTTACTGCGTTCTAACCTGCGGGTGATGGCCTTCGGATTCGGCGAGCCGAACGGGGGCTGGTGAAGGAAACCTGCACCGTCGCGTCCGGGTATCCCGAGCTGACGACGGTATTCCGACTAATTTAGTCAGTTGTTCTTGCCATCGGTTTCGTGCTGTCTTCTACCTGTAATGCTTCCTATCCGGCAACGAAGTCCGGGATGGCTTACCGGGCACAGAGGGATGCAACGTTCGGCAATAGCAGGTCAGAGCGCGAGCCGAGGGCGTGCGGACGGCGGGCCAATGCGCAGGATCAGCCGGGCGTCTGGCTGCACGGAAAGACCGCGCCTTGTGCAACCTGGCGCATCCGCATAGGTCACAGATTAGTAGGTTGCGAAACTCGCTACCGATGGTGGCGAGTGAGCACCCCTTCCTCTTCGCAGGTGAAGAGACCCGCCGTGCCGTGCACGTCAGAAACCCGAAATATTGCGCAGAAATTGACCATGAACGATCAGGTGCTGCAAACGGTTGTACCGACCAAGTATTGGCACCGGCTGGAAGACGGCAGGGTCCAGTGCGACATGTGCCCCCGCGCCTGCAAGGTCAAAGAGGGGCAAAGGGGACTCTGTTTCGTGCGCGCCTGCCAGGACGGCGAGATCGTTCTGACCACCTACGGCCGCTCAAGCGGCTATTGTGTCGACCCGATCGAAAAGAAGCCGCTCAATCATTATCTTCCCGGCACGCCCGTGCTCTCCTTCGGTACGGCGGGATGCAATCTGGCCTGCAAGTTCTGCCAGAACTGGGATATGAGTAAGTCCCGGGAGATGGACACCCTCGCCGATCAGGCCTCGCCCGAAGCCATCGCCCGGGCCGCGAAGCGGCTCGGGTGTCGGAGTGTGGCTTACACCTACAACGACCCGGTCATCTTCCACGAGTACGCCATCGACGTTGCGCAAGAATGCCGCCAGCTCGGCATCAAGTCGGTGGCGGTGACCGCGGGCTTTGTTTGCGAGAAGCCGCGGGAGGAATTCTACCGCTTCATGGACGCCGCCAACGTGGACCTCAAGGCATTCAGCGAGCGTTTCTACTGGAAAATCGCCGGCGGCCACCTGGAGAACGTGCTCGATACGCTCCGCTACCTGAAACAGGAGACGGATGTCTGGTTCGAGATCACCAATCTGCTGATCCCGGACGAGAACGACTCCAACGCGGAGATCGACGCCATGACCCGTTGGGTGGTCGAGGAATTGGGCCCCGATGTGCCCATGCATTTCACCGCCTTTCACCCCGACTGGAAGATGCTGGAAAAGCCCCATACGCCGCCGGCGACACTGAGCCGGGCGCGCCGAATCGCCATCGAGAATGGCGTGCGCTATGCCTACACCGGCAACGTGCACGACGAGGATGGCGGCAGTACCTACTGTCACAACTGCGGCGGCAAGCTCATCGGCCGCGACTGGTATGTCCTGAGCGACTGGAACCTCACGGCGGATGGAGGATGCGGGTTTTGCGGAACGCCCTGCGCCGGGGTGTTCGAACCACAGGCTGGGACCTGGGGAGCACGACGCATGCCGGTTCGGCTGCGGGATCTTGCGGCCTGACGAGGGGTTCGGAAAGTCGCCGTTTTCTTGGACCGACGGTGGGGAGGATTTCGGGTTGTTCCTACGGGATACTATTCGGTTTCTAGGAGTACTCCCGGCTGGCCGAGCTCGCCCAAACCTGCCGGTGAGCATAATCCCCCTCAAAGCGGCGGCTGAACGCTGTGGTCACTACCCGCGACGAGGCTGGCAAAGTCGAAACGACCGTCTCCTATCACCCCGCATTAAGCAACCGAGTGACCGGTGTGGCGAGGTCAGCAGACGATTAGACCGCACCCTTTGCTTCTCTTCTAGAGTTAGCCCGATGACCCAGCTGCGACGGGCGGGTCGGGCGCACGAACTGAGCCACCGGCGGGAGCACCCTCTCAAGACCGAATGAACGAGGAGAGCCGAGACGCCGATCAACAAGATCCGGGTCCAGCCGGGGTTGTCGTTGCCGGAGTCTTGCGCGTACCTTGGCCCCACGGAGATGGTCGCAGGCCACGAGTGTGCAGTCGTCGGCAGGAGCAAAAACGCGGATTTGGGCGGCTTCCAATGGGTGAACACCCTCCTCGGCAACCTCAAGAGCTCAATCGAAGGCTCGAATCATGACTTCAAGTTCGACAATTACGCCGGTCGCTACCTCGCCGAGGTGCAGTGCCGCTCCAACCGATTCGACCTGCCGCACACAATTCCGCGCCTACTGCGCCCCGGCGCGCTGATGACGGCCCGGCCAGAGAATGGTTCGCCGAGCTTAGTAATCGGGCGTAACCGTTCAGACCCTGCCCTGAAAAAGCACAGTATTACGAGACAAACTTAATCTGATATGGCAAGATCTCGCGGCAACCGACGCCGGCGCAAAGATGCTGGCACACGCAAGTTGTCCAACGAC
>JAYEJW010000218.1:0-2669 GCA_034716535.1 Pseudomonadota bacterium
CCGCCGTAACCGTAGATGCTGACGGTGCCGCCCTTCCAATAGCCCTTGCGGGTTTCGTAGGAGTGCTCCAGCTGACCGAGAAGCGAATTGGCAACGCCGGTGATGCGTTCGTCGCCGTGTTCGTCGGTGGCAGGCTCCCAATCCAGCATGGCGCGGATTCCGGCCGCGTAGGCATCGCGCACCCCCTTCGGCACCGGGTTGGATTGCAGGGGGCGATATCCCAGCGGTGACGGAGGCAGCAGGTAGAGGAAGCGGCCGAGCAGGCCACGGCCACGAAATCCCGGCTTGGCGGCCAGTCCCCTCAAGACATCCGGCTGGGGGCTAAGACCGATGCTGAGGCGGGGGCTTTTCAGGAATACCGGTGGGCGGCTTCCACGGTCCACCCGCTCCGCGTCGCCGCTATGGGCCTTCAACACGAGATCCAGGTTGGGGATGCCGTTGGAGTAGCGGCCTTGCAGCAGGTCGAAGACGCCACCTTCCGACGATAGCCACGCCATACACTCTCCATTTTCGGCCAGCAAAGCGCCCAGCCGCTCCGGGGTAGCGTCCGATGTCCATATCTGCGGTAACGCGGGGATCTCCGGCAGCTCGGCTTCAATGTCGGCAGCCTCCCGTGCCAGCTCTTTGGCCTTGTTGGCGTCCTTCTCTTTGGCGGCCTTGCTGCGCACCTCCTTGGCGCGGGCCTCCATCGTCTTGCGCTCGCTGGTGATGCGCTTGATCTCGGGTTCCATGGTCGCGGCCTGATCGCGCTCCCAGGTTATCAGCGGCGCGGTGGCATCCGACTGCACGGCACTCTTGCGGTTGCCGGGTGGAAGGGCCACCACGGCCCACAGGTTGCAGGGCTCGAAGTAGCCGGGTTTCACCATGACCCGCAGACGGCGGGCGGCAGCGGTGGCGCAGGTGACCAGGATCATCCCGGCGGGCAGCTCCGGCGGGGTCTCGGTGTCGGAGGAGAGCGCGCGAGCGTAGTCCCCGGCCCAGCCGGGCAGGTGCGCCAAGTCGAGACGGGGCAGGTTGGGTGCATCCAGCGGCACCAGCTCCGGCCAGTCTTCTGTTGGTGGCGCGGCGGACTTCAACAGGTCGGCGGTCATGCTCCACCCCCCTGCTCAACATGCCGGGCCAGCCACACGGCCAGATCATTGAAGTCAGACAGGCTCTTGGGCGCACCCTCCGGCCACTGAGGCAGTGCCAGCAGTGCATTGGAGGCAATGGCGGCCGCCTTTGCCTTGGTGGTTCCTGGATTGCCCGGCGTAAGCCGGTCGTCGTCACCCGCAATCACGAGTTCGACCGACGGCCAGCGGTGGCGGGTGGACACAGCGACGGACTCCAAATTGCCCGAATCGATGGCAGCCAGAACCAGCGCGGCGGGTTCATCCTCGGCCAGGGTACAGCCAGTGGCCCAGCCCTCGCAGACAATTACACGGGTGGGATTTGCCATGTCGCCAGCTACGGGGATAAAGCTGCCCCGCTTGCGTCCGCCCGACAGCAATAGCTTTCCGCCGTCGGCGGCGATGAATTGCAGGCTGGTCAGCTTGCCCGTGAAGTCCATCACCGGCAGTACCAGCGCGCCCTTGTGCAGTCTTGCGCTGTGTGGCTCGATGTTCTTGCGGACCAGATAAGGATGATTGCCGGGAGCAGGTGTCGCGGCGTTCCAGATCGTACCGGCCCGGTCTGCGGCATCGGTCTGTCGTGCTGTACGCTCCACCTCGGCTTGTTTCTTCGCTGCTTCCACGCGGCGTGCAAAGGTGGCCCGCTCGGCCCGTGACCAGGGTTTTTCACGCTTTGCCTGCCAGGTCTCCGAGAATCCGGAGGACCAGTCACCGAAGCAGCCGCCCACACCGTCATCGAACAGCAAGCACCACCCGGCCCGGTTGCTCGGTCGCTTGCCGCTTCCGGGGAATCGGTGGAGCTTGCCGGGCTCGATGGCATCTGGCGGTTCTAATCCGGCACCGCGGATCTCGTTGCGAAAGCGGGAGAGTGCGTCAAACATAGTGCGCCCCTCCCCAGTAAAGGAGCCAGTTCGCAACGACAAGGAGGGGCAATACGCAGGCCGCAAAGGCGAGGATGGGCACTTTGGTGCGGGTGCCAGGACTTGTAGAATTGCAGATACTTTCGGAAATCGTCGGGGTCGCCTGGTGCCAGCCAGCGCGGCCCTTTCTATTTGTGGTCATTGCCTTGACCTCCCCCATCAAGTCGCAGCCTTGCGGCTGTTATCAATCTGCTGGTTCAGCCAGTCATTCACCTCCGCCTCGATCCAGCCGACGGCACGGCCGCCGAGCGAAACGGGCCTGGGGAAGCTGCCTTCCGAGATGCGCAGATAGATGGTGCTGCGGGAAAGGCCGGTACGGGCCTTGACGGCGGGAAGCCGCAGAATGCTGTGTGTCATCTTCAAACCTCGCTAAACGATTTAGGAAAGGTCGAGACGCACAATAGATGGGCGATTTGGGCGATAAAATCGCCGGCAACACCCGCGGGGGTTGCGAGAAAATTACTCAGGCACAGCGGGTTAGAAAACACCGCGTGTGAATTTCAGCCTTTATACCTACGCGAAGGATCGTGACAGATACACCGCAAATCAGCGGGTTACGGGCGGGGAAATTGGGCGAAAAAATTCCGCCCAACTTTTTTATCTCTTCATCTGCCTGCGTATGGTTTCGGGCTTCCTGCCA
>JAYEJW010000219.1:0-2659 GCA_034716535.1 Pseudomonadota bacterium
CTCGAAACGGCCGGAGCGGTCCTTGAGCGCACCGGTGAACGCCCCTTTGACGTGCCCGAAGAACTCGCTCTCGAAGAGGTCCCGGGGTATGGCGGCGCAGTTGACCCGGATCAGGGGGCGATCGCGTCGGTTGCTCTGCTCGTGGATCGCGCGGGCGATTAGCTCCTTGCCCGTACCGGATTCCCCGGTGATCAGCACGCTGGCGTCGGTGGGCGCCACCAGCTCGATCTGGTGCATTAGCTGCTTGATGGCGTGACTCTGTCCGACGATGCCGGCGAAATTGTGTTCGACCCGGATCTCTTCCTGCAGATAGCGGTTCTCGGCCTCCAGGCGCGCCCTCATCCGCTCGACCTCGGCGTACGCGCTCTTGAGCTCCTGCTCCGCGCGTACCCGCTCGGTGATGTCCTTGAATACAACCACGGCGCCCGCCAGCTCACCGACCTCGTAGATGGGCGTGCTGGTGTACTCGACCGGAAAACTGCTGCCGTCCTTGCGCCAGAACACCTCGTCGTCGCAGTGGTGGACCTTGCCGTCCCGGAACGCGGCATAGATGGGGCATTCCTCCCGCGGATAGGGACTCCCGTCCGGTTTGGTGTGATGGTGAAGGTCGTGCATCGGTTGGCCGATGATGTCCTCGGGTTTCCAGCCGGTCATTTCCACCGCGGCGGGATTAGCGAACGTCGCCAGCCCGTCACTACCGATGCCGTAGATACCTTCGCCGGCGGCCGCCAGGATCAGCTCGTTCTGGCGTTTGACGTGGGCCAGCTCGTCTTCCGGCGCAGACCTTGACCGTCCCGACCGATCCCCGTTCTTCTCATCCACAGACATAGGCGGGCTCCTTCTCGGCTGGTTCTTCCTCGTCCGCAAAGCCTACGACATCTCGTAGATCCGTCAACGATAATCCGTGAGTTACGGTTCTTCGTGATCCTCCCCAGGGCATAGGAGAAGCCGATTTCTTCCGGATTTTTAGAACGTTAAGAGAAAACGTCGAGTTGGCACGGCTCGTGAAATGGAAGAAGCACACAGGGAGAGGACGCAGCCGTGACCACAGCAGAACGCCGCAGAGTCCAGATCGCCAATAGAAACCTCGACGCCATGTGGAACCTCGTGAGGATGGCGCCGAAGAGGATGCCGGGCGCGTCGCATCGCCGAATCGATGCGGTCCAGTTCCAGACCCGGATTCCTCGGCATCAGCGCACCGTCCAGGCGGTTGTGGTCGATGCGAGAGCACAGAGGCTCTTGCCGCTTATCGGAGCACGTCAGCTCGCAACCAGGCTCTTTACTCGGTGCCCTCACGTGGGGTTGATCCGCGAAGGAGGTCCGGTGACAGGCGAACCGTGCAATTCATTGTCGGAAAAGAGGACGTCCAAGATGGCAACGCAATCGACTTCGAAAATGCTCAATATATCGGCATCCGTACTGGCTCTGACCACGGGCCTGATGCTCGGTACCGCCTTTGCGACGGCAACAGCGGCCGAGCAGGCTCAACCCACGCCGCAGGTAGAATCCGCCCATTCCCAGACGCAGCACCGAACCGTCGACGTCAATGGGGTGGAGATCTTCTACCGCGAGGCAGGCCCCGCGGACGCGCCAACGATTCTCTTGCTGCACGGCTTCCCCACCTCATCCCACATGTTCCGCAACCTGATCCCGGCGTTGTCCGATCGGTTCCACCTGGTCGCGCCGGATTACCCTGGGTTCGGCAATAGCGCCATGCCGAGTGTCGATAAATTCGACTACAGCTTCGACAATCTCGCGGATCTGATGGAGGGCTTTGTGGAGAAGCTGGGTCTGAAGCGCTACAGCCTGTACCTCATGGATTACGGTGCACCCATTGGTTTCCGCCTGGCGGTGCGCCATCCGGAACGGGTGGACTCTCTTATCGTGCAGAACGGCAATGCCTACGAGGAGGGCTTGCGCGAGTTCTGGGACCCGATTCGCAAGTACTGGAAGGAGCGGACGCCGGAGAACGCCCAGGCATTGGCGAAATTCATCGCCCCTGAGGGTGTGAAGTGGCAATACACCCACGGGGTCAGGAACGAAGCGGCGATCAGCCCCGACAACTGGAATGTCGACCTGCGCCACCTGACGCGCGAAGGGAACCCCGCGATCCAGCTCGCCCTGTTCTACGACTACCAGAACAATGTCCCGCATTATCCCGCGTGGCAGGCCTACTTTCGTGAGCACCAGCCGCCAACCCTGATCGTCTGGGGTAAGAACGACTACATTTTTCCGGCCGACGGCGCACACCCCTATAAGCGGGACCTGAAAAACCTCGAGTTCCACTTGCTGGACACCGGGCACTTCGCCCTCGAAGAAGACGGCCGGGTGATCGCCGAAACCATACGCAAGTTTCTGGATGGGCAAGTCGCGAAGTCTTAGTCGGTAACCGGGGTGCATGCAATGGAGTGCAGGCACCCTGAACCAATCAACGCCTCCCGACGCGAATCAACCTTTCACGGACAACCCGCGCCATGAATCAGAACTTCACCAAGCTCGCGTTCACGGACAGCGTGAAGAAGGCGCAGGAGCGTTATGGCATACCATTACCCACAACTCTCCCCGATGCTGCGCTGAGCCTCGAGCGCGAGCACGAAATCGGGGACGCGTTGCAGACCGATCCAGAGCGTTTTCGGGCCCGGGAAGCCATCGTTTTTCC
>JAYEJW010000220.1:0-13070 GCA_034716535.1 Pseudomonadota bacterium
CACCAATCCGTTGGCCCATGCGACGGAGCTGAGAACCCCGGAGGATCGCGAGGGGTAGACGGTGACCACCAGCTCGCCGTCTGCGGTCGGCTCGAGGCGGGCGCGTTGAAAGTCGCGGCGCTTGTTCGCTCTGAGAACGTCGAAGCCCGCTCTTGCGGTCAGGGTCCGCGGCTCGACCGCGCCCGTGATGCCCTGCGCGCGCAGGATGAAGGGCCGGGCAAACAGGCAGAAGGTGACGAACAGGGAGACCGGGTTGCCGGGGCTGCCGATGAAGGGGGTCTTCGCCGCTCCGATGTGGCCGAAGGCCAGGGGCTTGCCGGGGCGGATGGCGATCTTCCACAGATCTAAGCTGCCCAGGCGCTCCACGGCAGGCTTGACGTGGTCCTCCTCGCCGACGGAGACGCCGCCGCTGGCCATGACGAGGTCCGATTGCTCAGCCGCGCGAGAGAGTGCATCCGTGGTGGCGTCGAGGCTGTCTTCGACGACGCCGAGGTCGACGATCTCGCAGCCCAGCGCCTGGAGCAGTCCGCAGAGCGTGAAGCGGTTGGAGTTGTAAATCTTTCCGGGACCGAGCGGCTCTCCGGGCATGACCAGCTCATCGCCGCTGGAGAAGACCGCTACCCGCAGTCGGCGGTGGACCCTGAGCTCGGCGGTGCCGACGGAGGCCGCCAGCCCGAGGTGCTGGGGCGCGAGCCTGGTACCGGCGGCGATGATCTCCGACCCTGCCGCGATATCCTCCCCGGCACGGCGGATATTGGCGCCGGGCTCGACATCTTCGGGAATAAGCACGTAGTCGCCGTCCCGCTCACAGACCTCCTGAATGACGACCGTGTCGGTCCCCTCCGGCACCGGGGCACCGGTAAAGATGCGTGCAGCCGTACCGGGCTCCAGCGCTCGCCCGCTGATCCCCGCCGGGATCCGCTGGGCGATGCGAAGCCGCCCTTGTTGTGCTCCGATGTCGGCGGCTCGAACCGCGTAACCGTCCATGGCGCTGTTGTCCCAACCGGGGACATCGATAGTGCTGCAAACAGGCTCCGCAAGAACCCGCCCCAGGCCGTCCATCGTGGGAACCCGCTCCGTGTCGGCGATCGGCCGGGCATGGGCGAGGAGCAGATCGAGCGCCTCCTCCATGGTCAGGAGGGGCTGGGCCTTGGGTGTCTCGCAGCAGTCGTTCGTGGTTGTCATGGCGGGATGTCACGCCTTACTTCTCAAGCAATCGAGGGATGAGCTGGGCGAAGTTGCAGGGGCGGGTCCGGTGGTCGAGCTGGGGCTCCAGGATCTTGTCCCAACCGGTCCGGCAGGCGCCGCTGGAACCGGGCAGGCAGAAGATGAAGGTCCCGTTGGCGAGTCCCGCCACCGCACGGGACTGGACCGTCGAGGCGCCGATCTCTTCGAGTGAGACGGTGCGGAAGAGCTCGCCGAAGCCCTCGATCTGCTTGTCGAGAAGCGGTGCAACGGCCTCCGGGGTACTGTCGCGGCCGGTGATCCCTGTGCCCCCCGTGCTGATCACCACCTGAACCCCGGGGTCCGCGATCCAGCGCGAGAACAGGGCGCGCATCTGGTAGACGTCGTCGGGCACGATCTCTTTGGCCACAACCCGGTGGCCTGCCGCTTCGGCCTTGTCTTTGAGGAGGGCGCCGGACTTGTCGTCCATTTCGGTCCGACTGTCAGAGACGGTGAGGACGGCGAGATTCAGGGGGATGAAGCCGGTGTCTTGAAAGTGGTCACTCATGGGATGTGCTTTCTCTTCAGAGCCATTTGGGTAGCAGTATCAGGCCCCAGATGACTATGGCAAAGACGATACTCAGAAACACCGCCGCGGAGGCGATGTCCTTGGCCCGGCCGGAGAGCTCGTGGCGCTCGAAGCCGACGCGGTCTACGTTGGCCTCGATAGCGGAGTTTAACAACTCCACGGTGAGCACGATCAGCAGGCTGCCCAGCAGCAACGCCCGCTCCACCGGTGTCTCTCCCAGCCAGATACCCAGGGGGATCAGCGGGATGAGCAGCAAGAGCTCCTGTCGGAACGCCTCCTCGAGCTCGTAGCATGCCTTGAATCCCTGCATGGAGAAGCCGAAGGCTTTGATGATGCGGCGCCATCCCCTGGCGTTCTGGTTAGCCATCGTTCACTTCGGGACTCCAGGCCAGGTCCAGGTTACGGGCGGCACGTACGTCGTCCAGGCGTCGTACAGGCATGGTATGGGGCGCCGTCCTGACCCGCTCGGGCTCTTCGCGGGCCTCCTGCCTGATCTGCTTCAGGGCCTCCACGAAACCGTCCAGCTCTTCTTTGGTCTCGCTCTCCGTGGGCTCGATGAGCAGGCATTCGGGCACCAGGAGCGGGAAGTAGGTGGTCGGCGCGTGGAAGCCGTAGTCGAGCAGGCGCTTGGCGAAGTCCATGGTAGTCACCCCGAGCTCCCTTGCCTCCCCGCGCAGGGTGAGGATGAACTCGTGGCTGGCCCGGCGCTCGCGGTAGGCGGGCTCGAAGCCGACCTCGGTCAGGCGCGCGAGCAGATAGTTGGCGTTGAGGGTGGCATACTCCGCGACGCGTTTCATGCCCGCTCGGCCCAGCATGCGGGCGTAGATATAGGCGCGCAGCAGGATCCCGACGTTGCCGGCGAAGGCGGTGAGGCGCCCAATGCTTTGGGGGCAATCCCGCTCGGACATCCAGTGGTAGTCGGTGCCGTCGGTCCGGACCATCGGTACCGGCAGGTAGGGCTCGAGACGCTCCGATACGCCCACGGGACCGGCGCCCGGACCGCCGCCGCCGTGCGGCGTGGAGAAGGTCTTGTGCAGGTTCATGTGGATGACGTCGAACCCCATGTCGCCGGGCCGTGCCTTGCCGAGAATGGCGTTCAGATTCGCGCCGTCGTAGTAAAGCAGCCCGCCCGCCTCGTGGACCGCGGCGGCGATCTCCCGGATGTTGCGGTCGAACACCCCGACGGTGCTCGGATTGGTCAGCATGATGCCCGCCGTTTCGGGGCCGACCGCGTGCCTTAGCGCGGCGATGTCCACGTCGCCGTTGCTGCCCGTGGGGATCTCCCGCACCTGGTAACCCGCCATCACGGCGGAGGCCGGGTTGGTGCCATGGGCGGCGTCGGGCACCAGGATCTCCTTGCGCGCCTCATCGCCCCGGGCCTGGTGGTAGGCGCGGATCATGGCCACCCCCGCAAACTCACCCTGGGCGCCGGCGGCTGGTGCCAGGGACACCGCATGCATCCCGGTCACCTCCTTGAGCATCTCCTGCAGCTCGTAGAGGCAGGCCAGGATGCCCTGGCTGTGGCTTTCCGGCGCCAGGGGATGTCGCGCCAGCATGCCGGGCAGGGAGGCGAGGCTGTTGCAGGCCCTGGGGTTGTACTTCATCGTGCAGGAGCCCAAGGGATAGAAATGGGTGTCGATCGAGAAATTCTGCTGCGATAGCCGGGTGTAATGGCGCACGGCCTGAAGCTCGGACACCTCGGGCAGGGCGGGGCGTCTCTTGCGGCGCAGGTGCCGCGGCAGGTCCGATGTCTCGGCCTGTTGGAGCGGGGCTTGCGCCGTGGCGCGACGTCCGGGGCGGGAGTGGTCGTGGATCAGCATGGGAAAGACTAGAGCTCGGTAGACCGGAAGGGTTCGGGGACAACCCCGAACCCCGTCACGGGGGAGATTCAGCCCAGTGCGGCGAGGGCCGAGTCGTAATCGGGCTCCTGGGTGATCTCGGGTACCAGTTGCGTGTAGAGCACGGTATCGTCCGCGTCCAGGACAACCACGGCGCGGGCCGTGATACCGGCCAGGGGACCGTCCTGGATCAGCACGCCATAGTCCTTGCCGAAGTTGCGAGAGCGCATCATGGACAGGGGCAGCACGTTCTCGATTCCTTCCGCACCGCAGAAACGGCCGGAGGCGAAGGGTAGGTCGGCGGAGATCACCAGGGCGACGGCGTCGCTCTTGCCCGCCATGGCCTCGTTGAACTTTCTGGTGGAGGTCGCGCAGACATCGGTATCCAGGCTGGGCACGATGTTGAGCAGCTTCTTCTTGCCGCCATAGGTCGCGAGGGTTACGTCGTTGAGGTCTTTGTCCACCAGCTTAAAGTCGGGTGCCTTGGTGCCCACCGCCGGAAGATCGGCGGCGAGGTTGACGGGGTTTCCTTGAAGGGCGGTCTGGGCCATGGGTGTTCTCCAGTTGCGGGTTTTCGAGTCGTCTGTTTGGGTACCGTCGAACGCCGGGGCTCTCCGGTGTGCCCGGTGCGCAGGGCGCACCCTACATCTTCGGCTCCACGGGGCAGCGGGCCTGCGTTCGGGTGGCGATGATTCGCGCAAGCTTCTGCGCGTAGCTCGCCATGTCCTCGTCGGTGCGCATCTCGGTGGCGCAGACCAGCACCGCTGGATCCAGCTCGGGATACTCCAGTCCGAGATCGAAACCGCCGAGCAGGTTGTGCGCGGCCAGGGAGCGCAGAACGTCGGCGGCCGGTGCCGGCAGGCGCAGGGCCTGTTCGTGAAACACGGGTCGGTCGAACAGGGGCTCAACGCCGGGTACTTCGCACAACATTCCGCTGAGCTTGCGGGTGTTCGCGTGGCAGGCGGCAGCGACGCGCTCCAGTCCCTCGGCCCCGAGCAGGGCCATGTGGATGGTCGCGGCGGTCACGAGCAGTCCCTGGTTGGTGCAGATGTTCGAGGTGGCCTTGGAGCGACGGATGTGTTGCTCGCGCGCTTGGAGTGTCAGGGTGAAACCGGGGTTGCCGTCGAGATCCAGCGTGCGGCCGGCGATGCGTCCGGGCAGCTGGCGCACGAGTGCCTGCCTGCAGCAGAGAAATCCCGCATAGGGCCCCCCGGAGGAGAGCGGCATCCCCAGGGGCTGGGCCTCGCCGCAGGCGATGTCCGCGCCCGCCGCGCCCCACTCACCGGGCGGGGAGAGCAAGGCCAGTGCGATGGGATTCACCGCACCAATGACTAGGGCGTTGCGGGCGTGGGCCCAGTCCGTCAGAGCGTCCACCTCCTCCAGTACGCCGAAGAAGTTGGGCTGGGAGATCACAAGGGCAGCGAACTCTCCATCCGCGAAAGGCTCGAGCTGCTCCGGAGCGGTGTGGCCCCCCCTTCTGTCGAAAGGGATCTCAACCAGCTCGATGCCCTGATTGCGAACGATACTGTGCACCGTCTTGCGGTATGTGGGGTGCAGCGCGCGGGGAACCAGGACCCTGCGGGACTTGCACTTGCGGTTGGCGCGCACCGCCATCAGGACCGCCTCCGCCAGGGCCGAGGCCCCGTCATAGAGGGAGGCGTTGGAGACGTCCATGGCGGTCAGTGCCGTCATCATGGATTGAAACTCGTAGACGACCTGCAGCGTGCCCTGGCTCGCCTCCGCTTGGTAGGGCGTGTAGGCACTGTAGAACTCGCCGCGGGTGGCGATCTGCCAGACCGCAGCGGGGATGTGGTGCTCGTAGGCACCGGCCCCGATGAAGCACAGGGGTTGGCCATCTTCCCGGCTGCGGCTCTGGATGAGGCGGGCGATATCCATCTCGGACAGGGCCGGGGGTATGGCCTCCAGCTTCCCCGCTCGCAACGCAGGGGGTATCTCTTCGAACAGGTCGTCGATTGTCTCGACGCCGATGGCCGCGAGCATCGCGGCCACGTCGTCTTCGGTGTGGGGGATGAAGGGCATGGGTCTCGGTCTGTGTTACAAAGGTAGGACGCACCTTCCGACGCGGGAACGATAGCGGCGAGGGTCACCCGTCATAACGCGAGCCTTTGCCTGTGTCTTCAGTGTCGCGAGCGGCATGCCCGATCAGGCCTCCTCGTCGGCAACCAGCTCGTTGTAAGCGACGGCATCCATCAGGCCGTCGAGCTCTGCGGCGTCCGCGATGCGGAGCTTGAAGATCCAGCCGTCTCCATAGGCGTCCTCGTTGATGACTTCCGGTGTGTCACCCAGGGTCTCGTTGGATTCTGCCACCTCGCCGCTGAGCGGGCTGTAAACGTCGGATGCGGCCTTCACCGACTCGACCACCGCGCAGGCGTCACCCGTGGCGAGCTCTTTCCCGGACTCGGGCACTTCAACGAACACCAGATCGCCCAGCGCCTCCTGGGCGTGGTCCGTGATGCCGACGGTGACGGTGCCGTCGCCGTTGTCGCGAACCCACTCGTGGTCTTTGGTGTACTTCAACTCTTCGGGTATCTTGCTCATGGTCCAAATCCGCTCTCTGTCTATTGGTCAGGAATCGCGCCGATCCGTTAGGAAACTCATTTCAGGTCTCCCGGGGGCACCGGGCTGCACACAGCTTCCTGCCGTAGAAATCCGCCGCCGGGATTGGCGGTCCCACGGAAGAACTCGTCAATTCGCCAAGTCGATGCAGGCCGCGCCGTTACGTACGAACGGCGGTTTCACGATCCGCGCAGACACAGCCTTGCCGCGGATCTCGACCTCGCACGCTTCAACGGCTCTCTGCTCCACGCGGGCGAAGGCGATCGAGCGCTCCAGGGTGGGGGCGAAGCCGCCGGAGGTGATCTCGCCTACCACCTGGCCGTTGCTCAATACCTTCTGATGGTTGCGCAACACGCCACGGCCTGTGAGCAGCAGGCCAACGAAGCGGTGCTGCCCACCACCTTTGCGCAGGACCTCCAGGGCCTTGCGCCCGATGAAGTCGCGGTCCGCGGGCTCCCAGGCAATTGTCCAGCCCAGACCGCTCTCCAGGGGGCTCGTTTGTTCGTCCATGTCCTGGCCGTAAAGGTTCATGCCCGCCTCGAGCCGCAGGGTGTCTCTGGCGCCGAGGCCGCAGGGCGCAACGCCCATGTCATTCAGGGCAGACCACAAAGCGGGTGCCTCGATCGCGGGGCAGATGATCTCGAAGCCGTCCTCGCCCGTGTAGCCCGTGCGTCCGACGAACCAGTCGCCTCGTTCGGCCGCGAAGAAGGGTTTCAGTTCGAGGGCCGGTTCCCGAAGATCGTCCGGGAGCCGGTCGGCTGCCTTCTCGCGCGCTCTCGGCCCCTGCACCGCAATCATGGCGAGGTCCGTGCGGGGCCGAATGTCGACACCGAAGCTGGCCGATTGATCGCGCATCCAGGCGAGATCCTTCTGGGCCGTTGCGGCGTTGACCACCATGCGATAGCGCTGGGGCTCACGAAAGTAGACGATGAGGTCATCGATGACGCCACCGCGTTCGTTGAGCATACAGCTGTAGAGGGCTTTGCCCGGTGTGTTCAGCCTCGCCACGTCATTGGCCAGCAGGCGGCGCAGGAAGGGCAGGGCGTCGGTCCCCTCCAAGTCCACGACCCGCATGTGCGAGACATCGAACATGCCGGCGTCGCGCCGCACGGCGTGGTGCTCCTCGAGCTGTGAGCCGTAGTGCAGGGGCATGTCCCATCCGCCGAAGGGGACGATCCGGGCGCCTAAACGCTCGTGCTCCTCAAACAGGGGGGTTTTGAGTCCCATCCGGTTCTCCGTTGGCCGTGCATTCTCTAGGGTGCGGTCCAGCGCCCGCAAACAAAAGGGGCGGCGCCGGCAACCCTGTATGGCGCCGACGCCGCCCCTCTGTCCAAAACCTGAGAGTTTGCAGCGAGGTGCGCTGCTGCCCCTTCGGTGGGCCGCTGCTCGTGCGAGAGCCGCGACCACTCTCCAGAGTCGGCGATCCGCCTTGCGGTCCTTTTGCCTGAGCGATTCCGGGCGGGGTTGCGCCTTCGGCGCCGGTGGATCACCGGTCTCTCCCACAGGGCTCTTGCCGAGCCGCGACTATAACCGGCCGAGTTGAGCTTGCCAACCCAAGCATGCCTGGGGGTGCCTTACCCGTCGCTTGTGTCTTCGGTTTCCGTCGCGCGTTTGAAGGAGGTCGCATGACACTTGGGGCATGGGGGGATGCGGCCAGTCTTGTGCATCTGCATCTCGGCGCCGCAGGCTGTGCACACCAGGGTGCCCGGGGCCGTTACCTCGCCGGTGTTGTAGAAGCTTGCTTCCCGCGCCTGATCGGCCCAGTTCCGTAACTGAAGGCTGGTCTGGTCCGCGACTCGGGAGAAGGCATCCAGCATCCGCTGTTCGATGAGAGCGAGGTCGAAACGCCACCACTTCTTCAGGTCCTCGCCGGTCTCGGCGATATAGCCCGCGGCATCCTTGATGTCCCGCTCGACGTACTCGGCCACCTTGTTGGCCTCCTCGCGGGTCAGCTCGCCGAGCTCGACCATGTTGTCCCGCGCCTTCTCGAGCATCTCGCGAACGGCCGGCACCGTCTCCTTCTCCGCGTGCTCGATCATTTCGTGGGTGCGCTTGAGCATATGCTCGTACGCGTCGACCAGCTTGTCGACGGTGTCGGGTTTCTCGTGTTCGGACATTGCTACCTCCTGGTGGTCAACCTCGAATCCTACCCCAACATCCTGAGGGACGTCGGTTGCTCCTACCTCAAGTGTGCTGCAAGCCGGGAAAATGGCAACTCGCCCGTGTGATTGCGGGAAAAGCGGGCTCAAGCGGCGATCGGATGCTCAGTCGAGATCCAGGATCGAGCGAATCGCGCTGCGTTTTTCATCCGAGAATCCGGCGAGCTCGTCGAGCTGCAGCCAGCCCTGCTGGACGAGCCGGGCGAAAACGAAGACGAGCTGCGAGTAGCGGTAGTCGTATTTGCGGTCGCTTTGGTTTCGCAGAAGCATAGCAAACTGCGGTATCCTTCAGCGCATTTTTCGAGTTCAGATTTTACGAGCGGCGATGCAGAAAGAGTACGACCCGCGGGCGATCGAGACCGCGGCCCAGAATTATTGGGAGGAGAGCGCCTCCTTCAAGGCGGTGGAGGATCCGAGCCGGGAGAAATTCTATTGCCTGTCCATGTTTCCCTATCCCTCCGGGCGCCTTCACATGGGGCACGTGCGCAACTACACCATCGGGGACGTGATTGCCCGCTACCAGCGCATGCTGGGCAAGAACGTGCTCCAGCCCATGGGGTGGGACGCCTTCGGCCTGCCGGCGGAGAACGCGGCCATCAAGCACGGGATCCCACCGTCCCAGTGGACCAAGTCCAACGTCGAGTACATGAAGGCCCAGCTCAAACAGCTCGGCTTCGGCTATGACTGGGACCGGGAGCTGGCCACCTGCGATCCGGATTACTACAAATGGGAGCAGTGGCTGTTCACGCGCCTGATGGAGAAGGGCATCGCCTACCGGGCCACGGCCACCGTGAACTGGGACCCGGTGGACCAGACCGTGCTCGCCAACGAGCAGGTGATCGATGGTCGCGGCTGGCGTTCCGGGGCGCCGGTGGAGAAGCGCGAGATCGAGCAGTGGTTCGTGCGTATCACGGACTATGCGCAGGAACTGCTGGATGCGATCGACGGGTTGGACGGTTGGCCCGAGCAGGTGCGCACCATGCAGCGCAACTGGATCGGACGCTCCGAGGGCGTGTACATGGAGTTCGGCATCGAGGGCTCCGATGAAAAGCTCGGCATCTACACCACCCGCCCCGATACGGTCATGGGCGTGACCTACGTCGCAGTGGCCGCGGAGCATCCGTTGGCCAAACAGGCCGCGAAGGGCGATCCGGACCTGGATGCCTTCATCGAGGAGTGCCGCCAGGGCGGGATCTCGGAGGCCGAGATCGAGACCATGGAGAAGAAGGGTCATGCCCTCGGGATCAGTGCGCTGCACCCGATCACGGGCGAGCCGGTGCCCATCTTCGCCGCCAACTTCGTGCTCATGGGATACGGCACCGGTGCGGTCATGGCGGTTCCGGCCCACGACCAACGAGACTGGGAGTTCGCCGACAAGTACGGGGTCCCGAAAAAGCAGGTGATTTTCTCGGTCGACGACAGTCCCTGCGGCATCGCGGAGGCGGCCTACGTGGAGAAGGGCCTGCTGCGCGATTCGGGCCCATTCGACGGTCTCAGCTCGGACCTGGCCTTCGATGCTATCGCGGATTGGCTTTCAGAGCGCGGAAGGGGCCAGAAAAGGGTCAACTTCCGGCTGCGCGACTGGGGTGTGTCGCGCCAGCGCTATTGGGGCTGCCCCATCCCGGTCGTGCACACTGGCGACGGCGGCATCCGTCCGGAAACTGATCTCCCTGTCCGTCTCCCCGAGGACGTAGTGGTAGACGGCTCCGGCTCGCCGCTAAAAAAAATGCCCTCATTCTCGGATCTCGCCAACGGCGAGATCCGAGAGACGGACACCTTCGACACCTTCTTCGAGTCCTCCTGGTACTACGCCCGTTTCTGCTCCAGCGACTGCGACACGGCCATGCTCGACGAGCGCGCCCGATACTGGCTGCCAGTTGATCAGTACGTGGGCGGCATCGAGCACGCGGTGCTCCACCTGCTCTATGCCCGCTACTTTCACAAGCTGATGCGCGACGAGGGGCTGGTGGATTGCGACGAGCCCTTCAGTCACCTGCTCACCCAGGGCATGGTGGTGGCCGAGACCTATTACAGGGAGGGCTCTGACGGGCGCAAGCATTGGTTCAATCCCGCCGACGTGGACGTCGAGCGGGACGAGAAAGGCCGGCTGGTGCGCTCGGTGTTGCGGGAGGATGGCGAGCCGGTCACCTTTGGCGGCATCGAGAAGATGTCCAAGTCGAAGAACAACGGCGTGGACCCCCAGGCCCTCACGGATCGCTACGGTGCGGATACGGTGCGGCTGTACACCATGTTCACCTCGCCGCCCGATCAGTCCCTCGAATGGAACGACGAAGGCGTCGAGGGGGCCTCGCGTTTTCTCAAGCGGTTGTGGACTCTCGCCCTGAAGAAGGGCGAGGCGCTGCGAGGAGCGGGCGACCTGGTTGATCTGGGTGACTCTGAACAGGCCGCCAGGCGGGAGCTCCATGCCGCCCTCAAGAAGGCCCTGTTCGACTACGAGCGCCAGCAGTTCAACACCGTGGTCTCGGGCTGCATGACCATGGTCAACGCGCTTTACAAGCTGGGCGACTCCCCGGCGGGGCTTGCGGTGTTGCGGGAGGGTTTAAGCATCGTGCTGCGCCTGCTCGGGCCCATCGCGCCCCACGTCACCCACCATCTGTGGCGCGAGCTGATGTTCGGCGACGACATCCTTGGTTCCGATTGGCCGCAAGTGGACGAGGGGGCGCTCAAGCAGGACAGCATCGAGTACGTGGTCCAGGTCAACGGCAAAGTGCGGGGCAAGGTCCAGGTGCCCGCGGACGCCGCGAATGACGCTATCGAGCAGGCGGCGCTCGCCAACGACAACGTCCGGCGTTTCATCGGCGATGCTTCGGTGCGCAAGATCGTCGTGGTGCCGAGAAAGCTGGTCAACATTGTGGCGCGTTAGCCGCGGGGACTCTCGTACAGACAGTCGGCGGCTCGCGGAAGTTGTGGAAGGAGACAGAATGGTGCTTCGTTTTGTTCGTTCGGGTAGCGCCCTGGTGGCGGCGACGCTTGTGGTGGCGCTGAGTGCCTGCGGGTTCCACTTGCGGGGTGTCGTGGATATTCCCCCGGAGCTCAACCCGATGTACATCGAGGCGCCCGGCGGCTCGCCCGTGCGCGCGGCGATTGTGCAGCGTCTGAGTGGCTCCCAGGTACAGTTGGCGGCGAAGCCGCAGGACGCTCGGGTCATCATCCGGATCGCGAACGAGTCACGCAGCTCCCGTGTCGCGGCGGTTGATAGGGACGGCAAGGTTCTGGCCTCCGAGCTTCACTATCGGGTCGCGTTCGAGGCGCTCGCTGCGGATGGCGAGCAGCGGGTCCCACAGCAGGCCCTCGATTTGGTGCGCACCTACGAGAACCCGGATGTTGAGGTGCTGGGTAAGCAACTGGAGGCGGACCTGATCTACGAGGATCTCATTCAGGAAGCCGCCGACCGTATACTGGGCCGCCTGCGGGCCGCGCTCTTGTAAGCGTATCCATGTGTGGCGTTTGCGGCTGCAGGTGGTGGTCGCGGCCACGGTCCTGAAGCTGTAGGAGTCGTCCCCCTCATGCGCATGCAGTTTCAGCAACTCTCGGCCCATCTGCAGCGCTCGCTGGCCCCCGTGTACCTCATCTGCGGCGAAGAGCCTCTGCAGCTTGGCGACGCCGCGCAGGCGGTGCGCGATGAGGCCCGCCGACAGGGGTTCGATGAGCGCGAGCTGCTGGAGCTGGAGGCGGGCTTCGATTGGGGTCGCCTCTCCGCCGCCGCGGACGCCCTGTCCTTGTTCTCCGCCCGCAAGCTGATCGAGCTGCGTCTTGGCGGTGAGCGTATCGGTCGCGAGGGTGCCGCGGCCGTGCGTACCTACTGCGAGAGCCCCGCCGAGGATAACCTGCTGTTGATTCTCGCGCCGGGTCTCGAGCGTAAGGAGCTCAAGAACAAGTGGGTGCAGGCGGTGGATCGTGCCGGAGTGGTGCTCCAGGTGTGGCCGATCGAAGGCGGACGCCTGGTGGCTTGGATCGAGCAGCGCCTTCGAGATCGTGGCCTGCAGCCCGCCCCGGGTGTGGCGGTCGTGCTGGCCGATCGGGTGGAAGGCAACCTGCTGGCAGCGGCCCAGGAAATCGAAAAGCTCAGGCTGCTCTACGGCACCGGAACCCTAGACAGCGTTAAGCTGACGAGCGCCATTTCCGACAGCGCCCGCTACGACGTCTTCGATCTCACCGACGCCGCCCTGGTCGGCGACCGGGCGAGGGTACACCGCATCATCAGCGGCCTCGCCGCCGAGGGGACGGCCCCGGCGCTGGTGCTGTGGGCCGTAGCGCGGGAGCTGCGCATGCTGGCCTCGGCCGCATTCGCCGCGCGCCAGGGCGCGGGCGCGCTCAGCGCCGTGTTCGACGCCCATAGGGTCTGGGAGTCGCGGCGGCGCCTGGTGCGCGAGGCAATCAAGCGGCTTCCTCTGCCCTGTCTGCACGGCCTGGTGGTAGGGTGTGCCCTGGTGGACCGCCAGATCAAGGGCTCGTCACCCGGGGACCCCTGGCAGGGGTTGGCGCACCTCGCCGACGATCTGGCCGCCGGCGCAACGGCGGATCCACCCCGGAGTACTAGGGGGGAAATCTGCTAGAATCCAGGCCCGATCAACGCGGGAGTTATTGAGCCGATGTCCGACATCCAGATCACCGACGTGGACGCCTACATGCAGCAGGGCTCTATCCTTGGCCGCGGAATCGGCACGTGCCAGGACGCGCGAAGCGTTTCTGGCGCGCACGCCGACCTGCTGCATGTAGGCG
>JAYEJW010000221.1:0-13031 GCA_034716535.1 Pseudomonadota bacterium
CCGCATTGGTGCGTTTGGGGCGCTCCCTTCGGGCAAGGCGAGAAGCGGCCATCTGCGTTGTTGCGCGAGCTTGAATTAGCGACGGCTAGTCCTGCGCCCGCACGCCTAGCAGCTGACCGCTTCTCGCCTTGCTGAGCCCATCAAAACCTCCCTGTCGGAGTACTAGTACAGGCGCCTAAGACTCCGTAACAAGATAGAGAGAGTCTCACACGAAGCCGCGAAGGGCGCGAAGAAAATCTACTGGCAAGATGACCGTTAGAGAAACTTAGGCGCTGCTGTACTAGAGTGGCTCCGGCCGTGCGCTCGACACGGCCGAAGACGCAGTCACGCGCTCAACCTAGAGGCGGCAGTTAGACGCCGCCCAGGGTGCGTGCCGGGGGATGTCTGGCAAGGCACAACGAGGCGCAATCTCCAGGTTCAATCCTCCGAACGCTGGAAGGCGTCCATGAGCTTTTTCTGGATGTTGCCCGGCACCGCCTCGTAGTGGCTGAGCTCGATCGAGTAGGTGCCCTCGCCGCCGGTCAGGGACTTCAGCCGCGATTCGTAGCCATCCAGCTCCGCCAGGGGCACGACGCCGTCGATGGCGATGCGCCCGAGGCTCTTCGTTTCGCTGCCGTTGATACGGCCGCGCCGGCCGGAGAGGTCGCCGGCCAGGTCGCCCATGGCGCTGTCCTGAGCGACGATACGGATCTTGACAATGGGCTCCAGGATGACGGGCTTGGCCTTGTCGACTGCACCCTGGAAGGCCTTTTTCCCGGCGGTGGCGAAGGCGATGTCCTTGGAATCCACCGGGTGGTACTTGCCGTCGTAGAGCGTCACACGGAGGTCCTGCATTGGGTGGCCCGCGATGGCGCCTTCCTGCAGCACCTGGCGAACGCCTTTCTCCACGGAGGGGATGAACTGGCCCGGAATGACGCCGCCGACGACCGCGTCCACGAACTCGAAGCCGGCGCCCCGCTCCAGGGGCTCCACGCGCAGGTAGACCTCGCCGAACTGGCCGGCACCGCCTGTCTGCTTCTTGTGCCGGTGGTGTCCTTCTGCGGGAGCAGTGATGGTCTCGCGGTAGGCAATGCTCGGGGGCTTGGTGTCCACGTCGACGTGGAACTGCTCGGAGAGCCGCCGCAGGAGCACCCTCAGATGCAGCTCCCCCAGGCCCCGCATGACGGTCTCGTTGGCGGAGGCGTTGTGCTCGATGTGGAAGCAAGGGTCCTCGGATTCCAGCTTATGGAGGGCGTCGGTGAGCTTCTGCTCGTCGCCGCGCTTCGCGGGGCTGATCGCAAGTCCGAAGAGAGGAACCGGACACTCGATGGAGCGCAGATGGTGGTGGTCCTCGTCGTGGGAGTCGTGGAGCACGGCATCGAAGTGGATATCGTCGACCCGCGCCACCGCCAAGATGTCCCCGGGTACGCCCTCGTCCACTTCGATCTGCTCGTTGCCGTGGAGGCGGAAGAGGTGGTTGACCTTGAACGCCTTGCGGGCGTCACCGATGAAGAGCTGGCTGTTCGGCGTGATACGCCCCTGGTGGATGCGGAAGACCCCGAGCTTGCCTCGGAACGGGTCGTTGACCACCTTGAAAACGTGGGCCAACGCGTGCAGTTTCGCGGATGGGCTGACGGCGATGGGCTCCATCTTGGCTCCTTCGCCCTTCATGTAGGGCGGAGGATTGCCCTCTGCCGGGTTTGGCATGAGCCGTACCAGGATGTCCAGCAGCTCCGGGATGCCGGCGCCGGTCTCGGCGGAGACGTAGCAGATGGGGATCAAATGGCCTTCGCGCAGGGCCTCCTCGAAGGGGTCGTGAAGCTGCGCGGGCTCGAGCTCTTCGCCTTGCTCCAGATAGAGCTCCATGAGCTCCTCGTCAATCTCCACCACTTGATCGATGATCTGGCTATGGGCCTCGGCGATGGACGAGAAGTCCGCGCCTTCGCCGGCGGGCTGGAAAAAGCAGTCGATGACGCGACGGCCAGAGTCCGCGGGCAGGTTGATCGGCAGGCACTCCGCGCCGAAGGAATCGCGGATCTGACGGGTGAGGTCCTCGAGATCCGAATCCGCGGCGTCGATCTTGTTGACGATGATAATGCGGCATAGGTTGCGGTTGTCCGCCGCCTTCATCATGCGCTGGGTGACGGGCTCGATACCGGACTCGGCGTTAATGACGACTGCGGTGGTTTCCACCGCCGGAAGCACCGAAACGCTGCGGCCCAGAAAGTCCGGGAATCCGGGGGTGTCGATCAAGTTGATGTGCTTGCCGTGGGCGTTGAAGCTGGTAATGCCCACGTCCAGCGAGTGTTGGAGCTCTTTTTCGAGGGTATCGAAATCGCAGACCGTCGTGCCCTTCTCCACTCTACCCGGTTCGGAGATGACCCCGGTGGCGGCGAGGAGAGCCTCCACCAATGTGGTCTTGCCGGAGCCGGCGTGGCCGACCAGAGCGATGTTGCGGACGTCCTCAGCATTGTAGTCAGACATCGGGTGAACCTTCTTCGGGGTGCTGTGTATTCATGGGAGAGCGGTGCAGGGGCCGCAAACCGGGCTTTTTTCGAGCGTGAAATTATACCGTAACTGATCGGTCACGGCGGGGTGAATCGAAGGGGACGGCGCATTACCATAGGGGCGCCATCCTCGTACAAGGTCATGTCATGCTGGACGTCGTCTGGATCTCTCTCGCCTTCGCTCTCGGCTTGCTGGCGCGGCAGGTCAGCCTGCCTCCCCTGGTGGGGTATCTGGTGGCGGGCTTCGTGCTGCACGGATTCGGGGTGGAAGCGGACGAGGTCATCACCCAGTTCTCGGAGATGGGCGTGACCCTGCTGCTCTTCTCCATCGGTCTCAAGCTCAAGCTCAGGAGCTTGGCCCAGCCCCAGGTGTGGGGTGTGGCGAGCATCCACATGGCGGGGGTGATCGCGTTTCTCCTGCCCCTGTTTCTTGCGCTGGGCGCCGTCGGCACGCCGTTCCTTCAAGGTCTGGATATGCCCACCGCTGCGCTGCTGGCCTTTGCGCTGAGTTTTTCCAGTACGGTGTTCGCGGTCAAGGTGCTGGAGGAAAAGGGTGAAACGGGCTCGATATACGGCACCATCGCCATCGGCATTCTCATCATGCAGGACCTGGTTGCGGTGATCTACCTCGCCTTCTCGGCGGGCAAGGTCCCGACGATCTGGGCGTTGCTTCTGTTGCTGTTGATCCCGGGTCGGCGCTTGCTGCTGCAGATCCTGGAGCGGGCAGGTCACGGGGAGCTCTTGGTGCTGTTCGGCCTGACGCTGGGGCTGGGTGGCGCCGAGTTCTTCGATCTGGTGAGCGTGAAGGGGGATCTGGGCGCCCTCATCCTGGGCGTATTGATCGCCTCCCACCCCAAGGCCGCGGAGCTTGCGAAGGCGCTGCTGAACTTCAAGGACCTGTTCCTGGTTGGATTCTTCCTGAGCATCGGGCTGAGCGGCGCACCGACCTTGGAGATGGTGCTCGTCGCCCTGCTGCTGTTAGCGGCGGTTCCCGCCAAGGGCTGGTTCTTCTACCGTCTGCTGTTGTTGTTCAACCTGCGGGCACGCACTGCATTCCTTGGAAGCTTGAGCCTGTCCAATTACAGCGAGTTCGGACTCATCGTCGCCGCCATCGGTGCCGCCAACGGTTGGCTGGCACCGGAGTGGCTGACCATCATCGCCATTGCCCTGTCGCTCTCTTTTGTCGCAGCCTCTCCCCTCAATAGTTACTCCCATGACCTCTATGAGCGTTTGAGCCAGCGCCTCTGCCGGCGACAGCGACTCCAGCGGGTCCTGTACGAGGCGGAGATAGACCCCGGCGATGCGGACGTCATCATCCTCGGCATGGGCCGGGTGGGGAGCGGGGCGTACGACACCCTCAAGTTGCAGAAAGGGCGCAAACCCGTGGGGATCGACGCGGATCCGGATATGGTGGCAACGCACAGAGATGCCGGGCGAAACGTGATTCAGGGCAGCGCCACCGACCCGGACTTTTGGCACAGACTACAGCTTGAGAACGGGAGCATCCGCCTTGTACTGCTCGCTCTGCCGCAACTCTCGGAGAACATTTTCGCCGCCGAGCACCTCATGAAGGAGGGTTTCGACGGACTCATCGGCGCCGTCGCCAAGTTCCCGGACGACGAACCCGTCCTTGAGAAGGCGGGGGTCCACATGGTCTTCGATCTGTACGCCGAGGCCGGTGCGGGCTTCGCCCAGCACGTCTGCGCGCAGGTGCCCAAGTCCGCTTGACCGTTGAGCCCTGGGCCGGGGCTAGTTACGCGGGGTCCCGGAGCACGCTTGCAGCTCGTTGGGCGCCGCTTTTCCGGACGTCGGCGTCTGAATCGTTTGGGCAGCAGAAACTCGGACCCGGCTCTGATGGTCGATAATAGGTATATCCACCATCAGGCCGCACGACGAGGAGAGATGCCATGCCTCTGACCTTGAGCTCAGCCGCGTTTTCAGACGGGGGTGAGATACCTCGCCGCTTTACATGCGAGGGCGAGGACCTATCGCCCGACCTGTCCTGGAGCGGTCTGCCGCAAGATACGCAGAGCCTGGTGTTGATCGTCGATGATCCGGACGCCCCGGACCCCTCGGCGCCCAAGATGGTGTGGGATCATTGGCTGCTGTACAACCTGCCGCCGGATAGTGGGGGATTGCCCGAAGCCGTGCGGCCGCAGGAGTTGCCGGCGGGCACCCTCGAGGGCGTCAACAGTTGGGGCCGGACGGGCTACGGAGGCCCATGCCCACCCATCGGCCGGCATCGCTATTTCCATATCCTCTACGCCCTCGACACGCAGATCGAGGACCTGAACGAGCCGAACAAGAACCGGCTCCTCGCGGCCATGGAGGGCCACATTCTGACGCATACCGAACTGGTGGGTACCTACCAGAAGCAGGACTGACCTACGAGCCGGCAGGGCTGTCGACGGTCCCGAACAGGAAACCGGGCGTGATACAAGCCGTATAACAGCGGCGCGGGAAGAGGCCCGCCGTGTGCCACGCCGACGCGGCTATGGCGCCCGGCGATGCGGGGTTGGTATGGAGGACGCGCTTACGACTCGTGGCAGGGCTCCGGACAATCGCTGCGGCCCCGGATCCCCGGAGCGACCGCGATATCGTCTGAACCATGAGCGGACGGTCGCCCGGATTCTGCGGTGTCGTCCTCGACCCGGAGGATCTCCTTTCCGAATAGCACGGGCAGGAGAGCATATAAGGATACTGCCACGATTCCCGCGATTGTGAGGTTGTCGAAGTACATGCTTGGCCTCTTTCTCCCGTCGCTTGAGCTTGCGATTCGGGCTCATTTCCAACTCGATGTACGGTATATTACCAGATGCTAATATATAAATCCAACGTGATTTCAACCAGGAATCGCTGGTTCCTTTTGCACCCGATTAGGTTCGGGCGAGAGCGGACTCTCAAAGCCTCTCGAACCTCAAACGTGGTAGAGTTCTTGGTAACGTCTTGAGAAAGAGAGAGTTATGGACTAAATTTCAAAAGTGGTTTCGGTAAAAAATAACCGTTTGGAACGGAGACGTATCTTTAGTTCCGTAAACGGATCCGGAGGAAGGAGGCGTCGGTTGGCGGCTCACGCTGTCTTCGAGCTTCGGCCGGCGGCACAGTCTGCACGGTGTCGGTCCGTTCTGGCGCGTTCCTGGGTCGGGTAGCGCTGCCCCTCCTCGCGCTTCCTCCACGAAGTTCGCGGCCAAGCTGCGCCGCGGTACGCGTCACCCAAGAGTGTCCTGCACATGGTTGAGAAATCCGCCAGATCCCCGGAGAACAACGAGGCCGATCTCGCCCTAGGCGGCGAGAAGACGCAGACCCTCGGTCTTGCGGGACGCATCGCCCGGGCCTTCATCAATACGCCGGTGACGCCCATGTTGCTGATCGGCGCACTCTTCATCGGCCTGATCGGGCTGTTCTTCACGCCGCGGCAGGAGGACCCCCAGATCTCCGTGCCGATGATCGACATCTTCGTCCAATACCCCGGCGCCTCCGCAAAGCAGGTGGAGAGCCTGGTGACGGAGCCCCTGGAGCGGATCATGAAGGAGATCCCAGGGGTGCGACACGTCTACTCGGCCACCTTGCGCGGCGCGGCGATCGTGACAGTGCGCTTCTACGTGGGCGAGGAGATGGGCGCATCCATCGTCAAGGTTCACGACAAGCTCCAGTCCAACCTGGACAAGATGCCGCCGGACGTGAAGATGCCCCTGGTGAAGCCGGTGAGCGTCGACGACGTGCCCCTGGTCACGGTGACTCTGTGGTCCAAGGAAGTGACCGACGCTCAGTTGCGCACCCTGGCTCTGGACGTGCTCCAGGATCTGGGCTCGGTGAAGAACACAGGTAAGGGCTTCGTGGTCGGGGGGCGTGAGGACCAGATTCGGGTCGAGGTGTTGATGGAGCGACTGGCGGGCCACGGAATCACCCTGGACCGCATCGCCGGGACCATCCAGACCGCCAATGCCGAGCTCGCGACGGGGGGGACGGAATCCGGTGGAGCCGCCTACAACGTCTACTCCGGCTCCTTCCTGCGCACCGCAGACGACGTGGCCCGACTGGTGGTCGGAAGCCAGGGCGGCCGGCCCATTTATGTGGGTGACTTGGCGGTGGTCGAGAACGTCCCGGAGGACACGGCGCAGATCGTCACCCATTTCACGGGTCCCGCCTACGAAGGCCCCCACGACGCCGACGGCGAGCAGGCCGTCACGCTGGCCATCGCCAAGAAGGAGAAGACCAACGGTGTGACCGTCGCCAATGCGGTCCTCGCGAAGTTGGAGAAGCTCAAGGGCACCCTGATCCCCTACAACGTCCACGTGGAGATCACCCGCAACTACGGCAAGACCGCCAACGACAAGGTCAACGAGCTGCTGCAGGCCATGTTGGAGGCCGCGGTCATCGTCTCCATCCTGTGCCTGGTGGGTCTCGGTGCCCGAGCCGCATTCGTGGTCATCACCGTGATCCCGGTGGTCATCCTACTCACCATCTGGTGGGCCATGATGGTCGATTACACGATCGACCGGGTCAGCCTGTTCGCCCTGATCTTCGCCATCGGCATCCTGGTGGACGACGCCACGGTTGTGGTGGAGAACATCTTCCGCCACTGGTTGGAGGTGGGTAAGACATCGATAGCACATGCGGTTCGGGCGGTGGACGAGGTGGGCAACCCGACCATTCTCGCCACCTTCACCATCATTGCGGCCCTGCTGCCCATGGGTTGGGTGAGCGGCCTGATGGGTCCCTACATGCGGCCTATTCCAGTGCTCGGCTCCTCGGCCATGTTCTTCTCGCTGGTGGCGGCCTTCGTCTTCACGCCCTGGTTCGCCCTGCGGGTTCGGCCAAAAATGCAGGCCTTGCACAAGGCGGAGCGCCGCGAGGAGCGCACCCGCCGCTTCATCAGCAAGATCTACCGGCCCCTGGTGCTGCCGCTAGTTGAGAATCGCTTCGTCGGTATCGTCTTCCTGATCTCCATCATCGCCGTCACGGCTGGCGTTTGCGTGCTCTTCTACACCAAAACGGTGCCGGTGAAGATGCTGCCCTTCGACAACAAGCCGGAGTTCAGCGTCGTCGTCAACATGCCCGAGGGCGCGGCCCTGCCGGAGACAGCCAATGTGGTCCGTCAGCTCGCCGAAAAGGTGCGCGAGATGCCCGAGGTCACGGCCGTCCAGACCTATGCCGGCACCGCCCAGCCCTTCAACTTCAACGGCATGGTGCGCCACTACTATCTGCGGGAACGCCCCTGGGAGGGCGACCTGCTGGTGATGCTCAAGGACAAGAAGGAGCGCGAAAAGGGCAGCCATGCCCTCGCCGTCGAGGCGCGGGAACTGCTGACGCCCATCGCGCGAAGCCTGGGCGCGAAGATCGCCGTGGTGGAGATGCCGCCCGGGCCACCGGTGCTGCAGACCGTGGTCGCCGAGGTATATGGCCCCAACGAGCATGTTAGGCGCCAGGTCGCGGCGGACATGACGGCCATGTTCGAGGAGGTGGGGAACATCGCCGATGTCGACAACTACATGGCCGAGCCCTACGAATACTGGCGCTTCGACGTCGATACCGAGAAGGCCGTGCGCCGCGGCGTCTCCGTTGACTCGATTAACCAGAACCTGGCCATGGCCATGGGCGGCTTCAAGGTGGGCGATGTCAAGCGCGGCAACGTCCTGGAGCCCACCTATATCGTGCTCCAGCTGCCGCTCGCTAACCGCGCCGAGCTAAACGCCATGGGCTCCCTGCCTGTCGCAACGCCGGATGGTCAGACCGTGCCCCTGGCGGAGCTGGGCCGTTTCGTCAAGAAGCCGGAAGATCCCATCATCTATCACAAGGACCTACGCCCCATGGAATATGTGGTGGGGGAGATGGAGGGGCGCCTGGGCGCGCCCATCTACGGCATGTACGGGGTCGAGGACCTGCTGGAGAATTACACCACCCCAGATGGGGTCACCATGACCGGCATGCCCATGGGCCTGATCGGGCCGCCGGACGACGACTCGCTCTCGGGCTTCGAGTGGAGCGGGGAATGGACGGTCACCTACGAGACCTTCCGCGACATGGGCCTGGCCTTCATGGCGGCCCTGGTGCTGATCTATGGGCTGATCGTGTGGGAGTTCCGGGACTTCGCCATTGGTGGGCTCATCATGTCGCCGATTCCCTTGACCCTGATCGGCATCGTTCCGGGGCACCTGGTCATGGGTGCGGAGTTCACGGCGACTTCCATGATCGGGATGATCGCTCTGGGCGGCATTATCGTGCGCCAGTCCATCCTGATCGTGGAGTTCGTGAAGATCGAGGTGGCGAAGGGCAAGAGCGTACGCGAGGCCGCGGTGGCGGGCGCCGAGATCCGCATGCGGCCCATCCTCATCACCTCCCTGACCCTGATGGCCGGTGCCTGGGCCATCATCTACGACCCGATCTTCCAGGGCATGGCGGTCAGTCTGCTGTTTGGCGCCGGCGTCGCCACCCTGATGGCGGTGATCGTCATACCACTCGGCTGCATCAGCCTGCGCAAGCACTTCTATCTGGAAGAGACCGAGAGCGGCGAGATCGAGCTTTCCGGGCGCTATGCGGAGGTCGAGGAGCTCGCCGGCGGAGGCGTGCTCGCGACGTCATCGGGAACACCCCAGTGGCTGCGGATCTGGGGCCCACTGGTTTCCTTCATTTTTGCGGCGTTTGGGGTACTCACTACGGTGTTGGTGTCGATCTGGAGGCTTCTCCAGGCCCTCTTCGGCGACTTCTTCCGCAAACGGCGGCCAAGTCCCGTGAAACCAGCTCCTCCGTCGCCGCCCATCAGTGGACCGCGGTCCCCGGGCGGCCCGTCCTCATCGGGTGCCGGCCCCTCTGCGGGAGGGGGGGGCGGCGCTCAGCCGGTTCCGGCGCCGTCCGCGTCGATGAAGGGAAGCGCGGCGCGTAGGGAGCCGGTGTCGGTCCGAGCCGAGGAGGCGTCGGCAGCGCCTTCTCAGGCCGGCGGCCAGACGGAGGGGACAACGCGTGCAGCGCCGGCGAGCAAGCGCACCGCTAAGGTCGCTGGCGGCACTGCGAAGAAGAGCACAGCGCGTCGAAGATCGGAGGTCGCGGGCAGGGACAAGAAAACGGCGGATAAGGCTGCGACGAAGCCCAAGGCCCCGCGCAAGAAGCGTTCGGCCCCCGCGGCGAAGAAGGCGGCGGCAAAGAAGGCATCCGGAAAAACTCCGGCTGACGAGTCGTCGCCACAGCCCAAGATGCAGCGCGACGAGTCGGTCGCCGTGCAGGAAGCGCCTGCCGCGTCCCCAGCGGATAAGGCAGCGGCGCTTGTCACCTCCGGGCTCCAGCGCTCGGCGAAGAAGCGCGCCATCCAAAGGAAGAAGACTGCGGCGGAGGCACAAAGCGGCTCAGCAACCAACGCTCAGGAACGACCGGAACCGGGTGAGGCGACCGGGTCGGCCACCGGCTCAGGGCAGGCGGGGGAGCAAGGGCCGATCGCTCGGAAGTCGCGGCCTGCTTCTGTCGCGCGCGGAATTCAGGTCAAGCGGGGAGAGCAATCGTGATCGAAATCAGACACAAGGAGACCGGTGAGGTGCTGTGCGTCGTGGAGGCGGATAGCCTTGAGGGTGCGGATTTCCGTGACGACGTTCTCGACGGTGCCGATCTGCGCGGCGCGGATTTGAGCAACGCTTGGCTGCAGGAGGCAGACCTCGTGGGCGCCGATCTCTCAGGCGCCAGGCTCAAGGGTACTGTCCTGATCCGCACTCAACTGGACGGAGCGGATCTCAGCGGCGCGGTGTTTGAGGAGGCCAAGCTGAGCGACGGCTCGCCGGGCAGCGGGGCGGTGCTCACCAATTGCGACATGCGGGGCGTCCGTTTTCTCTCCTGCGACATGCGCTACGTGGATCTCCACGGTTCCGATCTGTCCGATGCCCTCATCGAGCGCACGGACCTCACCAATGCCGTCCTGCGGGAAGTGAAGATGCCGCGGGTGCAGGTACAGGGCTCGTTGCTGATCGAGTGTGTTCTGACCGACGCCGACCTCAGCGACGCGGACATCCAGAGTACGCACATGAACGGCGCGAGGCTCTTCCGGGCGCGGATGGACCGGGCCAGATTGGGCGGCGGCGCAGACCGCATCCCGGTGGTGCTCAATCTCGCCAACATGCGGGAGGCGAGCCTGGTGGATGCCGACCTGCGGGGCGTTTCTCTGCGCGACGTCAACCTCCATCACGCCGATCTCGCTCGGGCAGATCTGGAAGGTGTTCAGATGATGGGCGCGGTGTTGCGCCACGCCAACGTCGCGGACGCCAACTTCAAGGACGTGCCTTTGGTGACCGTGAACGTCACCTTCGCAAACTTCTCCCGCGCGAAAAACGCCCAGGTGCCGTCGTTCAAACAGAACGTGCGGTAATCCTCAGGAACTGCTCCAGGGGTTGACGCGCCAGCACGGCCCCGAACAGTGGCATGCCACGGGAGGCAGCGATTACGATCAGCAGCGGCAGCAACGCGGCAAGCATGGCGCGGGCTCTGTACATGGGCGGGTTCAGGGGCCGGGGCTGGGCCTTTTCAAGTGGAGATCGACCGAAGGAGATCCCTCAGCGGGCATCCTCCAAGCCGTTTGTGCCAATCCGCGGACCTCAGTCGCAAGATCCGTCGGCATTCAGCAGCGCCTAAGTTTCTGTAACAGTCATCATGCCAGTAGATTCTCTTCGCGGCTTCGCGTGAGACTCTCTCTGTCTTGTTGAACGAAGCCGCTCCGCGGCAGGATAAACCGCCCATCGCCCTGTAAGCTCCTGAGCTGCCCACTTTCGGGCAGTCTTTCACAGGAGTTTACCCATGATTGCCAGCGAAAAACAACGTCTTGACGCGTTGTACGATCGGCACGTACGCGCCCTGAAGCTGCACGGCTACAGCGCCAGCACGATCGATGTCTATGCCCGTGCCGTGCGCCGTTTGGCCGGGTATTTCGATTGCGTGCCGGACCACCTGAGTACCGAGCAGCTGAGCGAGTACTTCTCCGAATTGGTCGAGAGCCACTCGTGGGGGACGGTGCGGGTCGATCGCAACGGGTTGCAGTTTTTCTACAAGCACGTGCTCGAGCGCGACTGGCAGTGGGTGCAGATGATCAAGCCGCCGCGGGTGCGCACCTTGCCGGACGTGCTCACGCTGGCCGAGGTGGAAGGCCTGATCGGGGCGGCGCGCAAGCTGCGCTATCGGGTCTTCGTCCTGGCCACCTATTCCATGGGGCTGCGTCTGAGCGAGACCCTGGCCTTGCAGGTCGGTGATGTCGACGGGGCGCGCCGGCGCGTGCACATCCGCCGCGGCAAGGGCCACAAGGACCGCTTTGTGCCGCTGCCGGATCTGACCTACCTGGGGCTACGCGCCTTGTGGGCCAAACATCGGCATCCGCGGTTGCTCTTCCCCAATCCCGTCGGCTCGCCCGAGCGCATTCGCCACGCCACCACCCACATGGACCGCGGCGGTGTCCAGCAGGCGGTGAAAGCCTTGGTGGCCGAGTGCGGGATAAAAAAAAGATCTCGGTTCATTCTCTGAGGCACTCCCTGGCCACCCATCTACTCGAGCAGGGTCTGAGCCTGCGTCACATCCAGGCCCTGCTCGGGCACAGCAGCCCGACCACCACAGCGCTCTACGCTCACCTCACCGACACGACCGAGCAAAATACCGCCGATACCGTTAACCGTCTGGTCGGCTCGCTGCACGTCGATCTGAAAAAGGTCTAGCCCCATGGAGCTGGCCACCCTGATCGAAAATCATCGCGAGGCGTTCGAGGCGCAGTACGCCGATCGTCTCCTACCCGCTCACCTCCATGCACTCGATGCCATCTCCCGCTGCCGCACCCCGGCCGCCGGGGAGGTGATCGCGCGCTGCACCGATTGCGGACAGACCCAGTGGCATCCCTGCTCCTGTGGCCACCGCAGCTGCCCCAAGTGCCAGAACCACGAGGTGACCCAGTGGCTGGAGCGTCAACGCGAGAAGCTGTTGCCGGTGGACTACTTTCTGGTCACCTTTACCTTGCCGGCCGAGCTGCGGCCCCTGGCCTGGAGCCATCAGCGCACGCTCTATTCCGCCCTGTTCTCGGCCGCCAGCCAAACGCTCAAGCAGTTCGGCCTCGACCCTAAGCACCTGGGGGCGGAAATCGGCATGACCGCCGTGTTGCACACCCACAGCCGCCGGCTGACTTATCACCCGCATCTGCACGTGGTGGTGCCCGGCGGCGGCGTGGATGTCAAACACGGCCGGTGGAAACGCACCCGCTACCAGTACTTGTTCAACCAGACAGCTCTGGCCAAGGTCTTTCGCGGCAAATTCTTGCATGAGATCGCCAAGGACGGTTTGAGCGTCCCGGCCGCTGTGCCGAAGCAATGGGTGGTCGATTGCCGCCATGCCGGCCGGGGGGAGCCGGCCCTGGAGTACCTCTCACGCTACCTGTATCGCGGCGTGATCGGCGAATCGAATATCCTCTGCGACCGCGACGCCCGCGTGAGCTTCCGCTACATCGACGGGGAAACCGGAGAGAGCCGCACCGAGACGCTGCCCGGCGAGGCGTTTCTCTGGCGCATCGTTCAGCATGTGTTACCGCGTGGTTTT
>JAYEJW010000222.1:0-2643 GCA_034716535.1 Pseudomonadota bacterium
CCCGTCTTGACGAATAGCGGGACCTGGACGACCATCCCGGTTTCGAGGGTAGCGTCCTTGGTGGCACCCGTCGCGGTGTTGCCACGGTCGGCATCATCGATGGTCTCTGTGACCTCGAACTCCATCTTCTGGGGCAGCTGAACACCGATCGCCTTGCCCTCGTACATCGTGACCTGCACTTCGGTGCTTTCAACGAGGAAACTGGCACCGAAACCGATGAGATCCGCCGAGATGGGGATCTGGTCGTAGGTTTCCAACTCCATGAAGATGAAGTCCTCGCCTTGCTGATAGAGATACTGCATCGGCTGGGTGGTGACATCCGCCGACTCCATCTTGGAGCCGGCGCGAACCGTATGGTCGATCACTTTACCGGTGACAATCCCCTTGAGTTTGAACCGGACAAAGGCACCGCCCTTGCCGGGCTTGTGATGAGCCCGCTCCAGGACGGAATACAGCTCGCCGTCCAGCAGGAGTTTTTTTCCAGGACGACACTGATTGGCGTCAATCGAACCCATGATCCTCTCCTCAAACCTGGGACTCGGGGAGTCCCGCGTCGACAAACGTTCACTCGCTATTCTCCCCGACCGTAGGCTCCCCCGCAAGGGCGTGTCCTAGCTCAGGACATGTGAGACAAGTGGTGGTAGGCGGACCCCGGGCAGTAGTTTTTGAAGATAGCGTGCGGGAGTTTGCCTTTGCAAGCTTTGATGTGGTCTATAGGTGTTATAGAGATTCTGGAATCGTTGGACGAGGGGTCTGAGTTCGGTGACGGTGGTGGGCAGGTCATAGGCCTCGTAGAATTCGCCTCTCCAGGTCTCCTGCATGCGTTCGACGGTGCCGTTGAGCTTGGGGCTCTTGGGTGGCAGCACATAGAGGGGAATGCCGTGGTTTTGGCAAGCGGTTTCGAAAGCGGCCATGAATTCACTCCCCCCGTCGACTTGGATTCCCTCGATGGGGAAAGGGGATTGTTCCAGGACCTTGGCCAGAAACCGGGCTGCGGAGGTGCTGGTGGCCCGAGCGTAGACATCGGCGACGGTCCAGCGCGACACCGGGCAGGCGGCCGAGAAGTGTTTGAGCCAGCGGCCGGGTTCGAGGCCCAGATGCAGGGTATCGATCTGGATGCGTTGGCCCGCTTTCGTGGGCCTGGGGCACGATTTGGGCAGTCTCTGGGCATAGAAACGTCGCATCCGGCGAGCCCGGCGGTATTTCTGGCGCCGGGTGCGCACGCGCAGGATGACTCCGCGATCCATCAGATGTCGGAGGATGCGGCCGACAGTCGCCTCCGAGGCCCCGAAGCCCTCGGCCTCGAGCAGCGGGCTGAGCGACTCCTTGCCCCAGGCAGGAAACTCCCGTCGCAAGGCTTCGACGCGGGAGACGAGTTCGGGAGACCAGGCAGGCCGGCGAACCGTACGGGGTCGCCGCGAGCCAGGCTCCAAACCGCGGGGGCCCGAGCTTGCCAGGCGCTGCTTCCAGCGGTAGATCGTGGCTCGGCTGGGCCCGAGGATCTCAGCGGCTTCCTCGCCACTGATCCCGTGGCGTCGAAGACGCTCGAAGCCTTGGACGATCCGCAGTCGCCTACTGGCTTCGGGGTCGAGCTGAGCGATGTCTTGCCGGTAGAGCTTGTAGAACGAACGGTCGAGTGCGAAGATTCTCAAGGGGCCTTCCTTTCCCAGAGTCCTGCTCTGGTTTGGTTTTTCGTCAAACCCAAGGGTCGGCCCCCTTTTGCTGTCTGTCAAGGGCTGTGGAAGCTGACAGGCCTGATGGAAAGCGCGGAAGGCCCCACACCCTCCCAACCGCCTCCCACCCTTCCCACAGCCCCTTGGAAATCCCTGACGGGATTCCCACAGCTACACACAGCCCCGACGACGACTACCGCTGTCTCATATGTTTCTGATCCAGGTCAGGGCTTTGAGGAGCACGGGAGTGATCTGTTGCGGGAGATGGTGACCGCTTTCGCCCAGATCTTGATGAGTGCCGATGTCGATGCCGCCTGTGGTGCGGCCTACGGCAGCCGCTCGCCGGAGCGGGTCAACCGTCGCAACGGGTATCGCACAAGGGGCTGGGATACCCGGGTCGGGAGCATCGAGCTCCAGGTCCCGAAACTGCGCGAGGGGAGTTACTTTCCAGACTTCCTGTTGGAGCCGCGGCGTCGAGCAGAGCGTGCCCTGGTTTCGGTCGTGGCCGAGAGCTATGTCAACGGCGTCTCCACACGCAAGGTCGAGCGGGTGGCCCAGGCGATGGGGATCGACCGGCTGTCGAAGTCCCGGGTCTCCGAGATGGCCCAGAGCCTTGACGAGATGGTCGAGGCCTTCCGCAACCGTCCGCTTCAGAGCGGGCCGTACCCCTTCGTCTGGCTCGATGCGATGGTGATCAAGAGCCGCGAGGAAGGTCGCATCGTCAATGTTGCCGTGGTCCAGGCAATCTCGGTCAACGCCGAAGGGTATCGCGAGATCCTCGGTGTTGATGTGATCACCACTGAGGACGGTGCCGGCTGGCTGGCTTTCTTGAGAGGTCTGGTGAGTCGGGGGCTCTCCGGCGTCGCCCTGGTCGTCTCCGACGCCCATGAGGGCCTACGCAACGCGATCGCCGCAACGCTGCCCGGGGCCGCTTGGCAGCGTTGCCGAACCCATTTCATGACGAACCTCT
>JAYEJW010000223.1:0-2643 GCA_034716535.1 Pseudomonadota bacterium
GTGGTTGCTGTGGTGTTGCAACCTCCAGCCTACCATCCGGGCCAGCCAGCCCCCTCGAATTTCTCCCTGGATCAGTCGGTTGGGCTTAACTCAGTGCCATTCGAGCCTGGCCCCTTCCCCCTTCGCGGAGCGGACGCACATCGCCCACACGCCTGTCAATCTCAGCGCCGGCATCCGAGTCGTCGACCACGCCTTCCACATCCAGAACGCTAACGCCTACCACAGTCGACTGAAGGGCTGGATGGTCCGCTTCCATGGCGTTGCCACAAAGTACCTGCCCAACTACCTGGGATGGCGACGCTGCCTCGAGCGCTTCGCCGCCACGCTCACTCCGTCGCTGATGCTGCACTTGGCAACCGTGGGCGATCAACACCTAATGCAGACATAGCCAAAAGAAAGACCCCTGTTTGCTCGCCCGCTGATCTCGGAGTAGCCTGTGTACCTACTGTCCGGGCACACGAAACCGTCGGGCCGGCGCCAGCGAAACAGCACGCTGTGACCCTGCGTTTCGGCGTCATAATGTTCGAAGAAATGTGCCAAACTGATCCCTCTTTGGAACTGAACCTGATTTTTCGCCATGATGCTCTCCTCGTTTGGGTTCAGGTTCAGCGTGCTCCCCCCTGGGGCTCAATAACTGAGTCTCAGGGATAATCAAAAAAGAAAATAATTATAAACGCGCTTCTTCGGGGAAGTATCCTGTCTCCCCGGATCTGTAATTTTCAGGTTGTTCAACATGGACGGATTGAGATATGAAAAATACAATCTTCGTCTCATATTCATGGGAGGATGAGCATTGGCGATCCGAGATCTACCGGCAACTGAATGCCATCATTAAGAACACCTCACCGGATCCGAATATAGAGGTGTGGATTGACGAAGAAAAACTACGCACGGGCGACACTATCGACCAGAAGATCACAGAGGCGATAGAACGCACGAAAGTTGCGGCCCTGCTCATATCGGCCGATTTCCTAACCTCGGACTACATCAGAAACACCGAGCTGCCGTATCTTTGCGAAAAAGGCGTTCGTCTTTTCCCCATTCTGGTCGAGCCGTGCCCCTTCCTCTCTATTCCATGGTTGGAGAAGATGCTGCTCAAAGGAGCACGCAACGAGAAAAACGAACTCATCCCGCTCTCCAATACACGCACAGACCCCGACAGGAAAATCTCCACGGTAGCGCGACAAATCCTCTCCGATGCAGCGGAAGAAATCGTAGAAATCATGAGGGGTAAATCCAGCTACGACCGTCCTGACTGCTCGCAACTCCTTAATCTCGAAGCACCCGCGGCGGAAGTGCCGGATGCCCCACCGCAGGACCGTGAGGAAACAGCAGCCCCCTCTCATGATCCGCAAAGCTCTAGTACGGACGATAAGGGAGGGGCTATTGCTCAAGGAGCAGCCGACCATAGCAAACTGGATGGATACCCACGGCGGGACAATCGATATGTCGAAGTGGAGCTAACGCTCCAGCATCGGGACATCGACTATTACCAAGCCGAGCTTCGACTTACCCAATCCGACGACGATAACGAGCGTTATCCACATTTCATCTATCTGGACACCAAGGCGCTCTCCGAACAAGCACAAGATGTCGAGAGCTACGGCAAAACCCTGACTGAGTCGCTGTTTCCGGAAAAAAGCAGGCGGGCCAGCATTATCCTGGAAAAGGCCCTGCTGAAGGCCAAAAAGCTTGACGTCCCCGTACGCATTCGTATCTGTATATCGCCGACGGCGATGGAGCTTCATGCGGTCCAATGGGAGGCACTGAAAAATCCTCTTTCCCCAACCTCCGGATGGCTGATGGACCCCTCGGCAGACGACGGCAAATGGCCCGCGATTGCGTTTTCCCGGCATGTTATGGGCTCCGATCAGCGCTGGCGGGAAGTGCACTTGCGGGCGAAACCGATGGGCAACCCGCGAGCCCTCGTCGTCGTATCGGTGCCGTCGGACGGATCACTGCGGGAGCACGGCGATAAACTCCAGCCAATCGTCCGCAGACAACAGGAGAACTTGGCTGTACAACGCCTCGATGGACTTACCGCAGAGCAGCTTTCCGAGACTGCAGACCGCGCAACGTTGGACGATCTTGTTGAAGCACTGTCGGACCCACAAGGATGGGATATCCTTTATCTGGTATGCCACTTTACGATCGACGACCGCAGAACCATGGTGCTGTTGGAAGACAGGAACGGTGATGCATCACCGGTAGCCACACGAGATCTGGTTGATCGAATCGGAGATCTGCGCGTACCCCCACGGGCCTTGGTCCTGGTCTCCGGGACATGTGAGGACGCGGAGAGCAATCGCATCAGCGATCAACGGTGCGGTTTGATGAAAGCCGGCGCGATCCTGCTGCAGAGCGGCATTCCGGTAGCGCTCATTGCGGACGGTAACGGTCCGCCGCAACAGCTCGACGCCATGCTGCCGCAGTTCCTTAACCATCTCCAAAGCGAGAACCCGAACTCCGACGGCAGGGCCGATGAGGCCCTGGAAAAAGCCCGCCGGGCGGTAGAGGAAAACCATTGGGACCCCTGGTGGACGCCCGTTCTGGTGAGCCGCCAGAAAACGACACGCACTTGGTACTCGCCCGGTTTTCTCAAGGTCGAGCAGAGCGAGGCCAGCTGGGAGCGTTTGTTAAAGG
>JAYEJW010000224.1:0-2642 GCA_034716535.1 Pseudomonadota bacterium
AGGTTCGTCATCCACAGGCCGATTGCGAACAGCCCCACAGTGGCGACCGCCACAAGCCAGTGCATGAGCACGGCGACAAGGCCGTAGGAGTTGTCCGTATTTCGCCACACGATGGTCTCTCCGATCCGTTGGTCTGACTGATGGTGTGCAGGTCGCCACCGACGAGCAGCCTGGTGAGGCCCAAGGAAGCGAACCCCGGTGGTTCCCGCTCCCGGGCCGTCGGAAGCAGGTCAGGCACGCCCCTGAAGGGCGGCGATGCGCTCTTCGAGGGGCGGGTGGCTCATGAACAGACGCTTGAGTCCCTCGCCGATGCCGCCGTTGATGCCGAAGGCGGCGAATTCACCCGACGGCAGATCCTGCGGCTCGTGCGCCATTTGAAGCCGGCGCAGCGCATCAGCCATCTTCCGATTGCTGGTCAACCGGGCGCCGCCGGCGTCGGCGCGGAACTCCCGATAGCGGGAGAACCACATCACGATCATGGTCGCCAGGATGGACAGGAGTACCTGAGCGATGATGGATACGATGAAATAGGCGGGGCCGTGGCCCTGCTCGGTCTTGAACACCACCCGATCGACCACGTGGCCGATGACCGTGGAGAGAAAGACCACGAAGGTGTTCACCACCCCCTGGACCAGGGTCAGGGTCACCATGTCGCCGTTGGCCACGTGGCTGATCTCGTGACCCACAACCGCCTCGACCTCGTCCTTGGTCATGTGCTGCAGCAACCCCGTGCTGACCGCAACAAGGGCGTCGTTGCGGTTCCAGCCGGTCGCAAAGGCGTTGGGGTCCGGCGAGTCGAAGATGCCCACGTCCGGCATCTCGATGCCCGAGGCCTGCGCCTGGCCGGCAACGGTATCCATGAGCCAGCGCTCGAACGGGGTCGTCGGCTGTTCGATGATCTGCACGCCCATGGAGCGCTTCGCCATCCCCTTGGACATAAAGAGCGAGATCAGCGATCCGGCGAATCCGATCAGCGCGGCGTAGACCAGCACGGCGCCAAGGTTCAGGTCCACGTTGTTGGCTTGGAGCAGGCCTTCGAAGCCGAGCAGCTTGAAGACCACGCTGATGACGAACAGCACGGCGAAGTTCGTGGCGACGAACAAGAGGATGCGTTTCATTGCTGAGAGACTCCAAAAAGTTGAGCAGAACCGCGGACGCATAACATGCCCCGCCGGCTTGCGCTGTGCAAGCTTGGATGAAGCGAGTCCGAGAGTGACGCCATCGCCCGCCCCGGGGCTTCTGCGGCGAAGCCCGTCGAACTCAGTAGAGTAGGACCGCCCCGCAGGAAAAAAAGACTAGACAGCCCCTGTTCGCAGCGATAGTATTTCGCGTCTCAATTGACGGGGCCATAGCTCAGCTGGGAGAGCGCAACACTGGCAGTGTTGAGGTCGGCGGTTCGATCCCGCCTGGCTCCACCAAACTTCAGCGAATCCGGTCGAGCCTTGCGACCGGATTTTTTCTGGAAAACGATAAAGTCCCCATCGTCTAGAGGCCTAGGACACCGCCCTTTCACGGCGGCAACCGGGGTTCGAATCCCCGTGGGGACGCCATAAAAACAAAGGGTCACCGGAATACTCCGCTGCCCCTTTTTCTGTGGCGGCTACGGGATGCGGGAGGTCGGCGACAATGTCGGCCTCCACTCTTCCCGCATCAGCAGGGCAGTGCGCGAGGGCAAGAGGAAAGACCCCTGTCTCGCCAAAGGATGGCGGGTTAGTTGGCATGGGCAATGGGAGACCTGGCCCCGGATCCTTCAATCCCTGTCCAACCGTTGGGGTCCAGCTTTGGGTCCTGTTAGGCAGTTGAGGGCGTTTGGCTATTCACTTCCAGGGACAAGGACGCACGGTTTGTGCGCGGGCGATGGCTTGCCGTCCCCGTCGACGAGCGGGTGCAGCAGACGCAACGGAAGGCTGATTGTCTCTGTAACCACCTTCGCAGCGCGAGCGCCGTCCGCCACGTCGATATCGGGGTTCGATAGCGGGCCGCTGACGCGGATGGGGCCGACCTTGCCGACGAGGTCGTTCCGCTTCGCGCGCGGGGTGAACACGAAGTCCATCGACTCCTCGCGCAGATTGAGCGTCCCCGTGCCTACGGCCTGCACCTTGTCGGTCTCCAGCACCAGTTGTCGGGCGCTTCCGATCCCATCATCGAATTCGAACCGAGTCACGAAGCACACCAGGGGTGCGCTGCCGTCGGCGGTGGGGGTGAACAGCCATTCGATGGTCCTCTGACCAGCAAGATTGATCGTCCTGTCGGCCAAGCTGCCACCCCAGATCGACCCTGAGATCTTGCCGCTCATGGAGGCCAGCAGCGCATGCGGATCCGCACCGTTCGCGGTAACGGCGACGTCGAGGTCGAGCGGACCCGACGCCACGGGCGCTGTATCCAGTCTCCTGAACAATCGCTCCAGGCTGAGCCTGCGTGCCGCCGCATTGAGCTTCAGCGTTGGAGGCGAGCGGGCGAAACTCGCGTCGGCGTCGCCATCGATGTTTCCTCCCAGATACGCCAATTCCGACACCGACACCCGTAGGCGAGAGTTCGCGTAACGGACACTCGCCCTCAGACCCCCGACCTTTTCACGGCCGCCCTCGATCGCATTCGCTGCGACGTCGAGGGTCAGTGTCGTCGCTTTGCGAACCTCCTCG
>JAYEJW010000225.1:0-2637 GCA_034716535.1 Pseudomonadota bacterium
TGAGATTCGCTCTCATTAATGTCGCCCATTCCCGTCAACTGATTCGTTATTGAGTGAAAACGTGCCGCGGCGGCCATTCGGGGATGCCGGTGCCGGCGAATAAAACCGAGTTTCCATTCAGACACTAGTCTACTGAAAACCTTGCTCCGAGCCGGGAGCAAGTTGACGTCAAGGGCTCGCGACATCTCGTTCCGACCACAACGAATACTCGTTTCTTACGAATTCTCGTCTCCCGACAAGTCCCGAGAAGATGGGTGTTTTTTCCATAAAAAACCGCCGCTTGCCCGCACATCCGAGACTGGCACGGCGATTGATCTAATGGAGATGACAGGCCGTTTCGTCGACGCCTGCTGAACCAAACTGAGGAGAGAAGACCATGCAATTCGCAAACAGGGTAGCCGTCATCACCGGCGGCGGCACGGGCATCGGCCGGGAGACGGCGCAGGCCTTTCTGGACCGCGGCGCCAATGTGGTACTGAACGGCCGGCGTGAGTTGAAGCTCCAGGAAGCCATAACCGCGCTCGACCCAACCGGCAAACGCGTCGCCTATCTGCCGGGAGACATCGGCAACCCGGAGATCTCAAGGCAGCTGATCCGAACGGCCGTGCAGCGGTTCGGGGGTGTCGACGTACTGGTCAACAACGCAGGCATCTTCAAGCCCACGCCGTTCCTCGATCATACCGAGGCGGACTTCAACGCCTATCTGAACACCATTCTCCGCGGCACCTTCTTCGCTTCACAAGCGGCGATTCCTGAAATGCAGAGGCGCGGCGGGGGCGCGATCGTGAACACGGGGTCGATGTGGGCCGGCCAAGCGATCGGCGCCACACCGTCGAGCGCCTACTCAGCCGCCAAGGCAGGCGTCCACGCCCTGACCAGGAACCTGGCGATCGAGTTTGCGGCAGACCGCGTCCGGGTGAATGCCGTGGCGCCCGCCGTGGTGGAAACCCCGGTATACAACAGCTTCATGAGCGATGAGAAAGTCAACGAGGTGTTACCGACGTTCAATGGGTTCCATCCGTTGGGGCGAAACGGACAGCCAAGGGATGTGGCCTCGGCCATTCTTTTCCTGGCAAGCGAGCAGGCTGACTGGATTACCGGTATTGTACTCCCCGTAGACGGCGGTGTGACCGCGGGTCGACACACCAACTAGCACCGAGGAGGCCGTCGAGCACATCAACAGCGTCAGGGAAGCGTCCGACACCAAATAACGACCGACTGAAACGACCCGGCCCCGGGCCGGGTCTGTTGAGCAATCCTGTGGAACGAATCGAGAAACGACCATGGCAAACATCGAGATCTATTCCAAAGACTGGTGCCCCTACTGCAACAAGGCCAAGGCGCTGCTGCGCTCAAAGGGCCTGGACTATGAGGAGATCGATGTCACCTCGGACGAGGCAAGGGAGAGGGAGATGGTGGAACGCTCGCGACGCCAGACCGTGCCGCAGATCTTCATAGACGGAGGCTCCATCGGCGGCTATGACGACCTCGCCCAGTTCAACGCGCGGGGAGACCTGGATCGACTGCTCGGCATCGACCGCGGCGACGCACCGGGGAAGATCTACGACATCGCCATCGTGGGCGCAGGTCCGGCCGGGATGTCCGCCGCCTTGTATGCGGGCCGAAAGAACCTCTCGACCGTCGTCGTCAGTCTGGATGTTGGGGGCCAGATGGGCATCACCCCGGAGATCGCCAACTATCCCGGCATCAATACGGTGACGGGGCCGGACCTGGTGGGGCAATTCGAGCAGCACGCCGAGCAGTACGGCATCGAGAAGCTCATCGGGGAGCAGGTCACCGGCATCGGCATGGACGGGCGCTGCAAGGTGCTCACCACGGCGTCCGGAAGGGAGATACGGGCCCGGGCACTGATCCTGGCGAGCGGCGCCTTCAAGCGCAAGCTCAATGTCCCGGGGGAGAAGGAACTGGCCGGAAAAGGCGTGGTGTACTGCACCACCTGCGACGGTCCGCTGTTCCGTGGCAAAGCCATCGCGGTGGTCGGCGGCGGCAACTCGGCGCTGGAGGCGGCGATCGAAATGGCAGGGATCGCGAGCAAAATCTATCTGGTCTCACGCGATCCCTGGTCGGGCGATACCATCCTGCAGGACAAGGTGTCGGCCTCCGACGTGGAGAGCTATGAGGACCACGTCCCCGTGGAGATCCACGGCAACGGCCGCGTGGACGGGCTCAGCATCAGGGACCGCACGTCCGGCGAGCTGAAACGGCTGGCCCTAGACGCTGTTTTCGTGGAAGTCGGTCTCTCGCCCAACTCGGATTTCGCGTTGGATCTGCTGGAGACCAACCGTCGCGGGGAGATCCATGTCGATCGCCAGATGGATACGGGCGTGCGCGGCATTTTCGCGGCCGGGGACGTGACGGACGGCCGCGAGAAACAGGTCATCATTGCCGTCGGAGACGGAGCGCGGGCGGCCCTGGCCGCGTTCGATTATCTCGTACGGCAGGTGTGAGGGGAGGTGTCGGGTTACGGCGCGTGCGCGGTTTGTCGCCAAAATTCAGTGCCCTACGATCGCGCCTAACCCGACCTACGGCTCCCCCGGCCAGGTCGGCGTGATGCAGGGATTCGGGATATCTATTGCTCTTCGTTTTTCAACGCCTTGTCGGTGATCTCGTTATAGA